>NZ_JADBIA010000003.1:0-497145 GCF_014892665.1 Sphingomonas sp. CFBP 13603 | reverse complement strand
CGCCGCCCGACGAACCACCGCCGAAGTCGTTGCCGCCGCCACCGCCGGCCCAGTCGTCGCCACCGCCGCGGCTACCACCGCCGCCGCCGCCTGCACCGCCGCCTGCGCCGCCGTTCGAGCCGTCGAGCATCGTCAGGACGCTGTTGAAGCCCTGCAGCACGATCTCGGTCGAGTACTTGTCCTGGCCCTGCGCGTCCTGCCACTTCCGGGTCTGGAGAGCGCCTTCGATATAGACCTTCGAGCCCTTGCGCAGATACTTCTCGGCGACGTTCGCGAGACCTTCGTTGAAGATCGCGACCGAATGCCATTCGGTCTTTTCCTTGCGCTCGCCCGACATCTTGTCCTTCCAGGACTCCGATGTCGCGATGCGCAGGTTGACGACCTTGCCGCCGTTCTGGAACGCCTTGCTCTCCGGGTCGCGACCCAGATTGCCGACGATGATGACCTTGTTGACGCTGCCTGCCACGAACCCAGGACTCCACTAGTAAGGTTTGATTGCTCAGACGAGCATGAACGAATATACGGTAGCGGCGTAGGACCTGGGTGCAGATTACCCGGTGGAAGGGATGATCGCTTCTGGGGAGAAGGACCAGGACCTACGCCTTGAACGGATTTGGAGTCCGCTCAGTGCATCACCTACAAACCAGCGGCTACCGCCAGCCAGTATGTGATACCCGCCATGATGTACGCGGCGGCGAACAAATAGCCAACCATGAAGGCGGGCCATTTCCACCCATTGGTCTCGCGACGGGTGACGGCGATGGTCGAAATGCACTGCGGCGCGAACACGAACCACATCAGGAAGGCGAGTGCGGTCGGCAGGCTCCAGCGGCCGCGGAGGTTCTCGACCATCGCCTTGCCGCCCTGGTTGCTGTCGGGATCGTCGATGGCATAGACGGTGCCGATCGCCGCGACCGCGACTTCGCGCGCGGCCATCGCCGGGATGAGCGCGAGGACGATGTCGCGGTTGAAGCCGATCGGCGCGAAGATCGGCGCGATGCCGTTCGCAATGCGCCCGGCGACCGAATAATCGACCGCCGAGATCTTTGGCGCGCCGGCGGGCTGCTCGGGCGGCTTGGGGAAGCTCAGCAACACCCACAGGATGATGGTCGAGGTCAGAATGATCCCGCCGGCGCGCTTCAGGAAGATCTGCGCGCGGCTCCACAGGCCGATGCCGACGTCGCGCCACTGCGGCCACTGGTATTTCGGCATCTCCATCATGAAGCCCGACGACACGCCCTTGGTGACGGTCCGGCGCAGCACCAGCGCCGCGACGAACGCGCCGACGATGCCCATCACGTACAGCCCGAGCATCACCAGCCCCTGCAACCCGACGAACGGCAGCACCTGCGTATTGGGAATGAACGCACCGATGATCAGCGTGTAGACCGGCAGGCGCGCGGAACACGTCATCAGCGGCGCGATCAGGATCGTGGTCAGGCGGTCCTTCTCGTCGTCGATCGTCCGCGTCGCCATGATCCCGGGGATCGCGCAGGCGAAGCTCGACAGCAGCGGGATGAACGCGCGACCCGACAGCCCGACGCTCGCCATCACGCGGTCCATCAGGAACGCCGCGCGGACCATGTAGCCGCTCGCCTCGAGCACCAGGATGAAGAGGAACAGAATGAGGATCTGCGGCAGGAACACGATCACCGCACCGACGCCTTTGATCACGCCGTCGACCAGCAGCGAGCGGAGCAGCGAATCGGGCATTTCGGCGGTCAGGAACCCCTGCAACGCGGTGAAGCCCGCATCGATCGCGTCCATGAACGGCTGTGCCCAGCTGAACACCGCCTGGAACATCAGGAACATGATCGCGAGCAGCAGGATCGGGCCGGCGACGGGGTGCAGCGCGACCGCGTCGAGCATGTGCGTCCAGCGGCGGACCTGCGTCTCGGAGACGGTCGCGGACGTCGCGATCTGGCGGGCGCGGCGCTGGAGCGTGACGATGTCGTCCTGCACGCTGCCGTCAGACTTTCGCAGACGCATCGGGCCGTTGACGACGATGCCGGACAGCGCCGCCTTCAACTCGTCGAGGCCGCGCTTGCGCACCGCGACGGTCGGGATCACCGGCACGCCGAGTTCGCGTTCGAGCACCTTGGGGTCGAGCTTCAACCCGTCGCGCTCGGCGAGATCGACCATGTTGAGCGCGACCACGACCGGCAGGCCGAGCGCGATCAGCTGGAGCGTGAAGCGGAGGTGGTTATCGAGATTGGCAGCGTCGACGACGACGACCAGTGCGTCGGGCAGGCGCTCGCCGTCCTGCGTGCCGGTGACGACGTCGCGCGTGACCCGCTCGTCGGGGGAGGAGGGTTCGAGGCTGTATGCGCCGGGGAGGTCGACCAGTTCGACCGGTCGGCCGTCATCGAGCATCAGCCGCCCGACCTTCCGCTCGACCGTGACGCCGGGATAATTGCCGACCTTCTGGCGCGCACCCGTGAGCGCGTTGAACAGCGCGCTCTTGCCGGCATTGGGATTGCCGACCAGCGCAACCAGCGGTGCTGCGTTCATTCTAAAGGGTTATTCGGCCGCGGCAGGCATTGGCGAGACGTGGATCGCTCCGGCGACCGCGCGGCGGAGTGCGACGGTCATGCGACCGATGCGGCAGGCGATCGGACCTTGGCCTAACGTCGCGCGGTGCAGGACCTCGACATCGACACCCTCGTCGAAACCCAGTTCGCGGAGTCGACGCGCCTCCGGCCCTGCAAGCCGCGCCCATTCGATCGCGGCGACAATCGCATGCTGCTTGCGCGGCAGGGTTTCGAGGCTGACGGAACGATCGGGGCGAGTGTCCATGATGCGACTGATTATCAGTAACCCCGGTCGAAGGAAAGCCCTAACCGCGGTTAGTTACTACCGCCTCCACGTCGCGCCATACGGACGAAACTTAGAGGGCAGAGTTACTTAGCGGACCGTTCTCGGCTTCAGGCGGTCGGATAGCGCAGCCGGCCGACGAATCGCGACAGGCTGAAACCGTGCTCAGTGCGCTTGAGGAACCCGGCCTTGGCCTTCTCGAACTGCATGATCCCGTTGATCCGCCGACCAAGGAACGCGCGGGAGTCGGCGAGGCCTTCGCTCTCGTCGTCGAGGAAGACCGTGATCGTCGACGCGTACACGCCGAGCAGGATTGTCCGCTTGGTGTAATAATTATAGTCGGTCGCGACATCGCCGGCGGCGCGCCAGATCGTGTCGACCGTCCGCCAGCCGAGCCGTGTCGCCTTCGCGAGGTTCTGCGGGAGCGCGAGGATCGCCAGCGCGCGCCGCAGCGATTCGCGGTCGATCGACGTCGCATCGAGCCGTGCCTCGACCAGCGCGGTGATCTTCTCGCGGATCTTCATCAGTGCGAGGCGCTCGGGGGGCACTGTCGCGAGCATCACGCCATCGATATGCGCGAACCACGCGTCGATCATGTCGACCGGCCCGTCCTTGAACGCGAGCGCGGCGATGTCGGTGTCGATTCCCTCGGCCTGCGCGGCCATGTCGCGCGCGGCATCGCTCCAGCCGTCGAACGCCGCGTTGGCGGCGATGCCGGGGGCGAGCAGGGCGCGGATTTCGTCGAGCGTAAGGTCTTGGGTCATACCGTCTCCTGCCGTTCAAAATCAGGCGTATCAAGCGTGTCTTCAAGGGGGACTTCCGGGGGAGGTCCCCGACGGACGAGCACCAGCGCGACCGCCACCATCACGACACCGACCAGATCCGCCGCACCGAGCCGCTCGCCATAGACGAGCCAACCTACGATACCGGCGACCACCGGCTGGATCAGCAGCGCGATCCCGATGACCAGCGGCGTGAAGCGGCCGAGCGCATAGATCATCAACCCTTGGCCGAGCACCTGGCTGCAAAGGGCAAGCCCGATCAGCGGCCCCCAATGCGTCGGCATCACGCGCTCACCCATCGCCAGCGCGAATACGAGCATCGGCACGATCCCCGCCAGCGTCGCCAGCGTCAGCGCGGACATCGGCGCCAGCGTCGCCCGTGCTCGCGCCATCAGGACGAAATAGATCGTGTAGAGCAGTCCCGCGAGCAGGCAGAACAGATCACCCGCCAGGTTCTTCGCATCGAGCTGATACGACCGCCCGAGCAGCAACGCGCCGCCCGCCGCCGCCAGGGCCAGCGCGAACCCTTGCGTCCGCGTCGGCCAGCTGCGGGCGATCAGGAAGCCGTAGATCGGGAAGATCAGCGTCGCGACGTTGCCGAACAGCGTCGCGTTGGCGAGCGTCGTGCGCAGGATGCCGAGATGCCACGTGCCGAGATCGGCCGCGAAGCACACCCCGCCCGCGAGCAGCCCCGCCCACAATTTCCACCCGAGCCGCATCGGCCGCGCGCCCTGCTGGACCGCGAGCACGACCAGGAACGGCACCGCCAGCGTCAGCCGCCAGAACCCCGCAGCCACGGGACCGACCTCGGTCGCGCGCACGAACCACGGCCCGAACGCCAGCGCGACGTTCGCCACCAGAAGCGCCGCAAAGGCGATAAGTCCCGGCGCGGCAACACTTTGCGCGGCCGGCGTCAAACCGTGCGGCGTATCGGGCACGCTAGATAATCTTTGCGGGTCGGGGCGATGCATGCCGCCCTGTAGCCTCCTATCTTCCGCCCGTCAGGCCAATAAGGAGCCCCCATGCCTAGCCTTTTCGATCCGATTACCCTTGGTGCCGTCGACGCGCCGAACCGCATCATCATGGCGCCGCTCACCCGCGGGCGTGCCGACAGGGATGCGGTGCCGACCGACATCATGGTCGAGTATTACACGCAGCGTGCGAGCGCCGGCCTGATCATCTCGGAAGCCACCGGCATCAGCCGCGAAGGCCTTGGTTGGCCGTTCGCGCCGGGTCTGTGGACCGACGCGCAGGTTGCCGCCTGGAAGCCGGTCACCGACTCGGTCCATGCCGCTGGTGGCCGGATCGTCGCGCAGCTCTGGCACATGGGTCGCCAGGGCCATTCGTCGGTGTACGAGACCCAGCCCGTGTCGTCGTCGGCCACCAAGACCGAAGGCCAAGCGCACACGTTCGAGGGCAAGAAGGACTTCGAGGTCGCGCGTCCGCTCGAGACCAACGAGATCCCGCGCCTGCTGAACGACTATGAGCTGGCAACCAAGAACGCGCTCGCGGCCGGCTTTGACGGCGTGCAGATCCACGCGGCGAACGGCTATCTGATCGACCAGTTCCTACGCGACAACGCGAACTTCCGCACCGACGAATATGGTGGCTCGATCGAGAACCGTGTCCGCCTGCTCCGTGAAGTCGCCGAGCGCGTGATCTCGGTCGCAGGGGCCGACCGCGTCAGCGTCCGCCTGTCGCCCAACGGTGATTCGCAGGGTGTCGACGACAGCAACCCCGAGGCGCTGTTCACCGCCGCTGCCAAGGCGCTGTCGGATCTCGGCATCGCGTTCCTCGAACTGCGCGAGCCTGGCCCCGATGGTACGTTCGGCAAGACCGACGTGCCGAAGCTCAGCCCGGCGATCCGCAAGGTGTTCAACGGCGTGCTGATCGTGAATTCGGACTACACGACCGTCGAGGAGGCGCAGGCCGAGCTCGATTCGGGCAATGCCGATGCGATCACCTTCGGTCGCACGTTCATCGCCAACCCCGACCTGCCCGAGCGCCTGCGCACCGGCGCACCGCTCGCGAAGGACGATGCGAAGACGTGGTACAGTCAGGGCCCCGAGGGCTACATCGACTACCCCGCGCTTGAGACTGCCAACGCATAACCCGCGTACGCCAAGTCGCGACCTTGCTCCGACTGCCCACCCTAACACCGTCACCCCAGCGAAAGCTGGGGTATCCCTCGTGGCTCGCGACATTCGCCCCACGGTGAGATCCCAGCTTTCGCTGGGATAACGGAGGGTGGGGGGAGACGACATAGAGACCCTAGTCACCCGCGCCGCCATCGCTTAGCAGCGCGCCTCCGCGTCGTACGGCGCACCGGTGACGACAGGATGTGCAATGAGCGACGGCTGGCCGAGCGGCGGCAGGAGAACGGGACCGCTCATGCCGGGCACCGCCGACCGCGCCGCGAAGCGAGCGGAGGAGCGCGCGAACGGCCGCGAGCAGCGCGCGAAGGAGCGGCTTGCCGCGTCCGAACAGCGATCCGAGTCGCGCGCCGCCCAACGTGATCTCCAGTCCCAGGAACGCGAACGTGCCCGTGAAAGCCGTCGGATCGAGGAGGATCAGCGGATCAAGGCGCGGCTCGATGCGCCGCCGACCAACGATGTCGAGGCGCTTAAGATTTCCAAACGCCGTCGTTCGGGCGCGCTCGCGCGTAGCGGCGAGGAATCGAAGACCGACCGCGACACGCGCAGCTACAAGACCATCGTCGACACCGCGCGGATCCGCACGCTCGCCGATCGCGGCGCGTCCTTGTCGGGGCTTGCCGGCGCGTTCGGCATCACGATCGAGGAGGTCGAGGCGGCTTTGCTCGAAACGACCGGAGAGAACTGACGGCCGATCAGGCGGCTGCGCGATCCCCGGCCAACCACGCCTTCGCCTCGTCGATATCGAGGAAGGTCCGGCAGTTCTCGGCCTTCAGATAGCGTTCGGTCTGGAGCTTGGCCAAATGAGAGGCGACCACCGCAGCGATCGGCGCCGACGTGACCTTCAGCGCCTTGGGCATCATCGCTTCGAGCGCATCGATCACCTTCAACGGCTGGATCGCCGCCTTGCGAAGGTCGGCGAGCACGACGAACCGGCCGTGATACAGACGTGCCGCAGTGCCCCGCGCGAGCAGTTCGGCGGAGAATGCCGCGGTCGTCGCGACCGACCAGAACCCTTCGGTGACGATGGTGAGTGTCTTGGTCGGGACGTCGAAGCTGATCGTGTACATACTGATCTCCATTAACATCAGGGCCTTAACGAGAGCCTGATGAGACGGTGATCTTTTTCCGCTATAGGAATGGGCTTCCGCTGAGAGGAAAACCCTAATCGGTACCCGGCAGGTCGACGTGGAGCCGCCGGAAGCGTGCCTCGACCAGACTGTACGCACCGAACAGCGCCAGACCGATCCCGGTCAGCGCGAGCAGCCATTTGCCACCCGGTTGCGATTGCAGCCGCTCCAGCGCCTCGGCCACCCCGCCCGCATCGCTCGCATGCGCGGTCCAGGCGGCGAGCGCGAACAGCCCGGCGACGATCAGGAACACCAGCGCGCGCGCGCCGTAGCCGATCCGACCCATCGTGCAGACATAGCCGGGGGCAGGGGCATCGCCGCGCAACTCACGGATGAAATCGCCGCGCCACGCCTTCTGCGCCTGCTGGAAGGCCGCGACCAGCACACCGAGCGCGACCGCGCCGACCAGAACGCGCCCGGCAGGCTGGTCGAGCAAGAGCGCGGTCCAGTCCCGCGCGCTTTCGTCACCGGGCGAGACGGCGATCTTGCCCTTGCCCAGATCGAGCGCGAGCCGGGTCGCGGTCCAGGCCAGGATCAGATGCGCGATGCCGCTGACGATGTGACCGATCCGCTTGAGGCTGCCCTTGGCATCGCGGGTGATCTGCTCGGGATTCGCGGCGGCCTCGGTCAGCCGCCAGACCGCATAGCCGAGCAACCCTGCAGCCACGATCGCGAGCAATACCGGGCCGAGCGGTCCGCCCGCCATCGACCCGATCGCGCCCTGGTTGTCGGCGATCTCGCCACCGTGCAACGCGGCATCGACCGCGAACCAGCCGACGAGGATATACACGACGCCGCGCGCGGCAAAGCCGAGCTTGGCGAGCCACGTCGCATTCGCATCCGAGATCATGATAGCCCCCTTGTTACGCAGGCATAACGGTGCGCGACGTGGGACGTTCCTGCGCAGCGGCGGGCGAGGCGGTCGAGGCCGCGACTGTCTTCAGGGTGCACGACCGACATTCGGTAAGCGAGCCGCTATGTGTCGAATGCGGACCTCATCGATCCTCCCCCGTCAGGAGGACGATCGTAGGTTGGACGTTGGTTCGGTCTGGCGCTCGCAAGGGGAGGGACCCACAGCGGCCGTCGGCAAGACGAGGGCGAGGTTACTCCTCGAACGTGTCGGAGATGGAATCGAGCCGCGCGCCATCCAGCGTCTTCTCGATCCGAGTCTTCGCAGCCGCGTCGGCCGCCTTCTCGGCCACCGTCCGCCCGAACAGCCTGCGGTTCTGATCCGCCCTCGACGAGGCCTCCTCGCGAGCCCGCTGCTTCCGGACGAGTCGCAGGTTGATCACGTCACCCACGCCCTGTTCTCCGCGCCCGCCAGTCGGCGGCGCTCTGGCCCCAATCGTCCACCGGCAGCGCTTCGAGCGGCGGGGGAAGTGTCGTTCGGCCGCGGTTGGTCGACCCGAGCCGTTGCGCGAGCGCGATCGACTCGGCGTTGTCGGGTGCGATGGTGTGGATGATGTCGGTCCAGCCGAGCACATCGACCGCATAGTCGATCGTCGCCGTCGCAGCCTCGCGCGCGAACCCGCGACCGGAGAACTGCGATGCGAGTCCCCAGCCGATCTCCGTCCCCGGCCAGTCTTCGGGCTGCCACGGACCGACGCGGCCGATCCATTCGCCGGTATCGCGTCGCGTCACCGCGAACATCGAGAAGCCGCGAATGCTCCACGCGCCCGTCATCGCGCACAGCCCACGCCAGGCGACGCTGCGCGACTGCACACCACCGAGATGGCGCATCGTGACGGGATCGGCGTGGAACGCATACCACGCCTCGGCATCCTCCGGTCCCAAGGGCCGGAGCAACAGGCGCTCCGTCAGGAGCACCGGCGCGGTCATGCGATGAAGCGGTCCTTGAGCGCCAGCATCGTCAACGCCGCCTTCGCCGCGCCACCGCCCTTGTCGCCTTCGGTGGGCTTTGCGCGGGTCAGCGCCTGCGCCTCGTTCTCGGTGGTCAGGATGCCGTTGCCGATCGACAGGCCGTCCATCGTCAGCTGCATGATCCCGCGTGCGCTCTCGCCCGCGACGATCTCGAAATGATAGGTCTCGCCGCGGATCACGACGCCCAGCGCGACATAGGCGTCGAACGTCTCGCTCTCGGCCGCCAGCGCGATCGCGCCGGGGACTTCGAGCGCACCGGGCACGGTGATCGTCTCGTGCGTGTGGCCGGCGGCTTCAATCGCGGCCTTCGCGCCTTCGACCAGCAGGTCGTTGAGGTGATCGTAGAACCGGGCTTCGACGATGAGGAGATGCGCCATCAGTTGCTCTTTTCCGTGTTCAGGGACGCGATCGGGCGCTCGCCGACGATCGACAGGCCATAGCCGTCGAGGCCGACCAGCGTGTGATGCGTGTTGGTGATCAGCACCATGTCGTGGACGCCGAGTTCGGTCAGGATCATCGCGCCGACGCCGTAGTCGCGCAGTTCCTCCATGTCCGGGGTGATCTCTGCGCCCGCCTTCTTCATCACCGCCGAGGTGAAGGTGTTGCTGCGCGGACGGTTGATGACGACGATCACGCCCGCGCCCTCGTCCGCGATCATCTGCATCGAGCGCGCGAGGATGCGACCGCGATCGCCCGATTCGCCGAAGATGTCCGCGAACGGCGACAGCGCATGCATGCGGACGAGCGTCGGCTTGGCGGGGTCGATCTTGCCCTTGACCAGTGCGACCTGCTCGGTGCCGGTCGCCTTGTTCCAGAACGTCAACGCGCTCCAGTCGCCACCCCATTCGGAGGTGAACTTCGCCTCGGCGCGCTTCTCGACGAGGTGATCGTGGCGGCGGCGATAGGCGATCAGGTCGCGGATCGTGCCGATCTTGACGTTGTGGAACTGCGCGAAGGTGACGAGGTCGTCCATCCGCGCCATCGTGCCGTCCTCGTTCATGATCTCGCAGATCACGCCCGAGGGGTTGAGCCCGGCGAGCCGCGCGACGTCGACTGCCGCCTCGGTATGGCCGGCGCGGATCAGCACGCCGCCGTCGCGCGCGACCAGCGGGAAGACGTGGCCGGGGGTGACGATATCCGGCTTGCCCTTGGTCGCATCGACCGCGACCGCGATGGTGCGCGCGCGATCGGCGGCCGAGATGCCCGTCGTCACGCCTTCGAGCGCCTCGATCGACACGGTGAACGCGGTTTCGTGCCGCGTGCCGTTGTTGCGGCTCATCAGCTCGAGCCCGAGTTCTTCGGTCCGCTCCCTGGTCAGCGCGAGGCAGATCAGGCCGCGACCGAACTTCGCCATGAAGTTGATCTTCTCCGGCGTCGCCATCTGCGCGGGGATGACAAGGTCGCCCTCGTTCTCGCGATCCTCGTCGTCGACCAGGATGAACATCCGGCCGTTGCGCGCCTCGTCGATGATCTCTTCGGGGCTGGAGAGGTAACCGTGCTTCAGACGGGCGAGTTCAGCTGGCTTTGACACGGTAATGCTCCATGCGTTGGAGATAGCGGGCGAGGACGTCGATCTCGATATTGACCGACTGCCCCATCTGGATCGTCCCGAGCGTGGTGACCGCCCAGGTATGCGGGATGATGTTGAGGCCGAATTCGACCTCCCCGTCGATGTCTTGAACGCTGTTTACCGTGAGCGAGACGCCATCGACCGTCACCGAACCCTTGGGTGCGATGAACGGCGCGATGTCTGCACCCGCGCGGATGGTGACGCGGTGCGATCCACCTTCCTCCGCGAGCGCGACGACGGTGCCGAGGCCGTCGACGTGGCCCGTGACGATATGGCCACCGAGTTCGTCGCCGAGCTTCATCGCGCGTTCGAGGTTGAACTTGCGACCCTGCGTCCACTGATCGCGCGCGGTGCGACTGATCGTCTCGCCCGAGACGTCGACCGCGAACCAGTTGGGGCCTTTGTCGACCACGGTCAGGCAGACGCCCGAGCAGGAGATCGACGCGCCGAGATCGACGGTGGCGGTATCATAGGCGGTGCTCACGACTACACGCGTATCGCCGGGCGATTCCACGGTTGTGACGGTGCCGATGTCGGTGACGATTCCGGTGAACATTATGCCTCGTTTCGTTCGCGCTCGTAGACCTCGAGCCGGTCCATGCCAAGTTGCCGCGCATCGACTGGCGTCCAGCGATGATGCGCTTCGGCCAGGTCGGTGAGGCCGATGTCGCGGAGTGCGGGCTTGCCGCCGCCGATCAGGATCGGTGCGCGGTAGAGAAGGATGCGGTCGACTAGATCTGCCGCGAGGAACGCCGACGCTACGGCCGCGCCGCCTTCGACGAGGATGTGGTCGACACCGGTGAGGGTGGCGATGTCGTGCGGGGCGGCGATGACGGTCCAACCGGGCACGTCTTGGACGGTCGAAGATAAAAGCACGCGCGTCGGTCCGCGAGCTTCCAGACCCGGTAGCCGCACGTCGAGTCGCGGCGCATCGGCGTCATACGTGCCGCGACCGACGAGGATCGCCTCGTGCCGGCTCCGCTCGAGATGTGCGTGGGCGCGGGCTTGCGGGCCGGTGATCCAGCGACTCGACCCGTCCGCCATCGCGATGCCGCCGTCGAGCGAGGTCGCGAGCTTCAGGGTAACATGAGGGCGACCGAGCGCCTGCCGGGCGAGAAAGCCGGCCATCGAACGTCCGGCTTCGTTCGCGCCAACACCGCGCGTCACCGTGATGCCGGCCGCCTGAAGCCGGGCAAATCCCTTGCCTGCCGTTCGTGCGTCGGGGTCTTCGAGGGCGGCAACAACACGCGCAACGCCTGCCTGGATCAGCAGGTCGCTACACGCCGGCCCACGCGACGACTGATGCGCGCACGGCTCCAGCGTCACATAGACCGTAGCCCCTCGCGCGTTCGCACCAGCCTCAGCCAGTGCCATCGCCTCCGCATGCGGACGTCCGCCGACCTGCGTCCAACCGCGCCCGACCACCTGGCCTTCGCGCACGATCACGCAGCCGACATTGGGGTTGGGCGCGGTCCGTCCTCGGCCGCGCTCGGCCAGTGCCAGCGCGGCGCCCATCAAGCGCGCGTCAGCCTGGGTCAGATTCCCATGGCCTTTAGCTTGTCGTCGAGGCGCTTGAACGAAGCGCGCTGTGCGTCCTCGCGTGCCTTCTGCTCGGCGAGCGCCTTGGCCTTGATCGGCGCATCGATCTTCTGTTGCGCGATGATCTGCGCATCGGTGCGATCCGCGGGCCATTGCTCGACGTAGATGATCTTCGGCCGGTATTCCTTCTCGACGTACGAGTCCTTCATGAACGCGTAGATCAGGAAGCTGGTGACGCCGAGCGCCGCCACGAGAAAGATGAGCTCGTATGGCCGGCGCTGGCTGAGGAAGAGCCGCAGGTCGCGATAGGCGACGATCGGCGTGAAACGACTGAAAAAGCCCATGTCGCGCAAGATAGGGGGGCGGGGCCGGCTAGGCCAGCCCCGCGCCTCGCAAGCTTTAGTTCTGGAGCACGAACGTCAGCGCCATCGATCGCCATGCCTCGACCGGAACGCCGTCGCGTGTCGCCGGCTTGAACCGCCATTTCGCCAGTGCGCGGTCGAGCGTTGCCCGGTAGAACGCGTCGGTGGTCGCGCTGACCCGCTCGACCTGTTTCACGCGACCGTCGATGCCGACCAGCACGCGCACCACGACCCGGCCCTCGCGCTCGGCGCGGCGTTCCTCGGATGGGTAGCTCGGCTGGAAGTCGGCGGCGTATCGCGGGTCGATGCCGGGCTGGACGAACAGCGGCGGCAATTTCGGCGGATCGACCGCGACGGTGCCGGTGCCCGCGCCTTCGACTCCGATCGGCGGCGTGTAGGGGAGCGGATCGGGGGCAACCGTGAAGCCGGTCTCCGTCTGCGTTGGTACCTGCGGGATCGGTGCATCGGGACGCGGGGCCGGCCGCGGTTGCTGGCGGATCAGCGGATCGGCGGGCGGGGTTGGCTCGGGCGGCGGTGGCGGGGTGTACGGCACGTAGGTGACGAGTGGCTTGTCGGGCACGAACGGCAGCACGTTCGGCGCTGCGAAGAACAAGGCTCCGATCACCGCGCAGTTGATCGCCAGCGCGACGCCGAGGCTCCCGGGATTGAATCCGCCCGTCCGGTTCAGTCGATCCGCGTACATTACCGTCTCCTTCGCTTCTCCTCGAGGATGGCGGCGAGATAGGTACCGCCGGTTGGGATGGTACATCATTACATTTTGGGGGCAAGGGGGTTGGAGGGGCGGTGAGGGAATGTCTTGGGCGCTATTTTATCGACGTTTCGTCGGCGTCGAATACGATCGCGATTTGCTCGACCAGCCGGAATGGTTCGACGCACCAACCGATCAGGTTTGCAGCGTTCTCAGTCCCACCGCCACCACCCCGGCGGAGGCCGGGGCCCAGTTGGGGACATTGCTAACTGAAGCCGGCGCTACGTTACTGCGACCTTTCCAACTGGGCCCCGGCCTCCGCCGGGGTGGCGGCGTTGGGGAAGGTGGGAGGCTTCTTTCGACCGCAACTAAAGTGACTGCGGCGAAGTATAGTTGTTACGATTGGATCGGCCGCAGCCCGCCCTTCCTTGCTCTCCCGCGAAGGCGGGAGCTCAGACTGGGCTCCCGCCTTCGCGGGAGAACATGCTTTTTCGGGCGAGCTTGTGGGAGCTCAATCAGCGCGCCGCCAACCGCTCCAAAGCCCGCTCGCGCCCGATCAGCGGCAGCAGCGCCGCCATGTCCGGCCCATGATCGCGCCCGGTCAGCGCACGGCGCAACGGCAGGAACAACGCCTTCCCCTTCCGCCCCGTCTCCACCTTCAACCGCGCCGTCAGCGCATGCCAGGGGTCGCTCGACCAGTCGATCTCCCCAGTGGCCGCCAACGCCTGATCGAGATACGCCGCATCGACGTCGCCCGCGACCGCAACCGGCCCCTCGATCACGCCCCACCAGTCCACCGCATCCGCCAGCGTCACGAGGTTCGGCCGGACCGCCTCCCAAGCCGCCACATCCATGCCCTCCGGCAACCGCTCGGCCACCGCCTCATACGGCAGAGCATGGAGGATCCGCGCGTTCAGTGCCGCCAGTTCCGCCTCGTCAAACCGCGCCGGCGCGCGGCCGAACCGCGAGAAGTCGAACCCCGCGATCAGCGGCGCGGCGTCGGTGATCGGTTCGACCGGATCGCTCGTCCCGATCCGCGCGAGCAGCGCGCGCACCGCCTGCGGCTCGATCCCGACCTCGCGGAAATGATCGACGCCGAGCGAGCCGAGCCGCTTCGACAGTTTCCCCTCCGCCCCGGTCAGCAATGCTTCGTGCGCAAACCGCGGCGGCGTGACGCCGAGCGCGGCAAACATCTGCAACTGGAGCGCGGTGTTGGACACGTGATCCTCGCCGCGCACCACGTGCGTCACGCCCATCTCGGCATCGTCGATCGCCGATGGCAGCATATACAGCCACGACCCATCCGCGCGGCGGATGACCGGATCGCTCATCGTCCTCGCCTCGAAATGCGCCACGCCGCGGATCAGGTCGTCCCACGCGATCGCCGAGTCGTGATCGAGCTTGAACCGCCAATGCGGCTTCACCCCGTCCGCCTCCAGCTTCGCCTGTGCTTCGTCGTCCAACGCCAGCGCCGCCCGATCGTAGATCGGCGGCAACCCGCGCCCCGCCTGGATCTTCCGCTTCAGGTCTAGCTCCTGCGTCGTCTCGTACGCCGGGTACACATGCCCGCTCGCCACCAGCGCCGCGAACCGCGCCTCGTACAAAGCGAACCGCGCCGACTGCCGCTCCTCCGCATCCGGCGTCATCCCGAGCCAGTCGAGATCGGCGCGGATCGCGTCGACGAAGCGCTCTTCGCTGCGTTCGGGATCGGTATCGTCGATCCGCAGCACGAACGTGCCGCCATTCGCCCGCGCGAACATCCAGTTGTGGAGGGCGGTGCGGATGTTGCCGACGTGCAGGCGGCCGGTGGGCGAGGGGGCGAAACGGGTGATCACGGTCATCCCGCCGCTGTACGGAGCGGCGGGTCGGCGGGCAAACCCTTCCACGACACGATTCGTGCGCCTAAGGGGTGCGCGTGATCGAGCGGGGAAGACTTTCATGAAACTGATGACCGGCAATTCGAACCTGCCACTCGCGCAGGAGATCTCCGCTTATCTCGAGATCCCGCTGACCGACGTCAGCGTGCGGCGGTTCGCGGACGAGGAGGTCTTCGTCGAGATCAACGAGAACGTCCGCGGCGAGGACGTGTTCGTGATCCAGTCGACCGGCTATCCCGCCAACGACAATCTCATGGAATTGCTGATCATGATCGACGCGCTCAAGCGTGCGTCGGCACGGCGCATCACGGCGGTGATCCCGTACATGGGCTATGCGCGGCAGGACCGGAAGCCAGGCCCGCGCACGCCGATCTCGGCCAAGCTGGTCGCGAACCTGATCACCGTTGCCGGTGCCAACCGCGTGCTGTCGGTCGATCTGCATGCGGGCCAGATCCAGGGCTTCTTCGATATCCCGACCGACAACCTCTATGCGGCACCGGTGATGTCGGCGGATATCCTCGCGCGGTTCAAGGGCAAGAATTTGATGGTCGTGTCGCCCGACGTCGGCGGCGTGGTGCGCGCGCGCGTGCTCGCCAAGCGACTCGACAACGCCCCGCTCGCGATCGTCGACAAGCGCCGCGAGCGCGCGGGCGAGTCGGAGGTGATGAACATCATCGGTGAAGTCGAGGGACGCTTCTGCATCCTGATCGACGACATCGTCGATTCGGCGGGCACGCTCTGCAACGCGGCCGCTGCGCTGAAGGAGGCGGGGGCAGAGGATGTCGTGGCCTATGTCACGCACGGTGTTCTCTCGGGTGGCGCGGTCGCCCGAGTCGAAGGCTCGGAACTGCGCGAGCTGGTGATCACCGACTCGATTGGGAATCACGAGGTGATCAAGGGCGCACACGGCAAGATCCGCCACCTCCAGATCGCGCCGCTGCTCGGCGAGGCGATCAAGCGGATTGCGGACGAGACGAGCGTATCGAGCTTGTTTGATTGACGGACGCAGGCGCGGCCACGTCCGCGCCGATGCTCGCATAGCGGGCAGCGTCCGACTCGGCCGGCGGTTCGGTAATGCCGAACCGACCGACGGCGGCTTTGCCGACGTGGTGCTACCGTTCGCAGTAAAACATGTTGAAGCAGTTTACGGTCGGCAAAGCCGCCGTCGGATGGGTTCGCCTTGGCACCACCGGCCGAGCCTGCAATTGCGCACCGCTACGCGTGCGCACCAGCGCGGGCGTTGCCGCGTCTATCGCTGGCTTAGCGCCACGATATGCTCGAACACCGCCGGGTGCAGCGGCTTGGCGAACGCGCAGCCGTATTTGAACTTGTCACGCCACGCGACCACCGCTTCGAGCGCCGCCAACCCTGGCAGCGTCAGCCACACCACCGTCCCGGGCCACAAGGTGAAGCTCGTCTCCGCGCGAAACCCCGAGAGCGACAAATCCGTCACCTCGATCTCGAATCGCGTCTGACCCCGATCGCGCAGATGCGCGCGCATCTTGACGGCCTTGCGTAGCGCCTGACGGAGCTCCTCGCCGGTCGGTTCGGCGGGGGGGATGGGGACGGGCTGTGTCATGTCCGGAACACTGCTCCCTAAGTGGTTACCATTCTCCAAACGCCTTACGATTCGGCGGCTTGGGATTTGGCGGAACGCGGCTGCACCGGGGCACGGATGCCGGCACGCGAGCGCCGCTTGAGTTCGGCCTTCAGATCCTCGGGCCTAGGCGCGACGAGGAAGCCGAAGCTCACATTGCCCTCCTTCGTCTCGACGACATGATGCAAGCGGTGCGCCTGGACGATCCGCTTCATGTATTTCGACTTGGGCAGATACCGGGTCGGGATCCGCTGGTGCACGATAACGTCGTGGAACCCGAAATAGATCGCGCCATAGGCGGCGATTCCCGCACCGATCCAGGCGAACCCAGGCCACCAGCCGAGCTGCACGCCGCCGAGCAGCAACACGAACGACGGCACTGCGAAGATCGCCGCATACAGGTCGTTCAGTTCCCAATTACCGTGACGCGCGCGGTGGTGACTCTCATGCAGGAACCAGCCGAAGCCGTGCATGACCCAGCGGTGCGCGGCATAGGCGAACGCTTCCATGCCGATCACGGTGCCGAGGAACAGGAGGATGCCGAGCCATATCGCCATGTACATCATATAGGGGCGGTAAAGCGCCACGGCAAAAGGCGAATTGTCCTAGCGGGAACCGAGTTTATTCCGCGCCTAAACCACCTTGTTGCAAACGAGACGCAACTGCAAATGCCTTAAGGGTGGATTTGCCGCGCGCCCTGTGCTTTACGCCGAACCAATTCCCGAGTTTCCTAAAAATTGCGTGGAGCCTTCCCGATGAACATCCATGAATACCAGGCCAAGGAACTGCTGGCCAAGTTCGGCGTCCCCGTGCCTGCCGGTTTCGCGGCACTGACCGTCGAGGAGGCCGTCGAGGCCTCGAAGAAGCTTCCCGGACCGCTCTATGTCGTCAAGGCGCAGATCCATGCCGGCGGCCGCGGCAAGGGCAAGTTCGTCGAGCTCGGCCCCGATGCCAAGGGCGGCGTCCGCCTCGCCAAGACCGAGGACGAGGTTCGCGCGGCCGCGACCGACATGCTCGGCAACACGCTCGTCACGATCCAGACGGGCGACGCGGGCAAGCAGGTCAATCGCCTGTACGTCACCGACGGTGTCGACATCGACAAGGAATTCTACCTCGCGCTGACGCTCAACCGCACCACCGGCCGGGTGATGATGGTCGTCTCGACCGAAGGCGGCATGGACATCGAGGCGGTCGCGCACGACACGCCCGAGAAGATCCAGTCGATCGACATCGACCAGGCGACCGGCTTCATGCCGCATCACGGCCGTGCCGTTGCTGCAGCACTGAAGCTCACCGGCGATCTCGCCAAGCAGGCCGCGAACACCGCGTCGAAGCTGTATGACGCGTTCATGGGCACCGATGCTGAGCAGATCGAGATCAACCCGCTCGCGGTCACCAACGACGGCAAGCTGATGGTGCTCGACGCGAAGGTCGCGTTCGACGGCAACGCGCTGTTCCGCCACAAGGATCTGCTCGAACTGCGCGACGAGACCGAGGAAGATCCGGCCGAGCTCGAGGCGTCGAAGTACGACCTCGCCTACATCAAGCTCGATGGCGACATCGGGTGCATGGTCAACGGCGCGGGCCTGGCGATGGCGACGATGGACATCATCAAGCTCAACGGCATGTTCCCGGCCAACTTCCTCGACGTCGGCGGCGGCGCCAACAAGGAGAAGGTGACGGCGGCATTCAAGATCATCCTCGCGGATCCGAACGTGAAGGGCATCCTGGTCAACATCTTCGGCGGCATCATGAAGTGCGACATCATCGCCGACGGCATCGTCGCCGCAGCGAAGGAAGTGAACCTCTCGGTGCCGCTCGTCGTCCGTCTCGAGGGCACGAATGTCGAGAAGGGGAAGGAGATCCTCGCGAACTCCGGTCTCGCGATCGTCCCCGCGAACGACCTCGGCGATGCCGCGAAGAAGATCGTCGCAGAGGTGCAGAAGGTCGCGGCCTAACCGCCTTCGATCTCGCATACTGATTCTGCGAAAAGAGGGGCTCGGACGGAAACGTCCGGGCCCTTTTTCGTTGATGTCGCACACTGTTCGGCAGGTGGTCCGATCGGCATCTCCCCGTGACGCTACGGCATAGCGATGTTTCCATACCGGACTTGCGAAAACGACGCGAAACCGCCATCTGTCCGGCCAACGCCGCCGGGTAACCAGCGGGCGAAACGAATAGATTCACCTTGGAAGGAACCCCGATGAAGGTGCTGGTGCCGGTCAAGCGCGTGCTTGACTACAACGTGAAGCCCCGCGTGAAGGCGGACGGAACGGGCGTCGATCTGGCGAACGTCAAGATGAGCATGAACCCGTTCGACGAGATCGCGGTCGAAGAAGCGATCCGTCTCAAGGACAAGGGCGTCACCGAGATCGTCGTCGTCTCGATCGGCGAGCAGAAGAGCCAGGAAACGCTCCGCACCGCGCTCGCAATGGGCGCCGACCGCGCGATCCTCGTCGTCAGCGAGACCAAGGTCGAGCCGCTCGGCGTCGCCAAGATCCTCGCCAAGATCGTCGAGGAGGAAAAGCCCGACCTCGTGATCCTCGGCAAGCAGGCGATCGACGACGACAACAACCAGACCGGGCAGATGCTCGCCGGCCTCCTGAATTGGGGTCAGGGCACGTTCGCGTCGAAGGTCGAGATCGCCGACGGCTCGGTCAACGTGACGCGCGAAGTCGATGGCGGCGCCGAGACGGACACGCTGAAGCTGCCCGCGATCATCACCACCGATCTTCGCCTCAACGAGCCGCGCTATGCCTCGCTGCCGAACATCATGAAGGCGAAGTCGAAGCCGATGGCGCAGAAGACGCCGGCCGATTTCGGCGTCGACGTAACGCCGCGCCTGGCCACGCTGAAGGTGGTCGAACCCGCCAAGCGCTCGGCCGGGATCAAGGTCGCCGATGTCGACGCGCTGGTCGGCAAGCTCAAGGAAATGGGAGTCGCCAAGTGAAGACGCTCGTCTGGGTCGAACATGACGGTACGGCCGTCAAGGATGCCACGCTGTCGGCGGTGACCGCCGCATCGCAGCTCGGTGAAGTCCATCTGCTGGTCGTCGGCCAGAGCGTCGACGGCGTCGCTGCCGAAGCCGTGAAGATCGCGGGCGTCGGCAAGGTGCATGTCGCCGACGACGCGGCGTTCGCGCATGCCCTCGCCGAGAACGTCGCGCCGTTGATCGTCGAGCTGATGGCCAGCCACGATGCGTTCGTCGCGCCGTCGACCACGCACGGCAAGAATATCGCGCCTCGCGTGGCCGCATTGCTTGACGTCATGCAGATCAGCGACATCCTGTCGGTCGAGAGCGAGGATACGTTCACGCGCCCGATCTACGCCGGCAACGCGATCGCGACTGTCCAGTCGACCGACGCGAAGAAGGTCATCACGGTCCGCGGCACGGCATTCGCCAAGGCTGCGACCGAGGGTGGCTCGGGCGAGATCGAAGCGGTCGCATCGACCGGCGACAAGGGTCTGTCGACCTTCGCCGGCTCGGAGATCGCCAAGAACGAGCGCCCCGAGCTAACCAGCGCGAAGATCATCGTCTCGGGCGGCCGTGCGCTTGCCTCGAGCGACCAGTTCCACGCGATGATCGATCCGCTGGCGGACAAGCTGGGCGCCGGCGTCGGTGCGTCGCGCGCCGCGGTCGATGCAGGCTATGCGCCGAACGACTATCAGGTCGGCCAGACCGGCAAGATCGTCGCCCCGGAAGTGTATGTCGCGGTCGGCATCTCGGGCGCGATCCAGCATCTTGCGGGCATGAAGGACTCGAAGGTCATCATCGCGATCAACAAGGACGAGGACGCGCCGATCTTCCAGGTCGCGGACATCGGTTTGGTCGGCGATCTGTTCAAGATCGTGCCGGAATTGACGGCGAAGCTGTAGGCGAATGCCGCTGCGCGGGCGAAGCCTCGCGCAACAGCAAGCCCGGCCGGCGGCGCTCCAGCGCCGACCGACGACGCGGGATTTACTCCCGCGTCGCGCGCCACGAACGGGCGGGGTGACGTAGGTCGCGCCGCCTGTTTTTATGTCTGCCGAACGTAAAGGTCGGCGGATGTCAAACCGATGCGCTGACAAACGGGGGCTTGTTGCGTTCAAGCGACCACTACCCCGGCGGAGGCCGGGGCCCAGTTGGGCGCCGTCGCTTATAAGGCGTAGCGCTTCGTTACTGAGACCTTTCCAACTGGGCCCCGGCCTTCGCCGGGGTGGTGCTTGAGTTTGGCAGGCGACGCCTCTCGCGGTATTTGGTCTAAGCCCGATCGAGCCGATGCTGGCAAACCTCCGAAGCACTGACCTGCCTACAGCAACCCACCCCGTTGCCGCCCACCGCACGCCTCCCCAATTACCCAGCATGTACGGCGTCCACTCGAACCCGCGCGACCGCCTGATATCCGCTGCCGGCGCCGCGATGCTTTGCGCCGTGATCGGCTACGCGCTGATCCTCGGGCTCGGCGTCGGCATTCCCACCGCTATCCCCGATGCGCTGAAGACGTTTGCGGTTGGGCCGAAACCCCCTCCACCACCGCCGCCTGCCAAGATCATCCCCCGCCCCGCGAAAAGCCACCGCCCCGAAGGCGCCGCGTCCCCCGCCAACCTCCGCTCGAAGGCGACCGAAGTCGTCGTTCCCAAGCCGATCATCCCCCCGATCGTTCCACCGCCCCCGGTTATCGCCACACTGAAACCCGGCCCCGGCAGCGACGCCACCACGGGCTCGGCCCCCGTTCCCGGACCAGGGACCGGCGCAGGCGGCGAGGGAAACGGCACCGGCAGCGGTCGCTCCGGGAATGGCGACGGCGACGGTGGCGACGAGACTCCGCCCCGCCTCCTCAAGGGCCGCTTCAAGAACAAGGACTTCCCCAACGCCGAGGCGGTGATCGGTGCGGGCGGGATCGTCGGCGTGCGCTACACCGTCGAGACCGACGGCAGCGTCACGCACTGCATGGTCACGCGCTCCAGCGGAAACGGGGTGCTCGACGCAACCACCTGCCGACTGATCGAATTGCGCTTCCGCTACCGCCCCTGGCTCGATGCGGCCGGTCGGCCGGTCCGCTCGACCGTCGTCCATAACCAGGAATGGGTGAACCAGCTCGATCCGCCGTCACGCAGTAACTGAAGCCGATCGCCCCAGCCGGCCGCCACTGAGCACCCGCGCGATTGACGGCGAGAGCGCCATCAGCACCTGCCCCAGAGCGATCGTGACGCCGAGCACCAGCAACGGCTGGACCAGCAGATATGCCGGATACAGCCCCGCCCCCAGCGCGCCGGTCGCCAGCCCGATCATCGGCCCGAACAGCCACAGCAGCACCAGGTGATCGCAGAATGCGAGAAACCCGTACCGCTCGATCCCGCGCAATCGGTCCGCAACGTTGCTCCCAGCCAAGCCCCAGGCGAGCCGCCAGAACAGCACCGCGGAGGCCAATCGAAACACGATATCGAATGCCGCCATCACATGCGGATGTGCGTCGAAGAACGCGTTCCCGAGCAGCGCGGTCCACAGCCGCGGCGCGATCAGTGCGACGAATGGCAGCGCGCATAGGGCGACAGGCCACCCCGCTACCCGCTCCGCCACGCCAAATCGCCGCGCGGCGATTCCAGCGGTAAAGAAGAGCAGGATCTGCGGTCGCAGCAACAGCGGGACGTGCATCCCGGACACGCTCCACACCACCGCGATCAGCGCGACCACCGCCAGCCACGCGCTCGACGCGCGCACCAGAACCGGGGCGATCATCATGCAGACGAACAGGTCGCGCAGGAACGGCATCTGCACGTTGACGTCGTTCGCATGGACGAGCGGCACCAGTTCGTTGAGCGTCCAGCCGATGCTCGTCGGCGTTGGTGCCTTCAGGTTGCCGAACGCCGCCGCCGCCCCCACCAGCAGGATCGCAATCGCGTTCCACAGAACCATCGGCAGCAGGATCGTTCGCGCCTTGCCGAGCAGGAATGCGCCGTAGCGCTGGCGCGTCGCGGTCGAGACGACCAGCCAACCGGAGATCATCCCGAGCAGCGGCACCGCGCTACGTCCGAACACTTCACCGAGCACCGTTCGCAGCACCGCCTGCCAACCGAACGCCACCGCCGCCAATTCCTCGGCTGTGTGTCCGGTCCAGGCGTGGACGTAGACGATCCCCATGATCCCGATCAGCCGCGCGATCGCGATCGCGGTGGACAGGCGCGTGTCGCTGGTCCGGGCACTGCTTCCGACGGGTGTTTCGGTCGATCTGGTCTTCAAGTCCGCCACTTCGCGCTGGTTCGGCACGGCGTACCCGGCTTGTCGCGCGCGATCACCTCCTTCAGGATGAAACGGCCGTCACGGGGGACCAAGAGATGATCGCCGCCTTCCTGCTCATCGCCGCGCAGTCGAGCCCGGCCGCGGTGCCGGACCCGCAGATCGCGCGGCGCGTCGCGCACGTGCTGGAGCGCAGCCCGGTGATCGACGGGCATAACGATCTCGCCTGGGAGATCCGCGAGCTGCACGATGCGAAGGTCGAGGCGGTCGATCTCTCGGTCGACACCGCGCGGCTGCCAAACCCGCTCCAGACCGATATTCCCCGCCTGCGAAAGGGCCATGTCGGCGGGCAGTTCTGGTCGGTCTACATCCCCGCCGATGCGCCGCGCGCAGTAGAGATGACGCTGGAGGAGATCGATATCGTCCGCCGCTTCGTTGCCGCCAACCCGGCGGCGTTCGAACTGGCCACTACTGCCGCGGATATCCGACGGATCGAGAAGGCCGGGCGGATCGCCTCGCTGATCGGCGTCGAGGGCGGGCATCAGATCGACGGGCGGCTGTCAGTGCTGCGCCAGTATCGCGCGCTCGGCGCGGCGTACATGACGCTGACGCACGGCAAGAGCCTGAACTGGGCGGACAGCTCGACCGATGCACCGCGCGCCAACGGATTGAGCGATTTCGGGCGGCAGGTGGTCGCCGAGATGAACCGGATCGGGATGATCGTCGACGTGTCGCATGTGTCCGACGCGACGATGGCGGCCGCTTTGGCTGCGACCAAGGCGCCGGTGATAGCGTCGCACTCCAGCGCACGGGGGATCGCGGATGCGCCGCGGAATATCCCCGACGACCTGCTGCGCGCGATCGGCGCGAACGGCGGCGTGGTGATGGTGAACTTCTACCCGTCGTTCCTGTCGGGCGAGTGGCGAGCCTGGGATGTGGCACGCTCGGCCTTTGCGAAGTCGGTCGGCGTGCCCGCTAACGTCTATGGCGCCAAATCTCCTGCGCCGTTGGTAGCGTGGGACGCCACGCATCCGGAGCCGCAGGTCACCGCTGCAACGGTGGCCGATCATGTCGAGCATATCGCGAAGATCGCCGGTCACGATCATGTCGGGATCGGCGGCGATTTCGACGGGATCCAGGGGACGGGGCCGATCGGTCTAAAGGGGGTCGACGGCTATCCGCTGCTGTTCGCCGAACTGGCGCGGCGGGGGTGGAGCGATGGCGATATGGCGAAGCTGTCCGGCGGCAACGTCCTGCGCGTCATGGAGCGGGTCGAAGCGGTTGCGAAGGGGATGGCGGGTATGCCGCCGGTTGATGCAACGGACGTGGTGTCGCGGTAGAAGGGACGAGTGCTCGTTGCCCGAGTTTCGACCCACCCCGCCAAATCCCGTCACCCCAGCGAAAGCTGGGGTATCCCTTCGTATCAGATGACGCGTGCCAAACGACGATATCCCAGCTTTCGCTGGGATGACGGTGGGAGGTGCGTCACGGATCCGGCATTCGCTGCGGTACCGGCGGCTCCACCACCAGCGGCGGCACCGTGCGCAGCACCAGCCCGATCACCAGCGCCGCCACGCCCAGCAACAGGCAGAACGCCGTCACCCCCGGCCATCCGGCATGCGTCCACGCGAACCCGCCGGCCGATCCCAACACGCTCGACCCCATGTAATAGAAGAACAGATAGAACGCCGCCGCCTGCCCGCGCGAGCCCTGCGCGCGGCGCCCGACCCAGGCGCTCGCGATCGAATGCGCGCCGAAGAAGCCGATCGTCACGACCGCAATCCCGGCGATCACCAACACCAGCGGCGTCATCGCAGTCAGCGCGACGCCGGCGATCAACAGCACGACCGGGATCCAGAACACCTTCCGCCGCCCTAGTCGGCCGGCCAGCGTCCCGAACTTCGCCGAACTGACCGACCCCAGCACGTACAGCAGAAACACGCCGCCGACGGCTGCCTGGCTGAGGCCGTAGGGCGGGCTCATCAGCCGGAAGCCTGCATAGTTATAGATCGTGACGAACACGCCCATCAGCAGGAACGCCTCGAGATACAGCAACGGCATCGCGCGATCGGTGAACAGCGCGCCGGCACTCCGCAACAGCGCGCCCGGTCGTCCCACGCTCGGCGTAAAGTTGCGCGAGAGCGGCGCGAGCCGGCGGAATGCCTCCGCCATTGCGAGGCCAGCGACGCCGACTGCGGCGAGCGCCCAGCGCCAGCCCTCGAGATCGGCGACGATGCTGACGACCAGTCGCCCCGCCATCCCGCCGAGTGCGCTGCCCGCGATATACAGCCCCATCGCTGCGCCGACCGCGCCCGCATCGACCTCCTCCGCGACATAGGCCATCGCCACCGCCGGCACGCCCGCAAGCGCGACGCCGGTCATGAAGCGCAGCACGAGCAACCCGCTCCACCCCGGCACGACCGCCGCGGCCAAGGTCAGCGCGCCGGCCGCGAACATCGCCGCGATCATCAACGGGCGGCGGCCGACGCGGTCCGAGACGAATCCCGCGAACAGGATGCCGATCGCCAGCGGTCCGGTCGCGAGCGACACCGCCAGCGATGCGCCCTCCGCGGTCAACCCGAACTGCGCGGCGAACAGCGGCAGCAAAGGCTGCACCGAATAGAGCAGCGAGAAGGTCGAGAAGCCGGCAAACAGCATCGCGAGCGTCAGGCGACGATAGGCGGGCGTGCCGATCGCGATGGGAGTCGAAGCGGGGTCCATCAACCGACCGGACGCTTGAAGTAATGGAACGGCAACCACGACGATATGAGCCGCCACCCGTGCACTGCCATCGCGTCGGTATCCGGGCCGATCCCGACCATCCGGCGATACTCCCACGCGCGATCGGTCTGGACGAAGATCAGCCGGAACATGCCGGTGCCGACCAGTTCGCGGCCGTTTGCGCCTTCCTCCGCCATGATCGCCATCTCGTTGAACGCGTTGGCGCCTTGGCGGACGATATGGTCCGTGTCTTCGATTCCGTCGGCACGGCCCCCGCCGAAACGCTGCTGCGCCGCTTGCTTGCTGATGCCGATCAGCGCACCGATCTCGGTCCAGCTCAGCCCGGCGCGGCGACTGGCGTCGATCCAGCGATGCAGCGCCAGCCGTGCCTCGTCGGCAACGACATGCGCGGCCTCGATCATCGGGGGATATTCATCGCGTGCCACGCCCGCGAACGGGGTGCGTTCCTCCTGCCACGCCAGCGCAAGGCCGGCGGCGCGCTGGCGAAGATCAGTTTCGTCAGATGGTGTCATGGCGCGCTCCCGTCAAGATGATCTTGACGACACGTTATTGGAGCACTGATCCGTCACCGTCAATATGATCTTGACGATGCATCGAGCCCTGCGAGAAACGCCGCCACGTTATGGCCTAGCGCGTCGACCGCGTATCCCCCTTCCATGACGATGACGGTCGGCAAGTTGCGTGCCGCGATATCACGCGCGAGGACCGCGTAATCTGGCGTGGTCAACTTGAAGTGCGAGATCGGATCGCCCTCCCACGTGTCTGCGCCGAAGCTGACGACGAGCAGGCCGGGATCGAACGTGGCGATCGCGTCGAGCGCGGTCGTCTGCGCGGTGCGGAAGGCATCGATCCGCGTGCCGTGGGGGAGGGGAAGGTTCAGCGTAGTGCCGACTCCTTCGCCCTCTCCAGTCTCGTCGGCATGGCCCCAGTAGAACGGGTAGTCGGTCTTGGGATCTGCGTGGACCGAGGCGTAGAACACGTCGCCGCGGGCGTAGAAGATGTCCTGCGTGCCGTTGCCGTGGTGATAATCGATGTCGAGGATCGCGACGCGCGCGATACCGGCGTCGCGCGCGGCCTGCGCGGCGATCGCGGCGGTGTTGAGGTGGCAATATCCGCCGCAATAGTCTGCGCCGGCATGGTGGCCGGGCGGCCGGCTCAGCGCGAACGCGGCGCGGTCGCCATCGAGTACGGCGTGCGTCGCGGCGAGCGCGGACTGTGCGCTGCAGTAGGAGGCGGCCCAGGTCTCGGGCGTGATCGGCGTGGTCGCGTCGAAGCTGTGTGCGCCGATCAGCGCGTCGATCCGGGTGAGGTCGAGCGGACGGCGGCCGCGGATCGGGAAGGTGTAGGGGATCGCGTCGCCTTCCCGCCCCGCCTCGCGCCACAGTCGCGCGGCGTCTTTCAGGAACGCGACATAGGCGGGGGAGTGCACCGCGAGGATCGGTGCCTCGCCACGATCCTCCGGCGTCTCGACCGGACCGATCGCGTGCAGGATCGCGTCGATGCGCGCGGGCGTCTCGGCATAGGCGGTGAACGCGCCGTTGTGGAGTTCGCGCGCGGGCGCATGGGTTCGCTGGGCGTCGTCGAAGAACAGCCGCATTGTTGCTCCTTGGTGCGCGGTCACGAGGGAAGAACCAACCGATCGCGTCCGGGATCCTACGGGATCGTGCGCGCGCGGCAAATTCGAAGGCTCAGAACAGCGCCAGTTGCCGGTCGTCGTCACCGCTCAGCAGCCAGCGCCCGATCACGTCGTGCCGGGTCCGGCCGACATGGCTGTGGACCAGCACAAACGCATCCACGTCCCAGCCGATCGGCGCGATGTCTTGCGTGAACGGCGCGCCGTCACGGTAGCCTAGCGTCATGTGAGCACTCGAGCGAAAGCCGGCGCGGGCGCGTAGCCCTGCCGCCTCGCGCGCTACGGCGATCCGCTGGTACAAGGCGGCGAAGGATGCGTTCTGCCGGCGGTGACGCATCGCAATGGATCGATCGCTGCCGATCACGGTATCGAACTCGATCGCGAACGGCGCGGCCTCGACCGCATCGCCGATCGCCTTCAGGTCCCGCTCCAACGCCGTCGACACGCGATCTTGGTCGTCGAGGATGTCGATCGTGACGTGGAGGTGCTCGGGACGCAGCTTGTCTCCGTCGGTCTCGAACCACGACGCCGCAGCGGTGATCTGGCGCGCTAGCGGGAGTGGCGGGCGGAGCGCGAAGAACAGGCGATGACGCGCGAGCGGTCGATGAAACATGCCGGTTTCCGGATCGGGGGAGGCGGACTTGTTGCTAATATGTTCTACCACGGTCGTCTAGGTAGCGCGCGAAATCGAAGGGCTCCATCCACCACCCCGGCGGAGGCCGGGGCCCAATTTGAAAGGTCAGAGTAACGAAGCGTGGAGGGGAGTTAGCAACGTCCCCCAATTGGGCCCCGGCCTCCGCCGGGGTGGTGCATCGTTGCTAGTTCGCCCTTTTACCGCGCCAACGCCTCGGCGATCAGTTTCCGCGAGTTCGCCACGCCGTACAGCGCGATGAAGCTCCCCATCCGCGGGCCCTGTTCTGAACCTAGCAGCGTCTCGTACAGCGCCTTGAACCAGTCGCGCAGGTTGTCGAACCCGCCGGTCTTGCCGATCTCGTAGACGATGTTCTGGATATCCTCCGCGCTCGCCTCCGCGGGCAGCGCGGCGAGTTCCGCATCCAGCCGCTCCAACGCCGCGACCTCGACGCCCTCGGGGGCACGCCGCTTCAACGTCGGCGCGACGAAATCGCGGCTATAGGCGAGCGCATAGCCGATCAGACGGTCGAGCTCGGGATATTTCGCGGCCGACGCATCGGGCACGTAGTTGGCGAGATACCCCCAGACCTGCTCCTTGCTCGCATCGCCCATCACGCCGACGAGGTTGAGGAGCAGCCCGAACGTCACCGGCAGTTCGCCGGTCGGCAGCTTGCCGTCGTGGATGTGATGGACCGGATTGCCGAGCTTCTGCTTCAGGTCCTGGCCCGCATAATTGCCGCGGAACTGCCAATATTCGTCCACTGCGCGCGGGATCACGCCCATGTGCAGCGACTTCGCCTTCTTGGGTTCGCGGTATGCGTAAAACGCGAGCGATTCCTCGGGGCCGTAGGTCAGCCACTGCTCGAGGCTGAGCCCATTGCCCTTCGACTTCGAAATCTTCTCGCCATTCTCGTCGAGGAACATCTCGTAGTTGAAGCCCTCGGGCGGGCGCCCGCCGAGCACGCGCGCGATCTTCGACGACTGGGTGACCGAATCGATCAGGTCCTTGCCCGCCATCTCGTAGTCGACGCCGAGCGCGACCCAACGCATCGCCCAGTCGACCTTCCACTGGAGCTTTGCCTTGCCGCCGAGCACCGACTGCTCGATCCGCTGGCCTTCGTCCTCGAACGCGATCAGACCCGTCTCGGCGTCGATCACCTCGATCGGCACCTGCAGCACGATGCCGCTGGTCGGCGAGATCGGCAGCACCGGCGAATAGGTCGCGCGACGCTCGGCTCGAAGCGTCGGCAGCATCACGTCCTGGATACCCTGGAAGTGATGCAGCACGCCCTTCAGCGCCTCGTCGAAGCGGCCTGACGTGTAATATTCGGTCGACGACGCGAACTCGTACTCGAAGCCGTAGCGGTCGAGGAATTCGCGCAAGATCGCGTTGTTATGTGCGGCAAAGCTCGAATGCGTGCCGAACGGATCGGGGATTTGTGTCAGCGGCTTGCCGAGATGCTCGCGCAGCATGTCGCCATTGGGGACGTTGTCCGGAACCTTGCGCAGGCCGTCCATGTCGTCCGAAAACGCGATCAGCCGCGTCGGCGTGTCGCTCAGCGCGTGGAAAGCGTTCCGCACCATCGTCGTGCGCAACACCTCGTTGAACGTGCCGATATGCGGCAAGCCCGAGGGTCCGTAGCCCGTCTCGAACAGCACCGGGTCGCCCGACTTGCCGTTCGGATACCGCTTGAGGAGTTTGCGCGCCTCCTCGTACGGCCAGGCTTTGGACTCAAGGGCGGCGGTGCGGAGTTCATCGGTCATGATACAGCGCGACTAGCGCGTGCACTCTGATCCGTCACCCCCACCGCCGCATGCGCCTATCAGCGGCAACGATCCTTCGCAGTGATCGTCCGGTCGACCGCACGGCCACCGAGCGCACCCGCTGCACCGCCGGCCAGCGTGCCGAGCAAGCCGCCGCCGACCGCATTGCCGAGCACCGCGCCACCGACGCCGCCTGCGACGAGGCCGGTCGTGCCGCTCGAATGGCGGCAACGCTTGGCGCGGTAACGACGGTCATGCCCACGATATTCGCGCTTCGAGCGTGCCTCGGCCTTGCCCGTGGGGATCACGGCAGCCGCCGGAATTGCGAGCGAGAGCGCGCTCAGCGCCATGAGAAACTTCCGCATGATGATCGTCCCTGTTGATGTAGGTAAAGTTCGGTATCGATGGATGCGCAACGCACGTGAACCGTGCCGGTTGCGTAACGGCCGATATGGGTGAGTTTGTTGGTGGAGGCTTGCACAACCGCGAGGGGGCAGCACTTCAGGCCGAAACCGACGCCAGCGTGTTTCCCCGCGAAGGCGGGGATCCAGACTGGGCTCCCGCCTTCGCGGGAGAACAAACAGCGAGAGGTTGCCCTTTCGTTCTCATTGCCGCAAGGTCTCACGGTGCTTCGCTATCCTGCCCTCCACGCCAGCCACGCCGGCATCTGGATCGCGAATGCGGAGGGCGCGCGTCCGATCGGGCGAGGCGAGGCGATCCGGATCGCTGCCGATACGCCGGTCATCATGCTCAACGCGCCGCTGGTCGGGCAGCGACTCGGGTATCCCGATCTGTCGGGGCTCGACCTGCTCGAACTCTACGCGTTCCTTCGCCCGGCGCAGTTCGCGGTGCCGACGCCGAAGGGGATCGCGCGGGTTACCGGGCTCGACGTGCCGAGCGAAGATGCGGAGGTCGCGCCGTTTCTGTTGCGTGCGGCCGAGGCAATGCTGGCGCTTACCGATGGCGACTGGCCCGAGCGTGAGGGCGCGTGGACTGCCGCGCAATCGCTGTTCCGCCTCCGCTGGCCTTGGGCGCCGGTCGTCGCTGAGCGGCTCAAAAAGCCGGCGGTCAACGAACGTTGGCTGTTCTCGTCGCTCCCCGAATGGGAGGAGCACGCGCCGCGACCCGCCCCGCGTACCGTGACGATCGAGCCCGGCGATGCCGAAGCGCGGCTCGTCGACCTCACCGGCCACGGGGCCGAGGAACGCCCCGGCCAGCGCGCCTATGCCGGTGCCGCCACCGCCGCCTTCGCCCCGCGCGCGATGCGCGATACGCCGAACCTCGTCCTCGCCGAGGCTGGCACCGGGATCGGCAAGACGCTCGGCTACCTCGCCCCAGCCTCGCTCTGGGCTGAGAAGGCCGGCGGCGCGGTGTGGATCTCGACCTACACCAAGACGCTGCAACGTCAGTTGGGACAGGAAACCGCTCGCCTGTATCCCGACGCAGCAATCCGGAAGGCCAAGGTCGTCACGCGGAAAGGCCGCGAGAATTATCTCTGTCTGCTGAACCTGGAGGACGCGCTGCAAGGCGGGTTCGCGGGGCGCGCGGCGATCCTCGCACACCTCGTCGCGCGCTGGGCCGCGTATAGCGCGGATGGCGACATGGTCGGTGGCGACCTCCCCGGCTGGCTGCCGACGCTGTTCCGCCGCAACGGCTCGACCGCGCTAACGGACCGGCGCGGCGAGTGCGTGTATGCCGGCTGCCCGCACTACCGGAAATGCTTCATCGAGCGCGCCGCCCGCGCCTCGTCCGACGCCGACATCGTCATCGCCAACCACGCGCTGGTGATGGTCAACGCAGCGCGTGGCCGCGAACTTGCGACCCGGCCGACGCGCTACGTATTCGACGAGGGCCATCATATCTTCGATGCGGCCGATTCGATGTTCGCGACCGCGCTGACCGGTGCGGAGACGATCGAATTGCGCCGTTGGATCCTCGGCCCCGAGTCGAGCGGTCGCGGGCGCCGGCGGGGGCTCGCCGCACGCCTGTCCGATCTCGCCAGCTACGACGAGCAGGGGGCGAGGGCGATCAGCGATGCGGTGACCGCGGCGGGGGCGCTGGCGTCCGACGGTTGGTTGCAACGCCTCGGCGAAGGCGCGCCGTTCGGACCGATCGAGACGCTGCTCGCCGCCGTCCGCGGCCTCACTTACGCGCGGGCCGAACAACCCGGCGACGCGGGGTACGGCCTGGAGACCGAACTCGCCGAACCCGACGCGACGCTGATCGAGGCCGCAGCCCCTGCCGCCGCGGCGCTCGACGCACTCGTCCGCCCGCTGGTCACGCTCGGCCGCCGGCTTGAAGCCGTGCTCGCCGAAGCGCCCGACTGGATGGACGCGCCCGCCCGAGCCCGAGTCGAAGGCGCGATCGCCTCGATCGGCTGGCGGGCGGAGACGGTGGCGTCTTGGCTGTCGCTGCTCGCGCGCGTCGGCGGGCCGGTCGATGGCGATTTCGTCGACTGGCTCGCGGTCGACCGGATCGAGGGCCGCGAGTTCGATATCGGGCTGCATCGCCACTGGCTCGACCCGACCCGGCCGTTCGCAGAGATCGTCCTGAAGCCCGCCCACGGTGCGCTCGTCACGTCGGCGACGCTGACCGGCGGCGGCGATTGGGAAGTCGCCGAAGCCCGCACCGGGGCGCCGCATTTGTTGCGCCCGGCCGCCCGGTTCGAGGCGAAGAGCCCGTTCGACTATACCCGACAGGCCGAAGTGCTGATCGTCACCGACGTGAAACGCGGCGATATCGGCGCGCTCGCCAACGCCTATGCGCAGTTGATCGTCGCCAGCCGCGGCGGCACGCTCGGCCTGTTCACCGCGATCCGGCGTCTGCGCGGCGTGCATGGCCGCATCGCCGATCGACTCGCGCGCGAAGGCCTGCCGCTCCACGCGCAGCACGTCGATCCGATCGATACCGGCACGTTGGTCGACATTTTCCGCGATGATCCGGGGGCGTCGCTGCTCGGCACCGATGCGCTGCGCGACGGCGTCGACGTGCCCGGCGAATCGTTGCGGCTCGTTGTTATGGAGGGCGTACCCTGGGCCAAACCCTCGGTTCTGCACGCCGCGCGCCGGCTCGCGGGCGGTGGTTCGGCGTATGACGACCGGCTCGTTCGCGCTCGCCTTGCGCAGGCATTCGGCCGGTTGATCCGCCGCGCGGACGATTCCGGTGTGTTCGTGATGTTGTCCGCGGCGATGCCATCGCGGTTGCTCAGCGCGTTCCCGCCGGGAGTGCCGATCGCCCGCGTCACGCTCGAAGAAGCGGTGGCCCGAGTCGCAAGCCGGCTTTCCTCGCGAGCGTCGGTAGGGCATGAAAGCCGCGAACCGGCTTGAGGATTGCCATGAAGACGTTGACGCTGTTGCGCCACGCCAAGTCAGGCTGGGACGATCCGGTCGCACGCGATTTCGACCGCCCGCTCAACGCCAAGGGCAAGCGCGCCGCGGCGATGGTTGGGCGGCACATGCGGTCGCTGGGGTTGGCGTTCGACCACGCGATCGCGTCGCCGGCAGTGCGGGTTTCGGAGACCTTGGAGCAGATCGAATCGGGGTATGGCCGGACGATCGCGCCGGACCTGGATCGGCGGGTGTATCTGGCGTCGGCGGCGACGTTGCTGGATGTGGTGCACGGGTTTCCGGCCGAGGCGGAGAGCGCGTTGCTGGTCGGGCATAATCCTGGGTTGGAGGATCTGGTCCTGTTGCTGGTTGCGGATGGTGTCGATCCGTTGCGCGATGCGGTCGAGGACAAGTATCCGACGGCCAGTATTGCCGAGCTCCAGTTCGAGGGGGACTGGGCGAGCATTGCAACCGGCACCGCCCGCCTGACCCGCTTCATCCGCCCCCGCGATCTCGACCCGACCTTAGGCCCCGACGCGGACTAAAAAGTTGTTTCCCCGCGAAGGCGGGGACCCAGACTGGGCTCCCGCCTCCGCGGGAGAACAAGGGGTGGAGGTTCAAAAACGCGCACCGTCCCGATCGACTGGCCACCCCGGCGGAGGCCGGGGCCAAGTTGGGGGACGTCGCTAACGAAGGGCATCGCTTCGTTAGTCCCACCTTTCCAACTGGGCCCCGGCCTTCGCCGGGGTGGGGCGGGTGTGTGGATAGGCTAATCCCTATCCCTTACCCCTTATTTCCATAGCAGGCTGCTCAGCCCTTCTCCGCCATCCTCGCCTTAAGGTCCGAGAACGCATTCGCCGGACGGAACTCGTCCTCGCTGATGACCCCCGCGGCCGCCAGCGCCGCCGCCGCATTGGGCCCACGCGGGAACGGATCGATCGACAGTGCCAACGTATCCGCCGCCGCTTCGCCAAGGTCGATCGTGCCGCCCTCGATCGCGACCGTGTCCAGCGCGTCGTCGGACAGTTCGACCTCGTCGCCTTCCGAAACCAGCTGATCGACGAAGAGCAGCGCAACCGGCTCGTCGATCTTCGTATCGAGCGGTTCGTCGGTCACCGAGCACGCCTGCACCGCCGCGCCGGTCACGCGGCCCTTCACGACGATGCCGCTGTCGGTGCGCTTGATCCCCAATCGCGCGTCGAGTCGCGTGATCGAGAGCAGCGCGAACCGCTTCGCCAGCGCCGCGCGCTCGTCCTCGGTCGCGGCGATCTCGACGATCCGCTCGCGTTCGCCGATCGTGTCGAGGCGTTCGGGGCGGCTGAACTCGGGCTTCACGGCAATTCTCCAGATAACAGATTTGGTAGTGGCGTCGCAGCCAACCGCGCATGAAACGTCATCACCGACTCGCGGACATGCGTCAGCGCGGAATGGTCCGGCTGAGCACCCCGATACAGGTTCCGCACCAGAGCCGGCGCGATATCGCCCGCCGCCAGCCCATCCCTGTACGCGCCGAGACGGCCGCCAAGCATGCTCATCATCTTGCCGATATGCTTGCCGACGATGATGTCGCCGATCCCGATCTCGCGGAGCTGCCCGTCCATGTCGTCGACGAAGCGTTCCGCCAGCCGCGCGGCGGGTTCACCGCCAGCGGGCTCCGTCTCGAGACGCAGCATGACGATCGCCAGCAACGTCGCGATCATGTCGAAGCGCCCGTCGACCGTGTCCGGCACTGCGCCCTCGCGATACCAATGTTCTGCGCGCGCCCGACCGACGACGGCGTTGTACAGCGGCAGCGCCTCGTCGGGCTTCTCGCCGAGCAGTCTTCCCAACCAGCCCAAAATCCATCGTCCTCAACACGAAGCCGCGCTTCGGCTTGTTTGCCCGCGCATCCTCGCATATCGAGGCGATCGGCGGCCGATGCAATCGCGTGGGACCCGTCACGTGTTTTCGCGTGCCCCGGTTGGGAGTTTATATGAGCGTGTTTTCCGCCCGTACGGGTCTCGCCGCAGCACTTGCGGTCGCCGCATTGGCCAGCGGGGGCTGCACCCAGCTGCGCTCGCACCAGGGCTATGTCGTCGATACCGACCTCGTGAACTCGGTCCAGCCGGGCGTCGACAACCGCCAGTCTGTGCTCGCGACGCTTGGCAAGCCGACGCTTGCCGGACAGTTCGACCAGGGCGACTGGTATTATCTCGCGCGCGACAGCCGCAACCTCGCGTTCCGTAACCCGCGCCCGAATGCGCAGATCACGCTGCAGATCAGTTTCGACGCGAAGGGCACCGTAACCGCGATCCGTCGCGGCGGTCTGGAGCAGGTCTCCTCGATCAGCCCGTACGGCAAGAAGACGCCGACGCTCGGCCGCCAGCGCGGGTTCTTCCAGGATCTGTTCGGCAACATCGGCACGGTCGGCGCGGCGGGTGCCGGCGGCAGCGGCGGCGGCAGTAACACCGGCGGTGGCGGTCGCGATCGGCCTTGAGCGACTGGCATGACGTCTGTGGCCTGACCTGCGAGGGTTAGGCCGCACCGCGCTACACCGCGGTGCGGCCGGGCCGGGCATTGGTCGGCACCGATCCCGAAAGGGGGGAAAGGGATCAAGGACGTAATGTTCGCCGGGCAGGAAGGTTCAGCCCGTGCAGCAAGACGCGAGAGATATTTCCTAAACATCCGATTCCGACCCGAATGAATCCGAAACGGACATAACGTGGCGTACCTCCATGCAGCGGGGGTGCACGTGATCGAGTCGTTGTGGATGATCGACGTTTTCGCGCGCGAAACCATGTTGTTCGCGGGCGTCGGGCTGTTGCTGGGCGGGCTCGACGATCTGCTCATCGACGTGATCTTCATCGTGCTGCGGGTTCGGTACGGACGCCGCCCACGCCTGACGCTCGCGACATTGCCACCTCCCTCTCGACCGGGTCGGATAGCCGTGTTCGTTGCCGCCTGGGACGAGGTCGCGGTCATCGGCGGAATGCTGGCGACCGCGCTGGCACGCTACGATCACGACGACTACCGGATCTATGTCGGCGTCTATCCCAACGATCGCGGCACGATCGATGCCGTCGCGGAGGTTGCGCAACGGGATGCGCGTGTCCGAATGGTGATCGGCCCGCGTGACGGACCGACGACCAAGGCCGATTGTCTCAACACCTTGTGGCGGGCTCTGCGCCGTGACGACGCGCGGGAGGCGCTGCAGACCAAGGCGATCGTGCTGCACGATGCCGAGGACGTTGTGCATGCGCAGGAGTTGCGCGTCTTCGACAGCCTGATCGACCGATACGAGGTGGTGCAGCTGCCGGTGCTGCCGCTGGTCAATCGCGGCGCACGGCTCGTGTCGGGTCATTATGCCGACGAGTTCGCCGAGCCGCTTTGCGCGTTACCGCAACTTATGGCGAATGGCTGAAAGCGCCCAAACATGGACGTAGCGAGCCGGAGTTGGCGAGCCAGTAAGCGGCCGTTTGTTAATGCCGAAACCGGAACGCTAGTCAGAGGGTTTCGGCTGTCAGCTCAAACCCGATGTAGGATCGCTTATTGGTGACCACGAGCAGGACGCGGGTGATAGCTCCGCGCCACCCGAGCAGATCTGTCCGCTCTCAAGCACGCCAGAAACTGTGGTAGCCTTACCGGAATCAACAGAAACAAGACGTTGCCCGCCCCCATCCTTGACCGCGAACCGACATGTCCCGCTACTACTTTTCACGCAGCGCATCGACAGAACGTGACTATTGCCGTCGTAGTCGACCGCAGTTGAGATGATAGTCGCGGTCCGGACGGTTGCGGCCGGGTGATAATTATACCAGAAATTTAGTTTCGGCGAAGGCAGAGCGGCTACCGCTAATGCACCTACTCCAATGACAGCAGTGACCGCCAAGGTTCGACGTTTGGATATCATGATATGCCCCCGTTTTCCTGATCAAACTTGGTGGAGACCTGATGGAATGTCGAGGTTTAAAACCATGAATTTCGGCCTTTAAGCGGCCGTTCCGCTTTCCTGCCCAAACCGGACATTCCGCAGTTGAGGTAGCTTGGTCGTTCACAAGAGCAGCTACCAATTTGCGGAGTCGCATGCAAAACAGATCATCGTCCGGACCGCGCTCGGCGCGGGAATGCCGCTCGCCGGTACCGGATGCGCGATCGCGCCCGACGTGCTGGCGATGATCGCCCAGGCGCGCGGCGGAGACCCGTTCGATGCCTCCAGCCTGACCGAGGATTACGAGCTTGGCCTGCGCCTCGCCGAACTCGGCGCGCGGGGGATCTTTGCGCGGGTCGCGGCGGACGATGCGGGCACCGTCGTCGCGGTCCGCGCCTATTTCCCCGGTACGATGAAAGAGTCCATTCGCCAGAAGACCCGGTGGATGACGGGTATCGCTCTCGCCGGCTGGGATCGCACCGGCTGGGGGCGGCCGCGCGCGTTTGCCGATCACTGGATGCGGATGCGCGACCGGCGCGCACCACTGGCGGTCGTGATCCTCGCGGTCGCCTATATCGCCATTCCGGCGTGGGGCGGATCGCTGCTGCTCCACTGGGTCTTCGGCGAAACATCCACCTATGCGAATCCTGTCTATCCGGCGGCATCATGGTCGGTCGCGTTCTGGCTGCTGGTCGCCAACGCGGCGCTGCTGGCGTGGCGACTCGCGATCCGCATGCTTTTCACCGGCCGCAGTTACGGGTTGCGCGAAGCGATGTGGTCACTCCCGCGGTTTCTGGTCGGCAACCTCGTCTCGCTGGTCGCCGCGCCGCGCGCCGTGATCCTATACATCGGCATGCTGCGCGGTGCCGCGCCGGTGTGGGACAAGACGCGCCACGATTTTCCGGACATGCCGTGCGCTCAGTCGGCGGTTTCCTCATGAGAGCCTCCGAGGCCGTCCGAAACGGATGACCGGTGGGCGCCCGCTGCGGTTCCTCGGATTGGCGCTAGGCGGTTGGGTGCTGATCCGTGTCGCGCTGCTGCTGCCCGAGATCGGTTCGATCCCGCCATTGGACGTGGTTCCCCGCTTGATAAAGGTTCTCGTGCCCGACGTCGCGGCCGCGGTTTTTCGCAGCGTGCCGGAACCGGTCCGCTCGACGCAGGCGGTCGAGATCGCAGGGTCGCCAACGCCGATCGCCGTGGGAAGGGTATCGTTTCCCCGAGCCGTCGAACCGCCGCTGCAAGACGCCAATGTGGTTCGGCTCTCACCACCGGACGTCGAGCATCGACCCGCTCCGATCCCGTCGCCTAGCGCGCCGCCTGCCGCCGCCCGCGGCTCGCCCCGATTGAATGGCAGCACTTGGTTGCTCGTCCGCGGCGGCCCTGCCGGCACAGTCTCAGGCGGGCAGCTCGGCGCCTCGCAGGGTGGCGTCCGACTGACCTATGCGCTCGGCACCCGACGTCGGTTCGCGCTGGCAGCACGCCTTGCCGCACCCCTCAAGGGTGTCGGGCGCGAGGCGGCGCTCGGCATCGAATGGCAACCGACCCGCCTACCGGTCCGGTTGGTGGCCGAGCAGCGCTTCGTCCTCGACGGCGGACGCGGCGGCCCCACTATCGGGGCGATCGCCGGCTATGGCCCGTCCGACATAGCCCCCGGCATCCGCCTCGAAGCGTACGGCCAGGCCGGTGCGATCGCGCGCGATGGCGTCGAAGCGTTCGTCGATGCCTCGGCACGTCTCACGCATCCGCTCGGCAAGCTCGGAGGTGCACGCGCCGATATCGGTCTCGGTGCCTGGGGCAGTGCCCAGCGCGGCGCCAAGCGCTTCGATATCGGCCCGACGATCTTCGCCACCGTTCCGGTCGCCGGCAGGACGATCCGCCTCGCGCTCGACTGGCGCGAACGGATCGCCGGCACCGCGCGGCCAGGCTCGGGCCCGGCGTTCTCGATCGGCAGCGATTTCTGACACGCGCCGCACGACCAAACCGATGCAGATCCATGTTTGTCCAGCCTAGCCCCGCGCGCGCAATCCGGTGTAACGCTGAGGGCGTGGATCTGTATCTCCCCGTCGCCAACCTGTCGGTCAACGCGCTCGTCATCATCCTGCTCGGCGGAGGCGTCGGGCTGTTGTCGGGGATGTTCGGGGTCGGTGGCGGCTTCCTGACGACGCCTTTGCTGATCGTCTACGGGATCCCGCCGACCGTCGCCGCCGCATCGTCCGCGAGCCAGGTGACCGGCGCGAGCGTGTCAGGCGTCTTCGCGCATTTCCGCCGCAAGGGCGTCGATACGAAAATGGGCGGCGTGCTCGTCGCGGGCGGTGTCGTCGGGTCGTTCTTCGGGGCGTGGCTGTTCCGGCTGCTCCAGCAGAGCGGGCAGATCGATACGGTGATCGCGATCGTCTACGTCGTCATGCTCGGTTCGATCGGCAGCATGATGGCGAGCGAATCGGTTGGCACGATCCGCCGCGCGCGCACCGGCCGGCCGCCCAAAGCCCGCAAGCGCCGCCACCACCCGCTCGTCGCCGCGCTTCCCCTGCGTACGCGTTTCTACGCCTCGGGCCTGTATATCTCGCCGCTCGCGCCGCTGCTGCTCGGCTTCTTCACCGGCATATTGACGATCCTGCTCGGCATCGGCGGCGGCTTCATCCTCGTGCCGGCGATGATCTACCTGCTCGGCATGGCGACGTCGGTGGTGGTCGGCACGTCGTTGTTCCAGACGCTGTTCGTCACCGCGGTCGCGACGATGGTCCATGCCACCACGACCAAGGCGGTGGACATCGTCCTTGCGGGGCTGCTGCTGCTCGGTTCGGTCGTCGGCGCACAGGTCGGTGCGCGGTTCGCGACCAAGTTCCGCCCGGAATATCTGCGGCTCGCGCTTGCCGTCATGGTGCTGCTGATCGGCGTGCGGATCCTGCTCGGTCTCGTCTGGCGCCCCGAGGAGATCTTCTCGGTCACGTTGTCGTGAGGGCAGGGGCATGAAGCCTTGGCCATTCCTGCTGCTCGCGCCGCTGCTGATGGCGCAGGCCAAGCCCGTGCTCGTGCCCGACGTCTCGCAACGCAATATCGAGATCGCGTACAGCTTCACCGGTGCCGAACTGCTCCTGTTCGGCGCGATCCTCTACCCCGGCGGTCGCTTGCCGAGCGACGAGCATCCGACCGAAATCGTCGTGGTAGTGAAGGGGCCGACGCAATCGATCCTGATGCGCGAGAAGGAGAAGGTCGCTGGGATCTGGGTCAACGCCTCGCGCCTGCGGTATCGGTCCGCGCCCAGCTTCTACGCGATCGCCTCGTCCAAGCCGATCGACCGTCTGGTCGACGATCGCACGCGGGCGATCTACGAACTTGGGCTCGACAGCCTGCAACTGTCCCCGGCCTCCAGCGCGCCGGTCGATACGCAGGATCGCTTCCAGAAGGGGCTGGTCGATCTGAAGCGTCGTGCCGGGCTGTATTACGAGGCTCCCGGCGCGGTGGAGATCACCGACGGCGTCCTCTACCGCGCCCGCGTCTCGATCCCCGCCCGCGTGCCCGTCGGCCGCTTTACCGCGGAGACGTTCCTCATCCGCGACGGTCGCGTGCTGGCGGCGGCGGTGCGCGATATCGACATCCGCAAATCGGGCTTCGAGCGGTTCGTCGCGCGCGCTGCGGATCGTTCGTCGGTGATGTACGGGCTGGTCGCGGTCGCGCTGTCCGTATTCCTGGGCTGGGCCGCGGGTTGGATCGCGCGCAGACTGTAGCGATCGTTAGACGCAGGATAGCTACCGTCGAAGTATCGTACCAGGATCGTCCGGCTCGGATCGTCGACATGGTCGTCACCGGATATTTACGCCTTGGATGCCACAGTCGCTGTAATGACTGGAGATCTTGCCGGAATGAGCGACTTGTCGGGCCATGATGCGTTCCTGCGGGCAGTACCGTTAACCGGCGGACCGATGGCCGCGCCGGGGATGTCGCCTGCTGCATCGGCTGCCCCTGCTGCATCTTGCTGCCCCGCCACACCGATCGGCGTCGTCTTCGCAATCGCCGGCTCCAGCAGTCGCGTACTGCTCGATCGCGCCGCGCTCGGTGCGGCGTCGGTCGATACCGATCCCGTGGTCGCGGCGGCGGGGCAGGTCGGCAGTCAGGTGAAGATGCGCGTCGGTGCGACGTGGCTGGTCGCCAACATCCGTTCGCTGAAGCTCGAGGACACCGCCGGCACTTGCATCTCCGCCGAGATCGATTTTCTCGGTGAGGGCGACGAGGAGCAACTGACCGGCAGGCTCTACAAGTTTCGCCGCGGCGTGACGCGGTATCCGATGCCGGGTTGCGAGGTGTTTCCGATCACCACCGCCGACCTGCAGCAGGTCTATGCGGCACAGGACCGCGCCAATATCGAGGTCGGCATGGTCTATCCGACCACCGATATCCGCGCCGCGCTGTATGTCGACGCGATGCTCGGCAAGCATTTCGCGCTCGTCGGATCGACCGGCACGGGCAAGTCGACCAGTGCCGCGCTGATCCTCCACCGGATCTGCGAGCTCGCGCCGCAGGGGCATATCGTGATGATCGATCCGCACGGCGAATATGCCGCTGCGTTCAGGTCGAACGGCGCGATCTACGACGTCTCGAATTTGCAGATGCCGTATTGGCTGATGAATTTCGAGGAGCATTGCGAGGTGTTCCTCACCAGTAGCGGCTCCGCGCGGCAGTTCGACGCGGACATCCTCGCCAAATGCCTGCTCGCCGCGAAGGCCAAGAGCCGCCTCGGGCAGGAGATCGCCAAGCTCACCGTCGATGCGCCGATCCCGTATCTGCTGAGCGACCTGACGACGATCATCAGCGCCGAGATGGGCAAGATGGACCGGGCCGGGGACACCGCGCCCTATCTGCGGCTCAAGGCGAAGATCGACGAGATCAAGGCCGACCCGCGCTATGGCTTCATGTTTTCGGGCATGCTCGTCGCCGACACGATGGCGAGCTTCCTCGCGCGGATCTTCCGCTTGCCCGGTGACGGCAAGCCGATCTCGATCATCGACGTGTCGGGCGTGCCGTCGGATATCACCTCGGTGGTGGTCGCGGTGCTCGCGCGGATGACGTTCGACTTCGCGATCTGGTCGCGCAACGAACCACAGCGCCCGATCCTGCTCGTTTGCGAGGAGGCGCATCGCTACATCCCGGCGGGGGCTGAGACGAGCAGTTCGGTCGGCCGGATCCTTGGCCGGATCGCCAAGGAAGGCCGCAAATACGGCGTGTCGCTCGGGCTCATCACGCAGCGCCCGTCCGATCTTGCGGAAGGCGTACTGTCGCAGTGCGGCACGATCATCGCGATGCGCCTCAACAACGACCGCGACCAGGCGTTCGTCCGTGCCGCGATGCCGGAGGGCGCGCGGGGGTTTCTCGATTCGATCCCCGCGCTGCGCAACCGCGAATGCATCATCTGCGGCGAAGGCGTGACGATCCCGATCCGCGTTTCGTTCGACGGGCTCGAGGAGTCGAAGCGTCCGGCGTCCGGCGACCCGCTATTCTCCGAACTGTGGCGCGACGTCGGCGGCGAGGACCAGATCATCGGCCGCACGATCCAGCGCTGGCGGGCACAGGGGAAATAGAGCGCCCGGCGATGCTCGCAACCTGCCGGGTTCAAGGCTAGAATGCTGCGAGTTGGCGCTCGTATCGCCGTATTCGGAGGGTTCATGATCGACCGCGCGATTGTCCTCACGCTTCCCATGATGCTCGCTGGGCCATCGGTGGCCGCTTCCGCCGCTCATCGATGGCCCGGCAATATCGCGGGCAGGGCGGAGAGTCTCGCTGCCCTCCAGTCGCTGGAGATCGACCTGCTCACGCGAGACAGCGCGACGTTGGCGCTGGACGACTGGTGCGCGCGCCACCGGATGGCTGCGCCGGGAACCAGGATCGTCGCGGATCGCGATACCGCGGCGGTCAAGGCACCGACGGCGGACCAGCGGCGGCGGCTCGGCGTCACCGATCAGGAGCCGATCCGCTATCGAAGGGTGCGGCTGCGATGCGGCACCCATGTGCTGTCCGAGGCCGACAACTGGTATGTTCCGTCGAGATTGACCGCGGCGATGAATGCCGCGCTCGATACGAGCAATACCGCCTTCGGACGCGTGGTGCAGCCGCTCGGGTTTCGACGCCAGACGCTGTCGGCGCGGCTCTTGTGGTCGCCGTTGCCGGACGGCTGGGATAGCGGGAGGCCGATCCCCGCCGGACCGCCGATGCTGCAAATTCCCGACCATGTGATCGAGAACCGGGCGCTTCTCGTCACGGCGGCGGGAACGCCGTTCAGCGAAGTCGTCGAGACCTATACCGGCGCCGTGCTCGATTTTCCGCCGCCATCGGCGCACGACTAGGTCCGACGGTCCAGGACCGCGCGTTCGCTACCCGCCGACGCGGACTGCCAGCAACTGCGCCACCTTCGCCTTGAACGCGCGGAGTTTCTCGCCGGACAGCGCGGCCACGCTCGCGAACGACACCGAGCGCGGGTTGATCGCCGCGCCATTCTTCCACACTTCCCAGTGGAGATGCGGGCCGGTCGACATGCCCGTTGAGCCGACATAGCCGATCACCTGGCCGGCGCGCACCCGCGTGCCCGAGCCCACCGCGATCCGGCTCATATGGCCGTAGCCGCTCGCCAGCCCGCCGCCGTGCACGAGCTTGACGAAATTGCCGTAGCCGCCGGTCCGGCCGGCGAACGCGACCACGCCGTCGGTCATCGCGTGGATCGGCGAGCCGTAGGGCGCACCGATATCGAGGCCCTTGTGCATTCGCGTGAAGCCCAGCAGCGGGTGCATGCGCAGCCCGAAGCTCGATGTGATCCGACCCACGACCGGCATGCCCGACACGGCGCGCCGCTCGGTCTGTCCGTTCGCGTCGAACCAGCCGCCGCGGCTCGACTCTTCGTCGGCGTCGACGTTTGCCGCGTCGGGCGCGAACCGCACGAGTTGCACCTTGCGGCGCCCCTGGTCGATGCCGGCAAAGAGGAGATCGCCGATCCGCGTCTCGCCGGTCGCGGCACGCTCGCGCTCGACGATGACATCGAAGCTGTCCGCCGCCGTCACGTCGCGGCGGAGCGAGAGTCGGGTCGAGATCGCCTTGATGAAGGACTCGACCGCCTTTGCGGGGACGCCGGCGGCGCGCGTGGAGCGGTACAGGCTGGAGCCGACCAAGCCCTGGATCCGCAGCGGCGTCGAGTCGACCGCGATCGGCCTGCGGTTCACGGTCAGCCCGCCCGCACCGCGCGTCAGCGACAGCGCGAGATCGAAGCGTGCGCGGACATCGAGCTGTTCCAATGGCCGCGCGACCGTGCGGTCCGGCCGGCGTCCGAGGGTGAGTGCGATCCGCGTGCCGGCCGGGATGGCCTTGGGGTCGACCGACTGCGCGACCAGCGCCGCGGCGGCCTCGGCATCGTTCCGGCCGACGCCGGCACGCATCAGCGCCCGGTCGAACGCATCGCCCTGGCCCAGCGTCGCGGACAGTTCGAGCGTCGGGCGTTCGGGCACGTCCGCGAGCGGCGCGACGAGATCGTTCGCCGCCATCCGCCGCCCGGTGGTCGCGCCCTGGGCGAGCGGCGCGATGCCCTGCGCACGCGTCTCCTCCCACTCGGCTCCGGCAAGCGGCGATGGCACCGCACCGACCAGTGGCCTGAAATTCGGTGCGAGCGCCCAGGTCGCTGCGCACAAGGCGGTGCACGTCGCAAGCCCACGCCACCAGTCGAGGCTGCCGATGCGGTGGCCGAGATCGGGCACCCAGTCGATCCGCGCGGCATGATCGCGCAGAACGTCGACGGGAGAGGGCGCGCGAGCAGCGGCAGGCGGCGAAAGCGCGCGGCCGAATGCCGGGCTCGCCGTGCCGCCGGCCAGTTCGAAGCCTTGATCGTTACGAAGATACACGCAGGCCCGCCCCGATGTTGCCGTTCCCCCGGCGCTCAAGGCGTCGTTGTGGTCGATACATGCTAAAGTCAAATTAACCGATGTGTACGCACGACCAAGTTTGCGGCGAGATGGGGCTGCACGGGGGCAGGACGTAATCTGCAAGGAAACTCTGCGCAGGTCATTGCGCACGCAGACTTTACCCCCGATGTTGCTGGAATGAACGACGGCGCGAACGACGGGATCACGGCGGTTCTCGGCCCGACCAACACCGGCAAGACGCACCTCGCGATCGAGCGGATGTGCGCGCATTCAAGCGGCATGATCGGCTTTCCTCTGCGATTGCTGGCGCGCGAGGTTTATGACCGCGTGGTGTCGATCAAGGGCGCGAACCGGGTCGCGCTAGTCACCGGCGAAGAGAAGATCGTGCCGCCCGATGCGCGCTGGTTCCTGTGCACCGCCGAATCGATGCCCGACCGCGACGTCGCTTTCGTCGGGTTGGACGAAGCGCAGCTAGGCGCCGACCCGGAGCGTGGGCACGTGTTTACCGATCGCCTGATGCGCGCGCGCGGGCGAGAGGAGACGATGATCCTAGGCTCCGAAGCGCTGCGGCCGATGGTCAAGAAGCTCGTCCCCAGTGCGGAGATCGTCAACCGGCCGCGCTTCTCGACGCTGACCTATGCGGGCGCGAAGAAGATCAGCCGTTTGCCCAAGCGATCGGCGATCGTCGCGTTCTCGGCAGAGGAGGTCTACGCGGTCGCCGAGATGCTGCGGCGTCTGCGCGGTGGTGCGGCCGTCGTCATGGGCGCGCTCTCCCCCCGCACGCGCAACGCGCAGGTCGCGATGTTCCAGGCGGGCGAGGTCGATTACCTTGTCGCGACCGACGCGATCGGCATGGGGCTCAACATGGACGTCGCGCACGTCGCGTTCGCTAGCCTCAACAAGTTCGACGGCAAGCGGCAGCGTCGCCTCACAGTGGCGGAGATGGCGCAGATCGCGGGGCGGGCGGGGCGGCACCAGCGCGACGGCACGTTCGGCGCGTTGTCCGACGATGGTCCCGGCGCGTTCCTTCCGGAGGAAGTGCTGGCGATCGAGGAACACCGGTTTCCGCGACTCGAGAACCTCTATTGGCGGCAGGGCGAGCCCGATTTCACAAGCATCGATGCGCTGGTCGCGAGCCTGGAAGCGCGACCGCCCGCTGGCGTTTTGCGCGCTGCGCCGCAAGCTCTCGATCTGGGGGTATTGAAGCGGCTGGCGGAGGAAGGCTGGGTCCGCGAACGCGCACGGCACCCTGCGATGGTCGCGCGCCTGTGGGCGGCTTGTGGCGTGCCTGATTTCCGCAAAGTCGGCCTCGATCCGCATGCGCGTTTCGTATCGCGGCTGTTCGGGCATCTGAGCGAAGGCCGCGGGCATATCCCGCACCAGTGGTTCGCGGACGAGATCGCGCGGCTCGATACGGTGGCGGGTGACGTGCCGGTGATCGCCGGGCGGATCGCGGCGACGCGGATCTGGGCGTATATCGCACAGCGCGCCGACTGGCTGGCCGAGCCGACGCTCTGGGCGGCGCGGACCGCCGCGCTGGAGGAACGCCTGTCGGATGCGCTCCACGCCAGCCTGACGCAGCGGTTCGTCGACAAGCGCACGACTGCGCTGATGCGTCAGATTGGTGCGGATGCGGGCGCGCTGCCGGTGGTGATCGGGCCCGAGGGCGAGGTGATGGTCGAGGATCATCCGATCGGTCGCCTCGACGGGTTCCGGTTCACGGTGGCGGCGGATGCGCGGGCCAGCGACAAGCGGTTGCTGCTCGCGGCGGCGGAAAGGCGGCTCACCGGCGAGCGGTCGCGGCGCGGGCAGTCGCTGGTCGATGCGCCCGACGCCGATATCGCGCTCGACGATGCGGCGCAGGTCATCTGGGCAGGGCATCCGGTCGCCAAGCTGGGCGCTGGGCCTTCGTTCGCGCGGCCGAAGCTGGTCCTCGATCGGTCGCTCGACTGCCTCGACAAGCGCGCGCGCGATCGGATCGAGGCGCGGCTGTCGCTGTGGCTTGCGGGTATGCTGAAGCGGCGGATCGCCGTGCTGGTCCACCTCGCCGAATTAAGCCGTGATCCGAATGCCACGCCGGCGTTGCGTGCCGTCGCGAGTGCGATCGAGGAGGCCGGCGGGATCCTGCCGCGGTTGCCGATGCGGCTGGCGCTCGACGCGATCGATCCCGAGGAGCGCAAGCGGTTGCGCAAGATCGGGATTACAGTCGGCGCGCTCGACCTGTTCGACGCGCGGTTGCTCAAGCCCGAGTCGGCGCGCTGGCGGCGTATCTTGGCGGCTGCTCGCGGCGTAACGATAACCGCCCCGCGCGAAGGCGCGACCGTGCTGGCGCGTGGCAGCGAGGGTGCGGTCCTGGAGGCCGGCTTCCGTCCGCTTGGGCTTCAGGCGGTCCGGATCGACCTGATCGAGCGCATCGCGCGTGCCGCACACGACTCGCGGCGGGGGCGCACGCCGTTCGCGCCCGATCCTGCGCTGGCCACCTCGATCGGCGTTGACCAAGCGTCGCTGGAGCGATTGATGGCCGAACTCGGGTTCAAGGCGCTGGCGGGGGACGCGCCGCGCTGGGTCTGGCGCGGTCGTCCCCCTGCACGGGCCGTCGCGCCTGCTCCGATCGATCCGTCGCGGCAGAACGCGTTTGCCGGGCTTGCCGCACTGGTCCGCCATGGTTGAAGGCGCGATGCGGATCGATCGGTTCCTGTGGTTCGTGCGGCTCGCGAAAACGCGCAGCGCCGCGCAGACGATCGCCGAGAAGGGGCATCTGCGCATCGACGGACGGCCGATCGATCGTGCGCATTGTCCCGTGCGGATCGGCAACGTGCTGACGTTTGCGGTGGAGGACCGGGTGCGGGTGATCCGGGTTGAGGCGTTGCCGGTCAGGCGAGGGCCGGCGCCTGAGGCTCAAGGCTGCTACCAGGATTTGATCGCTGGGCGGACGCCTGCCGGCACGGTGCGCGATCCTGCTTCGGAATAAATTCGATCCTCCCCCGCAAGGGGGAGGTGGCGCCGAAGGTGACGGAGGGGGAGGATACGCAACCGAGGTTTTCCCTTTCCTCCCCCTCCGTCTGGCAAGTGCCAGCCACCTCCCCCTGGCGGGGGAGGATACGAGAGCGACAAAGCCTGATAACGTCTCGCAGAAGGCTTGCTATGATTGACGCGACCGACCTGCGCGCATAGTCGCAACCCCGTTCGTCGCCGGAAAGGAATCCGGCCCAGGAGTTCTGCAATGACCTACGTCGTCACCGATGCCTGCATCCGCTGCAAGTACATGGACTGCGTGGAAGTGTGCCCGGTCGACTGCTTCTACGAGGGCGAGAACATGCTGGTGATCAATCCCAGCGAGTGCATCGACTGCGGCGTGTGCGAGCCCGAATGCCCCGCCGAGGCGATCCTGCCCGACACGGAAAGTGGCCTCGAGCAGTGGCTCGAGCTGAACACGACCTTCTCGGCGCAATGGCCCAACGTCACGCGCAACGACAACCAGACGCCGCCGGACGCCGACGCGATGAAGGGCGTCGAGGGCAAGTTCGACAAGTATTTCTCGCCTGAGCCCGGCGCAGGCGACTGATAAGAGGCGGCGAATCCCGAAAACGGCAAGCCGCCTGCCACGTTCGGCTGGTAATTTTGTTGCAAAGCTGCTAGACGGGTCCGCGACGGGCGCGATGATTCACGTCATCCGCTTGACGTACAGACCTATCCCTCCCCCGATGCAGCAGCGACGAGTCCTTCGTCGAGGCGTCGCGGTGAGGCCTGATCCGGAAAGGCCCCAAATGGCTGCCAAGGCACTGTCCTTCGATGTCGGTGATTTCGTCGTTTATCCCAAGCACGGGGTCGGCCGTGTGATCGAGCTCCAGCGCTCGGAAATCGCCGGCATGACACTGGAACTCTACGTCCTCCGGTTCGAGAAGGAGCGCATGACGCTCCGCGTTCCGACCAACAAGGCCGAAAGCGTTGGCATGCGCAAGCTGTCGTCCGACAAGACGATGCGCGAGGCGATGGATACGCTCAAGGGCAAGCCCAAGGTCAAGCGCACCATGTGGTCGCGCCGCGCGCAGGAATATGAAGCGAAGATCAACTCGGGCGACCTCGTGTCGATCGCCGAAGTGGTCCGCGATCTGTTCCGTGCCGACGACCAGCCCGAGCAGAGCTATTCCGAGCGCCAGATCTTCGAAGGCGCGACCAGCCGCCTCGCCCGCGAACTGGCGGCGATGGAAGAGCTCGACGAGCCCAAGGCGCAGGAGAAGATCCTCGACATCCTCCGCGCCGCGGCCGCGATCTACAACAAGGACAAGGTGCCGGCGTAACCGCCTGGTTCCTTGATGCGACGAAGGGGCGGTCCTGCGGGGCCGCCCTTTTTCGTTTGGGGATCGGCCAATCACCTCCTCATTGCGCGGGAAGATTGCAGGGCGATCCGAGGACATCTCACCTGCCGTCCCGACCTTTGCCGGGTGCGCGCAAGTATAGTGCGAGGTAATACTGGCTTGTGGCGCTTTCCTGAACGTAACCTTGCTACAGGGAAAGAAAATGATCGGCAGGATCGTTACGCCCGAAATCCAGTCGTAGATGCCGGCGCGAACTACTCTCGCCGCACGGAGCGAACGTCTCGCCGGATATCGATTGTTATTCGGCCGGCTCTCCGCTGACTGACGCCATCCATGTTTGGAAAGGTTAAGTCTATGCGTACGAATCTCCCGAAATACCCGACGGTTGCCCTGATCCTTATCGCCGGTATCGGCCTCAGCGGCTGCGCCACGAAGGGCTTCGTCCGCGAGCAGATCGCCGTGGTCAACACGCGCATCGATGGCCTCGACGGTCAGTTGCGCACGGTCGAGGGTACGTCCGGCCAGGCACTCGCCCAGGCTCAGGCCGCTGCCGGCCAGTCGCAGCAGAACGGCCAGCGCATCGATCAGCTGACCGGCCGCGTCGACGGTATCGACCAGCAGGTCCAGCAGCAGGCGAAGCAGCGCCAGCGCAAGCCGCGCGGCTAAACCGATCTTCGCACGCGCTTGCATCGACGGACGGCCCTGTTGGACACGCCCATCTTGATCCCGGGCTTTAGGTCCACGGGGCTGTTCCGTCGCGTTCGCCGCATGGCGGCGGTCGCCGGGTTGACGCTGGCGCTGGTTGCACCTGCGTCGGCGGCTCCCACGAAAATCGTGCCGGGTGCGGCCAAGGCGCGCAAGGCCAAGGCTCCAGCGCGTTCGCGGACCAAGGCCAAGGCCGTGGTGGTGGCGCCGTTGGTGCTCCCCCCGCAGTCCGAACCGGCGAGCCGCATGCTCGCGTGGATCACGGCCGAACACGACAATAAGGGCCTGCCCTATGTGGTGATCGACAAGCAGGCCGCGTCGCTGCTGCTGTTCAGCGCGAAGGGCGAGTTTCTCGGCCAGACGCCCGTGCTGCTCGGTGTCGGCATCGGCGATGACTCGTCGCCAGGGGTCGGCGCAAAGAACCTTGCCGATATCGGTCCCGCCGAGCGGACCACGCCCGCCGGTCGGTTCGTCAGCAAATTTGGGCGCGCCTTTGGTCGCCAGCGCGTCATCTGGGTGGATTACGCCAATTCGGTCGCGCTGCATGCGGTGATCACCACGCACAAGAACGAGCACCGCGTCGAGCGGCTGCTGTCTCCGACGCCCGACGACAATCGTATCAGCTTCGGCTGCATCAACGTCGGCACCAAATTCTACACCGGCAAGCTCAGCCCGCAGTTCCACAAGAAGGGCGGGGTGGTCTATATTCTGCCCGACACCAAATCGCTCGACGACGTATTCCCGCGCGTGCGCCTGCTGCCCTATGTAAGCGCTGCGACCGGCTGAAGCCGGCCTGTGCGAAGGGACTATGATGATCTTGCTGATGCTTGCCACTCTCGCTGCGGCCGATCGAACGCCGGATCGACCAGTGGTGGTGAGTTCGCTCACGACCCAGCAGCTCCTGGAATTCTGCGAAGGCAAGGATAGCGATCCTTCCGCCAATTTCTGCACCGGCTACATTCTCGGCGAGTTCGACGCGCTGTCGCTGTCGGGCGATATCTGCCCGCTCCCGGCCCGCGCCTCGAACGTCAAGGTGGCCGCAGCCGTCCGAAAATATCTGCACGCGCGTGCCAGGAAGACGGGGACCGGCGCGCCGTCTTTCGTCGTGCGCGATGCGCTGCGCGACGCCTACCCGTGCAAGCGCGGCTAACAGGTCTGGCCCCGACGAGCGGCCTCGCATGAATTAGCCTTGCGGCGTTCCGCATCAGGTGTATTGTTCGCGCAACACACAGGAGGATGCGATGAACTTTCTTGCGCTCGGACTGATCATTCCTCTCGCGGCCTGCTCGTTCAGCTGGAACAGTGACGACGAGGGTTCGGCCGCAGCGGCCTCCGGCTCGGGGACGACCCGGACATATCAGGTTGCCGGTTTCAACGGCATCGACCTGCGCGGTTCGGACGACGTCGATGTCCGCGTCGGCACCGGCTTCTCGATTCGCGCGGAAGGGCCGAGCGAGCAGCTCGACCGGCTGCGGATCGATCGCGACGGCGACACGCTCAACATCGGGCGCAAGACCGGGACGAGCTTCGGCTGGAACAAGGGCGCCAAGGTCAAGGTGTTCGTCACGTTGCCACGGCTGACCGAGGCCAACGTCTCGGGATCGGGCAACATGGCGATCGATCGTATCGAGGGCGGCGGGTTCGCGGGCGGGATCGCAGGCTCCGGCAACCTCTACGTCGGCGCGATCCAGGTCGACGATGCGAAATTCTCGATCGCTGGCTCCGGCACCGCGCGGGCGGCCGGTTCCGCACGTGATCTAAAGGTCGAGATCGCCGGTTCGGGCGACCTCGACGGCACGAAGCTGCGCGCGCAGTCGGCGAAGATCGAGATGGCGGGGTCGGGCAGCGTCCGTGCGGTCGTCAACGGGTCGGCCACGGTCGACATGATGGGATCGGGCGATGTCGATCTCGGCCCGAACGCGCGCTGCACGACCTCGAAGATGGGCTCGGGGCGCGTCCGCTGCGGCAACTGATCCGCCACGCCATCCGGCTTGCGTGACGACACGGAAGCGACGACGATCGCGAGCATGAGATTCCTGCTCGCACCGTTGCTGCTCCTGTCGTCGCCCGTACTCGCGCAGGCGCCCGTTGCCGGCCGGACCGTCTCGGTCGGCAGCTTCGACCGGGTCCGCGTCGAAGGGCCGTTCGAGGTCCGCGTCACGATCGGCTCGCCGCGCGCGACGATCACGGGATCGCGCAGCGACGACGGCGTCACGGTCCGCGTCGATGGCACCACGCTCTCCGTTCGCAAGGGCGCCGGCGGCTGGGGCGAGCAACCGCGCGGCGGTGGCACGAGCGGTCCGATCGTCGTCACGCTCTCGACCCCCGGGCTCACGTCCGCGAGCGTCGCGGCGGGAGGACGGCTGACGATCGCGAAGATGCGCGGGATGCGCGTCGACGTGACGGTCAGCGGCAACGGGAGCCTGGCCTTGGGCGCGGCCGACACCGATCAGTTGAACGCGACGGTCATCGGCACCGGCCAGATGACGCTTGCAGGCCGCGCGGCTAGGGCGCGACTGGTAACGAGTGGCCCAGGGGCGATCGATGCGTCGGGGTTAGCGGTCAACGACCTGACCGTGCACCTCGATGGGGTAGGGGAGACCAAGGCCGCGGCGCGCTACACCGCGCAGGTCACGAATGCGGGCCTGGGAAGCGTGACGGTGACCGGACCTGCAAAATGCCGTGTCGATTCGGCGGCGGGCGGTCCGGTAGTGTGCGGGAAGCCGGGCGGAAGCGGGGAACCGTAAGGGTATTCAAGTCGGGCGAAGCCGGTCCGAGATACCCGCCCCGCGAGTGCTCCGGGAAGCGGGCTCGGACACTCATGTTAGATCAGCGCCAACTCCGCCAGCTTCGTCATCAACGCCGGCGGCATCACGTCCAAGCCGGTCGCATCGCCCCCCAGATCGAGCGGGGCGTCCGCGCCTTCCAGATACCGCCAGCCCTGATGCGCGCGCTTGGGCCGGGCCTGCACGAGGACCAGCTTCGGATCGATGTGGATCGCAACGCGCCCCTCTTCCGCCTCACCGAACCCGAGGATCGGCGAGCGGGCGATCAGCTGGTGCTTGAGGATCCAGAACATCGAGCCCTGACCCGCGACCTCCTCATGCCGCTTCGGCAGATAGCGCGTGGTAAGGAACACCGGCCCCTCTTCGCCACGCAGCCGGAGCCGCTCCGCCAGATGATCGACGCTTTCCGCGCCGAACGCGACTTTGGTGAGGTGGAGCGGCATGGCGTTGGAAATGGGCCTTAAAACTCGGCGGTCAACCGTGCAGGCCCCACAATGCCGCCAGCCCGAGGAACGAGAAGAACCCCATCGTGTCGGTCATCGTCGTCACGAACACGGCGGACGACACCGCGGGATCGATCCGGAACTTGTCGAGCGTCACCGGTACCAGCACGCCGGCCAGCCCAGCGGTCAGATTATTGGTCAGCATCGCCGCCGCGATTACGATCGAGAGATCGGTATTGCGGAAGATCACGTACGTCCCGAGCCCGATCAGCGCGCCCAGCATCACGCCGTTCGCCGCCGCGATGCGGAACTCGCGGCCGATCATCCGCCGCGTATTCGAACTCGTCAGCTGGTTGGTCGCGAGCGCGCGCACCACCACCGCGAGCGTCTGCGTGCCGGCGTTGCCGCCCATCCCCGAGACGATCGGCATCAGCACCGCGAGCAGCGCGAAGCTCGCAATCGTCCCCTGGAACAGCCCGACGACCGACGATGCGACCATAGCCGTGCCAAGATTGACCACCAGCCACGTGAACCGCGTCCGCACCGTCAGCCGGATCGGCTCGTTGATATCGCCGTCGCCGGCGCCTGCAAGGCGCAGCGTATCCTCGCCCGCCTCCTCGGAGATGATGTGGACGATGTCGTCGACCGTGATCATCCCGACCAGCCGGCCACCATGATCGACCACCGCCGCCGAAATCAGCGCGTATTTCTGGAAGCGGAGCGCGACTTCCTCCTGGTCCATGTCGACCGGGATCAGCGTCTGCTCGCGCTTCATCACATCGGCGATCGCGATCCCGCGCGGCGTGCGCAGCATCCAGGAGAGCTGGCACGTGCCGATCGGCTTGTGCGCGGGATCGACGACGAATATCTCCCAGAAATCGGTCGTCAGCTCTTCATGACCGCGCAGGTAATCGATCGCGTCGCCGACGGTCCAATGCTCGGGCACCGCGATCAGCTCGCGCTGCATCAGGCGGCCGGCGGATTCCTCGGCGTAGCTCAGCGCCTCCTCGATCGCGGCGCGATCATCGGGATCGAGCGCGCGCAGCACCGCGCGCTGCTCGTCCTCGTCCATGTCCTCGATGATCGCGACGGCATCGTCGGTATCGAGTTCGGACGCGAGATCGGCGACCTGATGCGGCTCGAGCGCGTCGATCAGGTCCTCGCGGACGTAATCGTTCATCTCGGCGAAGACGTCGCCGCCGAGCAGGTCGGTGACCGCGCGCGCCAGCGCCGCGCGATCTTCCTGCGGGGTCAGCTCGAACAGATCGGCGATGTCGGCCGGGTGCAACGGCTCGACGAGGGCGCGCGCGCCCTCGTCGTCGCCGTCCTCGACCGCATCCAGCACGGCCCGTACGAATTCGGGACGCAGATGGTCGTCGCGATCGAGCTGGTTTTCGGGCTGGGTGTCGGTTTCGACCTCGGGAAGCTCGAGTTCGCTCATGGCTGCCTCCCTTAAAAGATGCGCGGTTGGGCCCTAACGCGACGCGCGTGCATTTGCCAGTCGGAGTGCGGCTCCCTATCTGCCGCGCATCAATTCAGGAGAACATGAATGGCTGACACCCCCGAAACGCTCACGCTGACCCTCGATGGCGGCGACGTCACGATCAAGTTCCGCCCCGATCTGGCCCCCAAGCATGTCGAGCGGATTGCCGAGCTGGCGAACGAAGGCTTTTACGATGGCGTCCCCTTCCACCGCGTGATCCCGGGCTTCATGGCGCAGGGCGGTGACGGCGGTCGCGGCGACGGCACCGGCGGGTCGAGCAAGCCCAACCTCAAGGCGGAATTCTCGGCCGAACCGCACGTCCGCGGCGTGTGCTCGATGGCGCGCACCAACCAGCCCGACACGGCGAACTCGCAGTTCTTCATCGTGTTCGACGACGCGCGCTTCCTCGACAAGCAGTACACCGTCTGGGGCGAAGTCACCGACGGCATGGACCTGATCGACGCGCTGCCGAAGGGCGAGCCCCCGCGTTCGCCGGGCAAGATCGTCAAGGCACGCGCTGCTTAAGCTGAATTCCCCTCCCCCTCGCGGGAGGGGCTAGGGGAGGGCGCGACGTACGTACCGGCGTCCGGTTAGTGAGGCACGCCCCTCCCCCGACCCCTCCCGCAAGCGGGAGGGGAGCAGCGGTCAGACCTCCGCCACCGTCCGTATCAGCCAATCGTGAAACAGCTTCACCGGCTTGGTCTGCAACGCCCGCGGGCGGCACACGAACCAGTAGCTGTACGGGCTCTCGACCTCGATATCGAACAGCTGAACGAGACGCGGATCGTTCGCATCCTCGAAGTGGCTCGCATGCATGAACGCGACGCCAAGCCCTTGCGCGGCCGCCTCCAGCATCAAAGCCCCCGAATCGAAATGATCGATCGCGAGCGGCTCGATATCGTCGAGCCCCGCCGCCGTCCGCCATGCCGTGAACGTATCCGTCATGTCGCGGTGTACCAGCGCCGTCAGCGTCGAGAGCTGTTCAGGCCGCGTGACAGGGTCCGCGCGCTCCAGCAGGCTCCGCGCACCGATCACATATACCGAGTTCCGATCGAGCCGCCGCGCGTAGAACGCCGGATCGATCTCCCGCGACAGGGCGATCACCGCGTCGAGCCCATCGCCCAGCCGCGACACCAGATGCGCCGCGGTATCGATGTCGAGATGCAGTTCGGGATGTGACGTGCGCAACTCGCCCAGCTTGGGAAACAGCTTCTGCGACGCATAGAGCGGCAGGATTCCGAGACGCAACCGCAGCACTTCGGTCGTGCTGGTCAGCGATTCTACCGCGTCCGACAGCGAATCGAGCACCGGTGCGATCTGCGCAAGCAGCCGTTCGCCGTCCGCATTCAGCACCATCGCCTGATGCCGCCGCGCAAACAGCGGCTTGGCGATGAAGCGCTCGAGGCTCTGCACGCGCCGGCTGAGCGCAGGTGCGGACAGAGCCAGGTCCTCAGCGGCGGCCTTGATCGACCCCAGCCGCGCAACCTGCACGAACGCCTCGATAGCCCCCAATGGCGGCAGCCTGCGCATGATTCCTCTTTCGACTCGACAAGTGTGACAATGAACGCTGGACGCATTCATGCATGCGATTGCAGTTAGCGCAATCGTAGCTGATCCCTTCGCACTTGCAACACGAACCGTCTCGCCGCAAAAAGACCTCGCCTTTCAGGCATCCTCTCCTAAAAACTTTCATGGGCTGGCCTTCATTGGCCGGCCCTTTTTTTGTGTTTTCAACCCCTGACAAGGCTGGAACCGGCCCCCTATCTCGGACGCTACGAGATCGAATGGAGTCGATATGGCCGATAGCGAAATCCCCACGCGGAAAATTCAGGTCGCCAACGCGCGTCCCGAAGACAGCGGCCGCGGCCTGGCGCACCTGCCGCGCGCGCTGATGGCGACGCTCGGCATCGGCGAAGGCGACGTGATCGAAATCCTCGGCAAGCAGAACACGCCCGCGCGCGCCGTCGGTCCGTATCCGGAAGACGAAGGTCTCGATATCCTCCGCATCGATGGCCTTCAGCGTGCCAATGCCGGCGTCGGTTCGGGCGATTTCGTCGAAGTGCGCAAAGCCGAGTCGAAACCGGCAACCCGCGTCGTGTTCGCGCCGGCGCAGCAGAACCTCCGCCTCCAGGGTTCGACCAACGCACTCAAGCGCACGTTCCTCGGGCGGCCGATCTGCCAGGGCGATATCGTTGCGACCGCGGGGCACCAGCGCGTCGGCAACATGCCACCCAACGTCCAGCAGTTCATGAACGCGCCGGCGTATGCATTGCAGGAGATCCGACTCGCGGTGATCGCCGCCAGCCCCAAGGGTGTGGTGCACATCGACGAAAATACCGAGATCGAACTGCGCTCCGAATACGAGGAGCCGCAGGCCGCACGGCGCGCCGACGTTACTTACGACGATATCGGCGGCATGGCGCAGACGATCGACCAGCTGCGCGAGATGGTCGAACTGCCGCTCCGCTATCCAGAACTGTTCCAGCGGCTTGGCGTCGATCCACCCAAGGGCGTGTTGCTGCACGGCCCTCCCGGCACCGGCAAGACGCGCCTCGCACGTGCCGTCGCGAATGAATCCGACGCACAGTTCTTCCTGATCAATGGTCCGGAGATCATGGGCTCGGCGTACGGTGAGTCTGAATCGCGCCTCCGCGAAGTGTTCGAGGAAGCGGCGAAGGCAGCGCCGTCGATCGTGTTCATCGACGAGATCGATTCGATCGCGCCGAAGCGTGGCCAGGTGTCGGGCGAGGCGGAGAAGCGTCTCGTCGCGCAGTTGCTGACGTTGATGGACGGTCTCGAGTCACGTGCGAACCTCGTCGTGATCGCCGCCACCAACCGTCCCGAGGCGATCGATGAAGCGCTCCGTCGTCCGGGCCGGTTCGATCGTGAGATCGTAGTCGGCGTGCCGGACGAGCGCGGTCGTCGCGAGATCCTCGGCATCCATACGCGCGGCATGCCGCTAGGCGACCGCGTTGATCTCGATGAGCTGTCGCGCACCACCTACGGCTTCGTCGGCGCCGATCTCGCCGCGCTGACCCGCGAGGCGGCGATCGAGGCGGTCCGGCGGATCATGCCCAAGCTCAACCTCGAGGAGCGGACGATCCCGCCCGAAGTGCTCGACGAATTGTCGGTCACGCGCGAGGATTTCCTCGGGGCGCTCAAGCGCGTCCAGCCCTCGGCCATGCGCGAAGTGATGGTGCAGGCGCCGACCGTGCGCTGGGTCGATGTCGGCGGTCTCGACGACGCGCAGATGCGGCTGAAGGAGGGTGTCGAACTCCCGCTCAAGAACCCCGACGCGTTCCGCCGCCTCGGTATCCGACCGGCCAAGGGCTTCCTGCTCTACGGCCCCCCCGGCACCGGCAAGACGCTGCTCGCCAAGGCCGTCGCGCGCGAGGCGGAGGCGAACTTCATCGCCACCAAATCGTCCGACCTGCTGAGCAAATGGTATGGCGAAAGCGAACAGCAGATCGCCCGCCTGTTCCAGCGCGCACGCCAGGTCGCGCCGTGCGTGATCTTCATCGACGAACTCGATTCGCTGGTGCCGGCGCGCGGGTCTGGCGCAGGCGAACCACAGGTGACCGAACGCGTCGTCAACACGATCCTCGCCGAAATGGACGGGCTGGAGGAACTGCAGTCGGTCGTCGTGATCGGCGCGACCAACCGCCCCAACCTGATTGACCCGGCGTTGCTGCGCCCCGGCCGGTTCGACGAGCTCGTCTATGTTGGGGTGCCGGACAAGGCAGGCCGCCGCCGCATCCTCGGTATCCAGACCGAGAAGATGCCGCTGGCGTCCGACGTCGACCTCGACCGCCTCGCCGACCGCACCGACCGTTTCTCGGGTGCAGACCTGGAAGATGTCGTCCGCCGCGCCGGTCTGGTGGCCTTGCGTCGCTCGATCGATTCGACCGACGTGACGATGGCCGACTTCGAAGGTGCCCTGAAGGAGTCGCGCGCTAGCGTCACCCCGGAGACGGAACGCGAATACGAACAGATGGCCGCCCGCCTGAAGCAGGACGCAACGGCAATCCAGCCCCTGGGCTTCGCGTTCCCCAACAAGGCGGACGATTGACCCTCGCTTCCCACCCGGTTCCCGCCGGGTGGGAAGGTGAGCGATCTTCCCAGAGGATCAGCGTTGCACGCGGCATGGCCATGTTGTACCATTCGGTACAAGTTCATCGATAGGTGCCGCCATGTCCCGACCGCCACTGCCTCCGTTTACGCATGAGACCGCAGCGCAAAAGGCGCGCATGGCGGAGGACGCGTGGAACAGCCGCGATCCGGACAAGGTGTCGCTGGCCTACACGCCCGACAGCGTCTGGCGGAACCGCGCCGAGTTTCTGACCGGCCGTGACGCGATCGTCGCCTTCCTGACGCGCAAATGGGCGGCGGAACTCGACTATCGCCTCATCAAGGAAGTCTGGGCGCATGACGGCAACAGGATAGCGGTGCGGTTCGCCTATGAATGGCGCAACGACGCCGGCGACTGGTTCCGATCCTATGGCAACGAGAATTGGGAGTTCGACGCCGCCGGGCTGATGGCGCGCCGCATCGCCTCGATCAACGACTGCGCGATCGCGGACGGCGACCGCAAGTTCCATTGGCCGCTTGGCCGTCGCCCCGACGACCATCCTTCGCTGAGCGATCTCGGCCTCTGACCGCGAAACGCATCCTGACCGATCGCGCCGACGCTCTGCCGGCACTGGCCGAGGCGTTTCGCGAACACGGCTTCGAGGGCGCCAGCCTGTCGACGCTCTCGAAGGCGACCGGGCTCGGCAAGGGCAGCCTCTACAACTTCTTTCCCGGCGGGAAGGCGGAGATGATGGACGCCGTCCTCGCCGAAATAGACCATTGGTTCGCCACGACGATCTTCGTGCCGCTGGAGCAGGCGAGCGAGCCGGCCTCGGCAATCACCGCCATGATCGAGGACGTGACGGCATATTTCCAGTCCGGGGGGAGGGTCTGCCTCGTCGGCTGGCTCGGTCTGGGCGCCTCCGGTGACGTTTTCGCAGTCCGGATCAGCGGGTATTTCTCCCGCTGGATATCAGCCTTGGCGCACTGCCTCGAAGCGAGCGCTCTTCCGTCATCGCTAGCCCTGCGCCTCGCCGAAGACACGGTCGCCGGAATTCAGGGCGCGATCGTCCTGGCGCGCGCGTTGGGTGAGGGCGCCGCATTCGTGCGGATCGTCCGTCGGTCAGAAGGGATTTTGCTCGACGCAGTGGCATGTCATGGCAGGTCCGATGCGTAACCGGCCTGATCCAGCCTAAACGTCTTTCGCATCACGCAGCGAAGCCCAGGCATAACCGATCATCACCACGCAGGCCGCGCCCGCGACCAGATAGGGGAGGGAGTGCTGGGCTTCGTACAGGCCGACCCCGATCGAGGGGCCCAGTACGAAGCTCGCGCCGTTGATCGACGTCACCTTGCCCGCGACCGAGCCTTGTGCGCTTGCACCGACCGCGAGCGAGGACCCGGCGGTAAACCCCGGTCTCGTGAAGCCGAAGCCAAGGCTCGCCAGCGCGTAAGCCGTGGCGATCGTATAGAGCGACGTGGCGATGCCGGTCAGCGCGGTGCCGGCCGCCGCCAGCAACAGTCCGGTCAGCACGAGTTGCCGCGGAGTCATGTTCAAGCGCGGGATGATGCCCCATTGCGCGAGCAGCGCAGCGCCTGCGCCCATCATCAGGACGATGCCGGTCGGCTCGAGCGCGAGCGCGGGCGCGAGGTGGAGGCGGTCGATCACGAGGAAACCGATCGCCTGCCCCGTCATCGCCTGCGCGTGCCCCATCACCAGCCCGGCGATCATCCACGCGCGGATGCGGGGATCGGTATAGCCGACGTGCTCGACATGCGATCCGGTTGCGGCGGCGACCGAGGCGCCGGTCGGCGCACCGCCGATCGAGGGATAGGCCGAACTCGCGCCATGCGTCTCGTGCGGGGCGACGATCTTGTCGTCGGGCAGCATCCGCCGCACCGTGATCCAAACCGCCACCCCGAACACCGCGAACAGGAACGCCGGGCCGGCGAGCCCGATCTCGACCCCGCCGATCGAGCCGAGGATCAGGTACGGCGCAATCGCCGGCCCCAATATGGTGCCGAGCCCGAACGCCGAGGCGAGCAATGTCAGCGCTTTGGTCCGCTCCTCGCGCGTCGTCTCGCCAGCCACGAGCGCCTGCACCGCTGGCGGTGCGGCGGCGCCGAACGTGCCGTAGATCAGTCGGCCGCCAATGAAGCACAGGAACGCGGTCGTGCCGCCGATCCAAGCGTTGATCCCGGCCAGCAGGAACACGCCGCATAACGTCAGCGATACGCTGAATCCGCCGACCCCGAGCAGGATCATCGCGCGCCGGCCGTGCTTGTCCGACCGGTTCGCCCAGAACGGCGCTGCGATCACCCACAGCAACGCCGACACCGAGAACGCCGCCGCCACTGCGCTGTCGGCAACCCCGAGCGACCGCCCGAGTGCCGGCAGGACCGATTGCAGTGCTGTATTCCCCGCTGCGATCGTCAGCATCACGAGGAACATCAGCGCAAAACGGCGGTCGATCTTCGGGCCGTCCGTCGATGCACCGGTCATGCTCGTGTCCACTGATAGGCGCGCTCGATCGGCGCGACGTTGACCGAATAGCTATCGTACCAGAGCGCTCGCCCGAACTCGCGAATCGCAGTGTGCTCGGGATGGTGGCGCCACGCGATCGCCGCGGCGTCGTCCGCCCAATAGCTGACTGTGATCCCCATGCCGCCCGCCTCGCGCGCGCTGTCGACGCCGCGATAGCCAGGCTGAGCCGCGGCTAGCGCGTCCATCGCCATGGCGGCCTCGCCATAGCCGGCGGCGTCCACGTCGTTACGGATCGACACGAAAATAACAGCAATCTGTCCCACCCGATCGTCGTTCATGATCCGTGCTTAAGCGATGCCGTACGCTTGGCAAAGCTGCCAGAACCACTTGGCGCAGCACGACTTCCGCTTCGGTTCGTCGCCCGATGCAACCTGCGGCCCTTGAAACGCGTTCGGAATTCGTGCGACGGGAGGGCCAAAGCCTCGCCAGCGCGCGGGACCCCTGACCGTAAGGAACGCGATGCCCAGTTCGACCACCGCCACCCGGCGTGCACGCAGCCGACCAGCCGGCGTGCCGTCCCCGTGGCAGATGTTCTTTTCAGGGTTCCTGAAACACCCGGTGATGGTCGGCTCGATCGTGCCGTCGTCGGACAAGCTGATCCGCAAGATGCTCGGTCCGGTGGACTGGGCGAACTGCAAGCTGTTCGTCGAATATGGCCCGGGCGTCGGCACCTTCTGCCGCCCGATCCTCGACCGGATGGCGCCGGATGCCAAGCTGGTGGTGATCGACACCAACCCCGAGTTCATTCAGTATCTGCGCCACACGATCACCGATCCGCGCTTCTTCGCAGTGCTGGGGTCGGCGGACGAGGTCGAGACGATCGTCGCCGACCACGGCTTCGAGAAGGCGGACTATGTGTTGTCGGGTCTTCCTTTTTCGACACTGCCGCCTGGTGTCGGCCCGGCGATCGCGACCGCGACGCATTCTGTGCTGCGGACCGGTGGTGCGTTCCTGGTCTATCAGTTCTCGCCCAAGGTGAAGGACTTCCTGACCCCGCATTTTGTGTCGATCGATCACGACATGGAGTGGTGGAATGTCCCGCCGGCGCAGCTGTATTGGGCGTGGAAGGACTGACGCAGGCGCGGCAGCGTCCGCGTTGATGCGCAAGCAAAGCGCCGCGCAGCTTCAGGCCCGGACGGCGGGTCGGCTAGAACTAGCCGAACCCGCCCGACGGCGGCTTTGCCGTCGGCGCTGGTGTTGCTCCAGGTTAGGTAAACGTACACCTCGTTCAAATCCCCTCCGTCATCCTGACGAAGTCAGGACCCAGAGCCAATAATGATGGCGTTCTCGACCCTGGGTCCTGACTTTCGTCAGGATGACGGAAGAGGATAGATGCTCCAGGCCCTCGGCTCCCCGACCCCTACTCGTCGATCCCAAAATTAAGCCCGCGCGACAAGCTCGGGTCCACCACCGCCACCACGAAATACGCGCCGAGCTGCTTTATCCGCTGCACCCACCCGGTGTTCGCCTGGTACAGTTCCTTGGTCACCTCGACCGACTTGGCCACCTCGCCATCGATATACCCCCGGACATGCGCTGCGAACGCCACATCCTCGATCCGCAGCATAAGTTCGAGGTTGATGAACAGGCTGCGCATGTCGAAGTTCGCCGAGCCGATATGGACGGCGTCGTCGATCACGTAGAGCTTCGTATGCAGCTTGGTCGGCTGGTATTCGAACAACCGCACGCCCTTGCGCAACAACCCCGCATAGGTGAAGCGCGCGGCGGCGATCGTCGCGTTGTTGTCCGATTTGCTCGCCGTGACGACCCGTACCTCGGCCTGCCGCCGCCCGGCCTTATCGAGCCGACGCAGCAGCGCGGGACTAGGCGTGAAATACCCGGCGATGATATCGATCCGCCGCCCGCGTCGCATATCGTCGCGCACCGCGCGAGCCCAGGGCGACAGCTTCCGCGTCGGTCCACCGATCAGCCAGCGGGTCGCGCCCTTGGTCTCGCTCCAGTGAGACAGCGCCGCGTTCAGACGACGCAGCTTGCCCTTCGGCTCATGGATCCAGTCCTTCAGCGCATCGAAATAGCCGGCCAGCCGCCCCGCCGCCGGACCCTCGACCAGCAATCCTAGGTCACGCCACGCCTGCTCTGCGGCAGTCCCGAAATAATCGTCCTCGATGTTGAAGCCGCCGATGATGATCCGCGTCTCGTCGGCAAGCGCGAGCTTCTGGTGGTTGCGGAGCAGATAGCGGCGGCCGAACCGTGCGGAAAACCGGCATACCGACACGTTCGCAGCTTCGAGCGGCTCGAAGAAGGCGTGTGGCGCATCGTCGCTACCGAACCCGTCGACGATCAGCGCTACATCGACCCCGCGTTTGGCGGCGGCAATGAGCGCGGCGTTGACGCGCTTTCCGGACTCGTCGTCGGCGTAGATGTAGTAGAGGATGCGCAGGGTTCGCTCGGCGCCGTCGATCAGCGCGAGCACTGCGTCGAGGCGGCGGGGCCCGGTGTCGAGCAGCGTCATCTGGTTGCCGTCGACGCGGAAAGTCGGCTGGTCTGCTGGATCTTCCATGGGCAACCTGATGGACATGGCGGGCACCGGAGGCAAGCCAAGGCGCATTTCTTGACTTTGCAGGCCACCCCCCGTAGGCGACGCATTCTCATTCTATCGTTGTTACGAAGGAAGCCGCATGGCGCGCGTTACCGTCGAGGATTGTGTCGACAAGATCCCCAACCGGTTCGACCTGGTGTTGTTCGCGGCCCAGCGTGCGCGCCAGATCTCGGGCGGTGCCGAACTGACGCTCGACCGCGACCGCGACAAGAACCCGGTCGTCGCGCTGCGCGAGATCGCAGACGAGAACGTCAAGCCGGCGCATCTCAAGGAACAGGTCATCCAGGGCCTGCAGAAGGTTCGCGTCGACGACGACGACGAGGTCGATGCGGTCGGCAGCTTGGCCGCTTCGGCTGAGGCACTGCGGCTTACCGCGGCTGCGCCGCCGCGGAACCAGAATCTCGGGGCTGATTACGAGGGTTGAGGCAGCAGGATTAGCGAAGCTAATCCGCGGCTTGGCCGAAACCCCGGCCGGCGGGCATAGCCCGACCGACGACGCGGCTTTGCCGCGGCGCGTGAAATAGGGAGAGCCCGTGGACCCAAGAGGTCCGCGGGCTTTTTCTATGCCCTCTCCCTGAAGGGTAGAGGCCCAGCTTTTGCCGTGGGTAGGGTGAGGGCACGGGTGACGCAGACGGCCCGTTCGTCATTCCCGCGGAGGCGGGAACCCATATTGGCTGGCCTCAAAAAATCGCGGGCGCCGGAGTAATGGATCCACGACTGCGCGGGGATGACGATGACGTGCGTTGCGGGGTAAGCTCAGACCAAGCGAACCACCCGTCCCTTGTTCTCCCGCGAAGGCGGGAGCCCAGTCCGGATCCCCGCCTTCGCGGGGAAACAAGCTTGCTAATGTCGCGTCCGGTACCACCCTAAGGCTGGGCGCCACGGCAAAGCCGCGTCGTCAGTCGTTGCTGCGCAACGCTGGCCGGGCTGTCGACTTATCCGAAAATAGCTGCGCTATTTCGGGTCTCGGCCTTTAAACCCCTGCGCAACAACAAACCACTCGACCGACCCCTTCCGGCTAGCCGGCGGCTTGGCATGCTTCACGGTCTTGAAGTTCCGCTTCATCTCCGCGACCAGCTCCGAATCGGCCCCGCCCGCGAACACCTTCGACACGAACGTCCCGCCCGGCTCCAGCACTTCGCAGGCAAAGTGCAGCGCGGTCTCGACCAGCGCCATCGTCCTGAGCGCATCGGTCTGCGGATGCCCGACGGTATTCGCCGCCATGTCCGACAGCACCAGGTCCGGCGCGCCACCCAGCGCCTCGATCAACTTGCCCGGCGCGGCATCGTCGAGGAAATCCATCTCGAAGATCGTCACGCCCTCGATCGGATCGACCGGCAGCAGATCGATGCCCACGACCGTCGCCTTGGGTATCCGCCGCCGGATCACCTGCGCCCAGCCGCCCGGCGCAAGGCCCAGATCGACCACGCGCTTCGAGCCGCGGATCAGTTCGAACCGCTCGTCGAGCTCGATCAGCTTGTACGCGGCGCGGCTGCGATAGCCGTCCGCCTTCGCACGCTTCACATACGGATCGTTCAGCTGACGCTCGAGCCAGCGCGTCGACTGCGCAGTCCGCTTCCGTGCCGTGAGCACGCGGACGTGCCCGCCCGAGCCACCGCGGCTCATGCTGCGATTCCCGACTTGCCGGGCTTGGGAGACCCCATCAGCCGGCGTAAAATCCCTTCGCGAATACCGCGGTCGGCGATGCCGAGCCGTTCGGCGGGCCACAAATCCATGATCGTCTCCAGAATGGCACAGCCCGCGACCACCAGGTCGGCGCGCTCGTTGCCGATGCACGGCAGCTTGGCGCGCTCCGTGATCGACATATGGGAAAGGTCGGCGCTGATCCGCCGCATCGCCGACGCGGGCACGATCAGCCCGTCGACCACCGAGCGGTCGTAATGGCTGAGCCCGAGATGCACGCTGCCGAGCGTCGTCACCGTGCCGCTGGTGCCGAGCAGCCGCGGCCGCTCGATATGTCGTGGCAAGCGCGCGGCGAACCCCGCGAAACTGTCCGCGACGACCTGACGCATCCGCGCATACGCGGCACGGCGCCCGTCCTCGCCTTCACCGCCACCGGCATGCTCGGTCAACGAAACCACGCCCCAAGGCGCCGAATGCCAGTCCAGCACGGTCGGGATCGGTGTCGAGGTATCGACCAGCACCAGCTCGGTGGACCCACCGCCGATATCGAACACTAGCGCAGGATCCTCCCCCGGCTCGATCAGCGCATGGCAGCCGAGCACGGCCAGCCGCGCCTCTTCCTCGGCGGAGATGATGTCGAGGTGGATGCCGGTCTCGGCAAGCGCGCGTGCGATGAACGCAGGCCCGTTCGATGCCTGCCGACATGCTTCCGTCGCGACCGACCGAGCCAGCGTGACGTTGCGCCGCTGCAACTTTTCCGAACACACGCGAAGCGCCGCGATCGTCCGCTCGATCGCCGCATCGCTCAGCTTGCCGGTCGAGGCCAGGCCCTCCCCCAGCCGGACGATCCGCGAGAACGCGTCGATCACCGCGAACCCGCCAGCCTGCGGCCGCGCGATCAGCAATCTGCAATTGTTGGTGCCGAGATCCAGCGCGGCAAACGCCTGCGCATCGGCCCACCGCCCACGAGAGGGCCGGGTCGCCGCCGGACGGGCAGGACTAACCTGCCGGAACGGCATTCGGGCGGAAACATCCCCCATCGCCGTAAAACTCGCTATCTATGTCTGCCGCCGCGGGAAGATACCCGCCCGGTGCTTGGACACGAATGTAGCGCAGCGCGGCGATTACGCAAGCGAAGTGGCGGAACGGCATCATCTTGGCGTTGACAGCCTTGGCGGCCCCTCGTAGAGCCCGCCCTCGCTGATGCCCCGTCGTCTAATGGTAAGACTGCGGTTTCTGATACCGCCTATTGAGGTTCGAATCCTCACGGGGCATCCAGCGCTTCCCGCCTGAGCGGTTGACCCAGCACCGAGCGGCGATTTTCAGACCCCGCGATGCATTCGTCGATATCGTACGCCGGTTACGCCGCAGCACTCGGTTCGTCGTATTTCGACGATTTCCGATGTTGTTTACACCCCTGGGATCGCAACACGGGTTAAGGTGGCGCGCCGGTCCGCCATCAACCTTTGGCTCGTCACCAAGGCGGGCCGGCACATCGTTTCGAGGATTACGACGCTTCGGCGACCAGCTTTGCGGCCGCGGGCGTGTTCCATTCATAGCCGCCGGTCATCCGCCACACTTCCTTGCCCGCCGAATCGTACAGGATCGTGGTCGGCAGGTTCGCCTGATAGGCAAGGCTGAGTCCCAGCTTCGGATCGAGATACGGCTTGAGCGTCGTGAACTTCTTCGCGGCGAAGAACGGCGTCACCTTCTCCGCGCCCTGCAAATCCTGGCTGACCGCAATGACCTGCACCTTGCCGGCCAGCGACCCGGCGGTGGCGTCGAGCGTCGGCATCTCGGCGACGCACGGCGCACACCAGGTCGCCCACATGTTGAGCAGCAGCGGCTTGCCCTTGAACGACGCGAGCGTGACCGACTTCCCGTCGGGGGCGATGAAGGCGACGGTCGGGCCGGTCTCTCCCTTGTGGCTGCGGTCAAGCTTTTCGGCGGGGGCGGCGGGCCCGGTCGCCTCGTCCGGAGCGGGGCCTGACGCGACCTCGTCGGCGGACACGGCGTTTGCCGTGACGACGTTTGCTTGCTCCGGCGCGGACGATTTCCTATCGCAGCCGGCGACCAGCAGGCCCATCCCCATCACGGCGGCGATCGGCCCAGATTTTAACAGCGAATTGAACACAGGATTCGAGAACATGGACGGTTCCAATTCGATGTGGGGCGGGCGGTTCGCCGAAGGGCCGGCAGCGGTCATGCGCGAGATAAACGCCTCCATTCCCTTCGACAAGCGGCTCTGGCAGCAGGATATTGCCGGTTCGAAGGCGCATGTCGCGATGCTCGGCAAACAGGGCATCGTTTCGGCCGAGGACGCCGCGACGATCGCGGCGGGGCTCGACACGGTGGCGGCGTACTATGCCGAGCACGGCGTCGAGGAGGATCTGGTCCTCGAGGATATCCACATGCAGACCGAGGCGCGGCTGGCCGACGCGATCGGTCCGGTCGCGGGGCGGCTGCACACGGCGCGCTCGCGCAACGATCAGGTCGCGACCGATTTTCGCCTTTGGGTGCGTGATGCGATCGACCAGGCGCTGGCAGCGCTCGCCGGGTTCCAGGCGGCACTGCTCGCGCGGGCTGAAGAGCATGCGGCGAGTGTTATGCCAGGCTTTACGCACCTCCAGTCCGCGCAGCCGGTAACGCTTGGGCATCATCTGATGGCGTATCATGCGATGATTGCGCGCGATGTCGGGCGGTTCGCCGATGCGCGGGCGCGGATGAACCGGTCGCCGCTGGGCTCGGCCGCGCTGGCCGGGACGGGGTTTCCGATCGACCGCGCGATGACCGCCGAAGCGCTCGGCTTCGATGGACCGATGACCAATTCGCTCGATGGCGTCAGCGACCGCGACTTCGCGATCGAGTATCTCACTGCCGCGACGCAAACCTCGCTGCACCTGTCGCGCCTCGCCGAAGAGTTCGTGCTGTGGGCGTCGCAGCCGTTCGGCTTCGTCGCGCTGAGCGATCAATGGTCGACCGGCAGCTCGATCATGCCGCAGAAGCGCAACCCCGATGCGGCCGAGCTGGTGCGCGGGCATGCCGGGCGCATCCTCGGCTGCATGACCGCGCTGATGGTGACGATGAAGGGCCTGCCGCTCGCCTATTCGAAGGACATGCAGGACGACAAGCCGCCGGTTTTCGAGGCACACGACCTGCTCGCGCTGTCGATCGCGGCGATGACCGGGATGGTCGAGAGCGCGACGTTCCGCACCGATCGGATGCGCGGGCTGGCCGAGAGCGGCTTTGCGACCGCGACCGATCTCGCCGACTGGCTGGTGCGCGAGGCCGGGCTCCCGTTCCGCGAGGCGCATCATGTCACCGGGCGCGCCGTGAAGCTCGCGGAGGAGCGCAAGATCGCGCTCGATGCGCTGCCGATCGAGGACCTGAAGGCAATCGATGCGCGGATCGACGAACGCGTGTACGGCGTGCTCTCGGTCGATGCGTCGGTCGCCAGCCGGACCAGCTTCGGCGGCACCGCGCCCGAGAATGTACGAGCTGCGATCCGCGCGGCGCGTGCCGAGACAGCTGGGGGAGAGACGGCATGAAACGGCTTTTTGGCATCGTGGGATTGGCGCTGGCGCTGACCGGTTGCGGCGCAGCGGACGGCCTCGTGCCGGCGGAGGGCAAGACGCTCCCGGCCGCGCCTTACGGTGCGAAAACGCCGCCGACTGCCGCACAGTTGCTGACCCCCACGACGCAGCAACGCCCGCAGCGCAGCGACGAGCTGCTCACCACGTCCCAGCCGCGCCGCAGCGACGAGTTCGACCTGCCGCCGCCGAATTGAAGACCTGAACCATGGATCATTTCGCCTATCGTGACGGTGTCATGCACGCCGAGGACGTCGCCCTGCCGGCGATCGCCGAGGCTGTCGGCACGCCCGTCTACGTCTATTCGACCGCCACCTTCCGCCGCCACGCGCAGGTGTTCCGCGACGCGCTGAAGGGCGCCGGGCGCGTCCATCTGGCCTATGCGATCAAGGCGAACCCCAATGTCGCGGTGCTGCGCGTGCTCGCCGACGAGGGCTACGGCGCCGATGTCGTCTCGGCCGGCGAGATGCAGCGCGCGCTGGCGGCGGGTATCCCGGCTTCGGACATCGTGTTCTCGGGCGTCGGCAAGACGCGGCGCGAACTGGCGCAGGCGCTCGATGCGGGGATCGGCCAGTTCAATCTGGAGCTGGAGGAGGAAGGCGAAGTCCTTGCCGCGCTCGCCCATGCGCGCGGCGAACGCGCGCCGGCGGTGCTGCGCGTAAACCCCGACGTGGACGCCGGCACGCACGCGAAAATCTCGACCGGGCGCAAGGAGAACAAGTTCGGCGTCGCGATCGACCAGGCAGTGGCGATGTTCGATCGGTTGTCGAAGCATGACGGGCTCGACCTGCGCGGCGTCGCGATCCACATCGGCAGCCAGTTAGCCGATCTTGCACCGCTGGAGGCCGCCTATGCGCGGATCGGCGAGCTGGTCGCGGAGCTGCGCGCTGCGGGTCACACGATCAGTCGCGTCGATCTCGGCGGCGGTCTCGGCGTGCCGTACAAGCCCGACGACGTGCTGCCGAGCCCGGCCGACTATGGCGCGATGGTTGCGCGAGCGACGGCCGACTGGGACGTCGAACTGATGTTCGAGCCCGGCCGCGTGATCGCGGGCAATGCTGGCGTGCTGCTGACCGAAGTGATCTGGGTAAAACCGGGTGTCGTGAACCCGTACGTGATCGTTGACGCCGCGATGAACGACCTCGCGCGCGTCGCGATGTACGATGCGTATCATGATTTCGTCGCGGTCGAGCCGAGCGGCGATCGGATGACCGCCAACATCGCCGGGCCGGTATGCGAGACCGGCGACACCTTCGCGATGGGCCGCGATATCGACGCGGTGAAGTCGGGCGATCTCGGCATCTTCCGCACCGCGGGCGCGTACGGCGCGACGATGGCATCGACCTACAACAGTCGCGCTTTGGTGCCCGAAGTGCTGGTCGATGGCGACCGGTTCGCGGTGGTCGCCGACCGCATCCATCCCGAGACGATCCTGGCCGCCGAGCGCGTGCCGGAATGGCTCAAGCGGTGATACTCCAGAGCCTGCCGCTGTTCGTGAGGCTGGCAGGGCGCCCGGTCATTCTGCTCGGCGAGGGCGAGGCGGCGGATGCGAAACGGCGGTTGCTCGATCGCGCGGGGGCGAACGTCGTTGGCGAGGATGCTGCGGCGTCGCTCGCGATCGTCGCGATCGATGACGAGGACGAAGCGCTAGCGGCGGTCGCGCGGCTTAAGGCGCGCGGTATCCTGGTCAACGCGGTCGATCGTTCGGCGCTGTGCGACTTTACGCTGCCGGCGATCGTCGACCGCGCCCCGGTGTTGATCGCGATCGGCACGAGCGGCGTGTCGGCCGGGTTGGCGGCGGCGTTGCGGCAGCGACTGGAGGCACTGATCCCCGCTGATCTCGGCAAACTGGCACTGGCGTTGCAGGCTGCGCGGGGGGCCTTGCGGAAGCGCTGGCCCGATATGGGGGAGCGTCGCCGGGCACTTGCTACGGCGATGGGGGCGGGCGGCATGCTCGATCCGCTGTCGCCGACGCATGATGTCGACGCATGGCTCGCCCCGACAGCCACACCCGCTGCAAAGCGCGACGTGGCGATAACGCTCGTTCTCCTGTCCGACGATCCCGAGGACCTGACGCTCCGCCAGGCTCGCGCGCTCGCCAGCGCCGACCGGGTCTATCATGGCCCTGACGTCCCTGCGGCAATCCTCGACCGTGCGCGCGCCGATGCCGCGCGGCTGTGCGCGGCGATGCCCGCCGATCCCGGCACCGGCCTGTCGGTCGAGGTCGAGATGGCACTATGAGCGGTTTTGCGTTCCGGATCGTCGATGGGAAAGCGACCCGCGTCGACGTCAAGGAAGCGCTCACCTGCACAGCCGACCTCGTCTGGGTGCATTTGTCGACCACCGCCGAGCATGCGCAGACCTGGCTCCGCGACGAGGCCAAGCTGCTCGACTATGTCGTCGACGCGCTCACCGCGACCGAGACCCGGCCGCGCTGCGAGGCGGTCGGCGATGGCGCGTTCCTCAATTTGCGCGGGCGATCGAAGGAGGAGCTCGACACGTCCGACCTGCTCGCGTCGGTGCGGATCTGGGCGGTGAAGGGCCGCGTCTATTCGGTTACGCGGAAGCCGCTGATCGCGGTCGCGGAGGTCGAGAAGATGGTGGAGCGCCACGAGGTGCGCGATCCTGGCGACCTGATCGCCGCGTTCGCCACCGCGATCACCACCGATCTTGATCCCGACGTGGCCACGCTCGGCGACGAACTCGACGATTGCGAGGAACAGCTCGACGCCAACCGCGTGTTCGAACTGCGCCGCGCGGTCAGCAAGGTGCGCGTCGCGGCGATCGGCTACAAACGCTTCCTCAGCCCGCAACGCGCGGCGCTGGAGAAGCTGGCGGCGTTACCTGGCGACTGGCTGGCGGACGACGACCGGCTGCATCTGGCGGCGGCGGCGGACCGCGCCGCGCGAATGGCGGAGGAGCTGGAATCGATCCGCGAACGCTCGGCGCTGATCCACGAGACGCTGACCGACCTGCGCGCCGAACAGATCGACAACCGCTCGCTGATCATCTCGATCGCGGCGATGGTGTTCCTGCCGTTGACGTTCCTGACCGGCCTGTACGGAATGAACGTCAAGGGCCTGCCCTATGCTGAGGAGCCGTGGGCGTTCGATGCGATCGCGGTGGCGTGCATGGTGATTGCGGTCGGCGTCGTCGCGTATTTCTCGATGCGGCACTGGTTCAAGCGGTAGAGCCTATGCGGCGCTGGCGGTCCGCCAGGCCTGCGCGATCTCGTCGAGCATGTCGGCCGAATCGCGGAACGGCGTCGGGTCGTGGCCGACCGAGGCGTTGACGATCGTTTTCCGGGCACCGCCGTACAGACGTGCCAGCGTTTCCGAGACCTGTCCGCCTTGTTCGAAATCGAGTCCGGCCTCCAGCGCGAACAGGATCGCGGTGGCCCGCGTGATGCGTTCGCTCTTGACCGAAAACTTGCGCTTTTCGCAGGCCCAGGCGGCGGCGCGCAGGGCTGCGACCAGTTCCTTGTAGAGCAGTTGGACGAGGGCAGGGCCGTCCGCGGTCGCGGTACGACCGACCGCGTCGATCTGGCGGTAGGTCGCGAACGGATCGCGCGCGAGCGTGCTGGCGTAGGTCACGAACTCTTGTTCCAGGCTGCGATCTGGTTGGTGAGGAATGCCTGGGTCGATTTGTATGCGGTCACACGTGAATTCATGCTGGCATATTGCTGGGTCAGGCGCGTGGTGAGCTGTGCGGACTGGTCGGTCACCTTGTCCTGCTGCTCTGTGACGTCGGCTTCTGCCGCCGTGTACCGCACGGTCGAGGCGCCGAGGCCCGTCGACGTGTTGTTCGCACTGTTTGTGAGCGCGCTAAGCGTACCGGACAGGCCGAGGACATTGGTGGACGACGGCGCGAACATCGACTCGATCGTATCGGGATAGGCAGCGATCTGGCGGGTGAGCAGCGCGGTGTCGACGCGCAGCGTACCGTTGGTGTTGGTCGCGACGCCGATCTCGGACAGGGTGCGTGGAATGCCGCCGGTCGCACCGCCGACCAGCGGCTTCGACACCAGCGCCTTCAGCGAGCGGAGGAGCGCGGTCGCGGCAGGGTCGGAGCGCAGGCTGCCGGTGATCGGATCGGTCTGTTCCGTGATCGTCGCCAGCACCTCGTTGAAGGTCGTGACGACATCGTTGACCGCCTGGGCCAGCGCGTCGGTCGGCGTGCTGCTGCCGAGCGTGACCGGGATCGTGGACACCGCGTTGAGCTGCAATTTGACGCCGTCGACGAGGTCGCTGATCGTGTTGCTCGGTCGCTCGACGTCGATGCCATCGACCGTGAGCAGCGCGTTCTGCGCGGTCGATACCAAGCTGGTCTGGGTCGACCCGCCGCCGATATCGACTGCGCCGCTGGGACCGTCGCCCTTCAACGTGAAGGCCTGCGCGGCACCGGTGCCACCCTTGACCGACAGATAGGCGCCGCCGTTCGCGTCGGTGACGACGGACGCGGTGACGCCGCTCTTCGACGCGTTGATCCCGGCGGCGATCGCATCGATGCTGCCATCGCCGATCGCGATCGAAATTCCCGTGCCGCCGCCGATCGTCAGGGTCAGCGCACCGGTATCGAGCGAGCTGCTCCGTTGCGCTGCGGGCACCGCCGTCGTCGTGCGCGCGACCTGCGCGGTCGCAAGGCGCGTGACGGTGACGCTGGCCGACAGGGTCGACAGTTTGGCGCCCGATATGGCGGTCGCGGACAGCACGGCGCCGTTGGAGCTGCTCGGCTGCGTCTGCAGACTGCCGCCCTTCACCAGATTGGCGAGCGCAGTGGAAAAACCGGTCATCGTGCTCTTCAACGTGCTGACACCCGAGATCTGCGCGGCGAGCGTTTCCGACTTGGCCTTGAGCGCTGCGGTGCGTGCGGCGAACTGCGCGGTGACCAGCGCGGGGACGAGCGTGCCGGTATCGATGCCCGACCCGGCCTCGAGCGATTTCAGCAGCGACTGCGTTGCCGCGTTCATCACGCTCTGTGCGTTGGCGGGCGTCGCTGCGGGTGTCGGGGTCGGCGTGGCCGTCGTGCTGGTGGTCAATGTTACCATGGTAGAGTCCCTGCACGTGCGCGCTCATCTGTAAGAACGGCTGCGCGGCGCGAATGTTTAGGCCTGCTTCATGCCGTTTTCGTCGAACCGCGCATCCTTCGGCACGGTGACGAAGGGTTGAACCCCGCCGGCCGTACCGCCCGCCGCAGCGTTCAGCCCGAAGACGAACGCCAGCACGGTCGCGATCGCGGTGTACAGGTCGTCGCGAACCTCCTGGCCCTCCTTGCTGGTGTAATAGACGGCACGCGCGAGCATCGGATATTCGAGGATCGGCACGCGGCCTTCGCCTGCGAGTTCGCGGATCGCCAGCGCGGTCGCGCCGCGCCCCTTGGCGACCACCACCGGCACCTGATCCTTGCCGCGATCATAGCGCAGCGCCACCGCGAAGTGCGTCGGATTGGTCAGCACGACATGCGCCTCCGCGACCGATTTCCGTAGGCCGCCGCTCGCCATCGCGCGCATCTTGGCGCGCATCTGGCCCTTCGCCTCGCCGTTGCCCTCGGTCGACTTGTGCTCGTCCTTCACCTCCTGCTTGGACATCCGCATCTTGCCCAGGCGGCGGATGATCTGGATCGGCAGGTCGATGCCGGCGATCGCACACAGCCCGAACGTCATCGCGATGAGGATGCCCTTGAAGATCCCGCCAAGCGTCGACAGCGCCTGGTTGAGATCCGCGGACGAGGCGAGCCCCATCGTCGAATGCGCGGCGTTCCACAGCATCCAACCGCCGATCGTGCCGAGCAGGATGACCTTGAGGAGCGACTTGCCAAGCTCGATCCAGCCGTTCGCGCCGAAGATCCGCTTGAGCCCCGCCGCCGGATCGACGCGGCTGTATTTGGGCGCAAGCAGACCGCCGTTGAAGCCGAGCGAGCCGAGCCCCGCCTGGCTCAGGATCGCGGCGCCGATGCTGACGATGAACAGGGTTATGAGCGATGGCGCGAGCTTGCCGCCCGCCTCCATCAGCGGGCGCCAGGGCGAGAAATCCTCGACGTCGGCATGCGTGAACTGGAAGCTCGAGCTCATGATCGCCTTGCACGCCGAGATCAGCGTCGGCCCCGCGTAGATCAGCCACGCAACGCCGGCGAGCATGCTCAAAGCGGTGGCGAAATCGCGCGATTTGAGGATGTCGCCCTTCTCGACCGCATCCTTCTTGCGCTTTGCGGTTGGTGCTTCTGTCTTTTCGCCCGAATCCTCCGACATCAGCCGAGCACCAGGTTTTCGGTGGCGGCGAGGCCTTCGCGGACGATGACGAGCATGTAGTCGCCCATCGTCGGGAACGCGATCGCCAGCGTGACGACGCCGACCGCGAGGCTGGCGGGGAGGCCGACCGCGAACAGGTTGAGCGAGGGCGCAGCGCGGCTCAGCATCCCGACGACGATGTTGAGGCAGAGCAGCAGGAAGCCGACCGGCAGTGCGAGCAACAGACCGGCGAGGAACGCGTAACCGCCGAAGAACGCGATCGCCTTCAGGCGCTCGACGCCGATCCACGCGGCGCCCGGCGGGAGCACGTCATAGCTCTTCACGAGCAGGTCGATCAGGATCAGGTGGCCGTCGACCGACAGGAACAGCAGCGTCAGCATGATCGAGAAGAACTGACCGAGCGCTGGGGACGACTTGCCGTTCTGCGGATCGATCGAGGACGCGAAACCGAGCCCCATCGCGCCGCCGATGATCTCCGCGGCGATGACGGGCGCGGCGAACGCGATCTGGAGGACGAAGCCGAGCGCGAGGCCGACGAGCGCTTCTGCGGCGGCGGAGAGTATGGTGGAGACCGCGAAGATGTTCTGCGGCGGGACGATCGGGTGGGCCGCGAGCACGAGGAACCCGATCGCGCCCGACAGCGTGACGCGCACGGTCAGCGGCACCGAGACGGAACCGAACACCGGCGCGGCGATGAACGTCGCGCCGATCCGGATCATCACGAATACGAGCGCCCAGAGCTGCGGCTCGATGCTGAGTCCAAAACCCAACACGACTAGATCCCCCTCCCGCTTGCGGGAGGGGTCAGGGGAGAGCGCGACGTACGTACTGGCGTCAGGTTGGTGGGGCACGCCCCTCCCCCGACCCCTCCCGCAAACGGGAGGGGAGCAGCATGTGCGCTCATTTTACGAGGTCCGGAATACGCTCGAAGATCCCGATCGTGAAATCGCTCAGCAACCCCAGGATCAGGCTCCCGAAGATCAAGATCGACACCGCGACCACGACCAGCTTTGGCACGAACGACAATGTCTGCTCGTTGATCGACGTCGCCGCCTGGATCATCCCGAGGATCAGCCCCGCGAGCAGCGCCGGGATCAGAATCGGTGCGCTGGCGAGCGCCAGCACCCACATCGTCTGATTGGCGACGGTCAGGAAATATTGCGCGTCCATGCTCTCAGGTCGCGAACGAGTTGGCGAGGCTGCCCATCGTCAGCGCCCACCCATCGACCAGCACGAACAGCAGCAGCTTGAACGGCATCGAGATGATCGTCGGGCTTAGCATCGCCATGCCGAGCGACATCAGCACGGTCGCGACGACCAGATCGATGACGATGAACGGCAGGAAGATCAGGAAGCCGATCTGGAACGCGGTCTTCAGCTCGGACGTGACGAACGCCGGCAGCAGCACCGAGAACGGGATGTCGGTCGGCGTCGCGTAGGGCCCGGATTTCGCGATCTGCGCGAACATCGTGACGTCCTTGATCCGCGTCTGCTTCACCATGAACGCGTGCAGGGGCACGCCAGCCGTCGTGATCATCTGCGTGCCGGCGAGTTGCCCCGCGGCATAGGGCTGGATCGCGGTCGTGTTGATCTGGCTGATCGTCGGTGCCATGATGAAGAAGCTGAGGAACAGCGACAGCCCGAGCAGGACCTGGTTCGGCGGCGTCTGCTGAAGCCCGAGCGCCTGGCGCAGGATCGCGAGCACGATGATGATCCGCGTGAAGCTGGTCATCATCAGCAGGATGCCCGGCAGGACCGTGAGCAGCCCCATGATGATGAGCACTTGCAGCGACAGCGACAGCGAGCCGCTCTGGCCGGTGTTGCCCGCAGCCTGTCCGCCAAGCTGGCCGAGCGCGCGATCGACCGCGTCGCCGACGGCGGGGTTGGTCGGCGCGGGGACGCCTTGCGCGAAGGCGGGCATCGCGAGGAAGAGGGCGAGCAGGACGGCGAGGCCTATCCACAGCCATGCGTTTGCGCGCGGGCGCGGCGCAGAATTATGCAGCGCACCGTTCGTGGCTCCTGGATTCCCGCGTACGCGGGAAAACGGTTTGGCGGTCGATACGGCGAACAGGGCAGGGCCCGAGCCCTTCCGCGTCACCGTCGGACGAGCGACCGCGCTCATGCGTCGACCTTGTCGATCAGGTGCACGCCGCCACGGCCGACCGAGACGAGCAGCCGGCGACCCTCGAAATCGATCACCGCGAGGCGCAGGCCCGGCGAGATCATCATCGTTTCCTTGACGCCGATCAGCCGCGTCGAGGGCTTGCCCGGGATCCGGCTCTCGAACTTGCGCCACAGATACAGGCAGCCGAACATCAGGCCGCACACGAGTGGCAGCAGGATGACGAGCTTGAGGATATAGGTCCAGAGCATCGGGTTCAGCCGCGCTTGTCTGGAGACACGAGCTCGGTCATCCGCACGCCGAAGCGCTCGCCGACCGTGACGACTTCGCCGCGGCCGATCAGCGTGCCGTTGACGAACACGTCGAGGAGTTCGTTGGCTTGGCGATCGAGCTCGATCACGCTGGATTCGCCGAGCGCGAGCAGTTCGCGCAAGGTCAGGCTGGTCGAGCCGATCTCGACGGTCAGCTTGACGTCGACATCCTGGAGCAGCCGGAAATTGGCGGCGACGGCGGCGTCGACTGGGAAGCCTCCGGTCATGTCGTTCATGCTGCAAATCCTTCGTCGAAACGGGTAATCGAGGTGAGCTGGATGGCGGCGAAGCCGTTGGACGTGCCGACCGTGCCGCAGCCGAGCCGGTTGTTGCCGACCATCACCGGCACGTCGCCCGAGATGGTGATCGGGATCACGTCGCCGGGCTTCAGGTCCATCAGCATCGTCAGCTTGACGACCGGCTCGGCGAGCACCGAGCGGATCGGGAAGCGCACGTTCATCGCCGCGCGCGTCAGCTCGGTGCGCCAGGCCGGATCGGGCTCGGCCGACTTGCCGACGACCTTCGCGGTGAGGGACGGCGCATGCGGCTTCAGCGCGGAGACGGGGTAGACGAGATCGAGGAACACGGGTTTCGCGGCGCCCGCCGCGATACCGAAGCGCGTGACGATCATCGCGTCCTCGCCGTCGAGATCGGCGATCATCGCCGGGTTCACCTCGACGCGGGTCGGCAGGAAATCGAACCGCGCCATCGGCTCCCACGCGGTCTTCAGCGGCGCGGCGATCATCTGGCCGATCCGCGCGACCATCGCCTCGGCGGCGGGCGAGAATTCGGTCGGCAACGTGTGCGGCGCGGCACCGGTGCCGCCGAAGAACATGTCGAGCATCTCGAGCACGAACTTGCCGTCCATGATGCACAGCGCCTGCGCCATCCCGGGCGTCATGATCAGCGGCAGCCACGCGGTCAGCGCATCGCTGCGTTCCGCGCGGTAGTCGGTGAAGCGCTGGACCACCAACGGCTCGGCCCAGCAGCGGACCTCCTGACGCAGCAACGGCTCGAACACGCCGCGCAAACCGCGCGCGAACCGTGCCGAGAGATGCTGCAACGAATGCAGGTCGCCGAACGGATTGAGCTTGGCCCCGCCGAGCACGCCCTGATGCAGCACGCCGTCCTTGGGCGCGCCGGAGCGATCCCGATCGCGTCGCTCGCGTGTCTTTGCTGAGGCCTCGTTAACCATGCCTCACTGAACAACGAAACTGGTAAAGTAAACGTTACCGATGCCGCCGAAGCCTTCCTTCTGCTTCAGCGTATCGTTGATCGATTTGGCGAGGCGGACCTGCAATTGGCGCTTGCCGTCGCTGCTCATCACCTGCTCCTCGGTGGTGTCGCCGAGCGTCATCAGGATGGCCGAACGGACCGCGATATCGTTGGTTTTCAGGTTGGTGATGACGGTGTCGTCATACGGTGTCGACACCGCGATCCCGACCTGGACGAAGTGCACCGAATTCTGGAGATTGGACATGAAATCCTTCTCCATCGGGTAGTAGGTCGAGGCGTATTTGTCGCCCCCCTGCCCTTCCGGGGTCTTCATGCCGTGGTTTTCGGGCGCTGCGTCCTCGCCACCATGACCGCCGCCTTCGCCGCCCTCGGGAGCATGCTTCTGCTCGCTCTTGGGGAGGAGTTTGGGCTTGCCGTCGTCGACCTCGGCATGGCCGCCACCGAACAGTCCGGCGCTGCTGGCATAGACGCCCGCACCGATGCCGCCGCCGACCAGCACCAGCAGCGCGACGCCGCCGATCAGCATCGTCTTCATCTTGCCCTTTTTCTTCGGGGCCGCGTCCGCAGTATCTTTCTTGTCGCTCATCTCAGGGTCCTTCGGGTCAAGCGATTCGGGTGTCTTCGGTGGGGTCTGCGATCACGGCGGATGCCGCGGTCGCGCGATTCGGGGCGTTCGTGGTTGCCGGTGCGCGCTGCTGGCTGGAACCGGCGTTGCTGCCCGTGTTGCCACCGCCGAGCATGGCCTGCCCGAGCTTCAGCCCTCGCGCTTCGGCCAGCTCGGCCAGCCGCGGCTGCGCATCGGCGAGCAAGGTCCGCGTCGCAGCCTGTTCGGCGTTGAAGTGGACGTGGACGGTGTCGCCATCCTTCCTCATCGATACGTCGATCGCGCCGAGCGCATCGGGGATCAGGCGGATCCGCGTATCGGTCGCGTTGGCGGCGTCGCGGAGCATGTCGATCCGCTCGATCATCGCGTGCGGCCAGCGCTCCTGCCGCATGTCCAGCGCGGCATGCTGCGTCGTCGCGGGTGCGCTCTGCACGAGCGGTGCAGGGGCAGTCGAGCCGAGCACGGACTCAAGCGATCCCGTCTTCGCTTCGGTATCGTCACGCGCCTTGGAGGCCACCTGGATCGCCGCGCCGAACACCTGAGCCGCCGACGCGACCGTGCCGGGTTGCGGCTGAACCGCGCCGGGCTGCGCCACCGCAAGCGCGACCGGCGCCGTCGCCTCGGTCGTGGTCCAGCGCGGCGTGCCGATCACGGGGGGTGTCGCCGTCATTATCGGCACGGCGTCCGCCGAGGCGTCGGTCGGCATCGGACTGCGACCTGCCACCGTGCCATATCCAGCACTCGCCGGCATCGCGAACGGCACCAAAGAGCCCATCTGGACTGGCGACGCCCTCGGCACCTCCGTCATGGCCGAACCGAGGGGCGCCTCAGCGATCGGCGGCGGTGGCGAGTCGAGTACCCCCATGAGCGGTTGGGTGATCTGGCCGCCTTGGCCCGAAGTCCTCGCCATAGGCTTCGCCGTGCTTCCGGCTTTCACGAACTCCGGGACCTGCGGGGTAAGGAGCGTCGTGTTCGGGGCAACCTCGCCCACGCGCGCGGGCAGCGGCACGCTTGCGACCGGCGGCGCGACTGCACTGCCGCCGGGCATTTTTGCAAGAAGGTACGCCGAATCCGGTAGCGCCTGATCGTGAGGCATCCGGCCACGCAGGGGCGGGTCGGCCAAGGCTGGGCGGGGCGCACCGGCAGGCACCGGGTCAGTCATCGCCGTGCTCCCGCCCGACGGTAGGTTCTCCGAACGCTTCGATGCGGCGCGGTTCGCGGCACCAGTCGGTTCGTCCGGCGAGGCACGCCCGTTCGGAAGGTCGGGACTCTCCATCGCCCCGCGAGTCGCTTGCCTGTTCGCCACCGGCTTGAGCGCGGCTTCAGGGGATGCCGCAACGACGCCACCAGGGCTCGAGCGGGTAGGAGATGGCGTGGCTGACGCGACGACCTCGGGGCTCGCGGTGTCGGCAACCGCGGGGGCGACGAGCAAGGGCTGCGTAACTTTCTCGTGTCGCGGTACTTCAATAGCAGACGCCTTGGTTGGCTCGGAACGTTCGGCAGGTACCAGATCGTCCGTTTCCACGCCTTGGTCGCTTCGGGATGAACGGGGAGGACGTGCGCCAAGCGCCTGCCGCCCAGCGGTGATAGCCGGACGTACGGGAACCGGCACCGCGACCGTCGCGGGTAGAAGCGCGGCGTCCGGTATTACCGGTGACGCGTCCGGCTTGGTGGCCACGGGTTGGGGCGTCATCGCGGCCTGCCACGAGACCGCGCCGACGCCGGCAAGAGCCGCGATCGGCAATCCGTTGCCGGTCGCGGCCCAGTCCTGCCGGGTGGAGGACGGCGATTGGAGATCGGACGGCACGTCCCCGGTCGTCGCAGAGGGGGGCGCATCGTCGCTGGCCTGCGCAAAGGACTCCGCGAAACTGGCCGATCCACCGCCTGCGACACCGCCCGCCTGTGACGTCGTGGTCGCTCGCAGGGTTGGGGACGTCGGAGAAAGGGTCGCGGTCTGGATCATTCGGGCACTCGGGTTCGGGCTTGTGCCCGTCACTCAGCAAGGATCGTGCCGAACCTTCCGGAACGCCGGTGCATCTTCCATTTCGCGGATCGCCTTCAGCACGACATCGGCGTCTGCGCGGGCAAGCAGCTTTTCCACCGCGCTCTGATCGCGCTTGGCGGCGCGGGTCGCTTCGGTCGCGCGTTCGACATGGCGCTCGGCAGCGCGGACGCGTTCGACCGCGGCGGTGGCGGACTGGTACAAGCGTTCGCGGTAATGCGCCGACGCCCCCAGCGACACCGCGGCGAGCGTCTCGTGGACCGGCGCGACCGCTTCGGCGAGCAGCGCGATACGGCCCGACAGCGTCTGTTCGCTGGCGAACTTGTTGTGCGCGCGCGCTTCGTCGGCGCGGGTCAGCCCGAGCTGGAGCGTGCGGACGCGGTGGATGCGCGCCAGCGTCTTGCCGCGGGCATCCGCCATCTCAGCCGCCGAACACGCCGGTCAGCTCGGCGACCGCGTCGTTCAACGAGACGTTCTCGTCGGCGTCCTGGCGGATATATTCCATCACCGCCGGGTGGCAGGCGATCGCCGCGTCGATCGCGGGATCGGCACCGTGGCGATAGGCGCCCATCAGCACGAGATCGCGGTTTTCTTCGTACGTCGCGAGGTGGCGGCGGAGTGTGCGCGCGGCCTTGGCATGGGGGGCGTCGACGATGTCGGTCATCACGCGGCTGACCGAGGGGCCGATGTCGATCGCGGGGTACACGCCGCGCTCGGCTAGCTGGCGGTTGAGGACGATGTGGCCATCGAGGATCGAACGCGCGGAATCGACCACCGGGTCATTGCCGTCGTCCCCGTCCGCCAGCACCGTGTAGATCGCGGTGATCGATCCGCCAGTGTGGACGTCGACGCCCGCGCGCTCGATCAGGTTGGGCAGCATCGCGATGGCGCTGGGCGGATAGCCGCGCGCGGACGCGGGTTCGCCCAGCGCGAGGCCGATCTCGCGACCGGCATGCGCTACTCGGGTCAGCGAATCCATGATCAGCAAGACCTTCTTGCCCTCGTCGCGGAAGGATTCGGCGATCGCGTGCGCCCGCAGCGCGCCGCGGATGCGGAGCACGGGCGAATGGTTGGCGGGGACGGCGACGACGACCGAGCGCTTGCGCGCTTCGCCGGCGACCTTGGTCTCGAGGAAGTCGGCGACTTCGCGGCTGCGCTCGCCGATCAGGCCGATCACGATGACGTCGGCCTGCGCGGCGCGGACGATCATGCCGAGCAGCACCGACTTGCCGACGCCCGAGCCGGCCATGATGCCGACGCGCTGGCCCTGGCCGATCGTCAGCAGGCCGTTGATCGCGCGCACGCCGACGTCGAGCGGTTCGAGCACGCGGCCACGATCGAGCGGCGACTGGAGTTTCCCCGCAAGCGGCCAGCGCCCGGCGCCGCGGATCGGGCCGAGGCCGTCGATCGGCTTACCAGCGCCGTCGACGACGCGGCCGAGCATGGCAGCCCCGACTTCGGCCTCCCCCGGCGCACCGATCGGCTTGACCGGTGCGCGCGGAAGAAGGGCCGCGGCGCCGCCGAGGTTCATCATCAACGTGCGGCCGTTGCGAAAGCCGATGACTTCGGCCTCGACGCTCGCCGCGCCTTCGCCGACCTGGCAAACGGTGCCGACGGGCAGCGTAAGGCCGACCGCTTCCATCAGCAGCCCGTCGAACGAGGCGAGGCGGCCGGAGACCTTTGGCTTGGCGACGAAATCGGCGTTGGAGAGGGTTTCGAGATAATCGGCGGTAAAGCGGTTCAGCATTTGGGCACCGGCACGCGATCGATCGCCTGCGCGAGCTGGTCTAGCCAGAGTTCTGGGCCGTCCTCGACGATGGTCGATGCGCTTTCGAGCACGAAACTGCCGCGTGCGACGCCCGGATCGCCGGCCGCGAAGATCGTTTTGGGCAGACGGCCTTCGAGCAGCGCGACGTCGTCCGGGTGGACGCGGAGCAACGCGGATTCGGCGGAGTCGGACAGGAGCTCGGCGGCGGTCTCGATCCGGCCGGCGAGGACGTCGGGGGCGATACCGACTTCACCGACAAGTTTCGAGACGAGGAACAACACCGTTTGGCGGAGCTGGGCGGCGACGCGGTCGCGGTCAATCCGGTCGTTGCCGAGCGCCGTGGCGAGGTCGCCGAGCAACGCGCCGTCGCGGGCGGCCGTCTCCTGCGCGGCGGCCGCCGCGGCGGCGAGACCCTCCGCATAGCCGGCGGCATGCGCGTCGGCGAGCGGATCGATAAACGACGATTCGCTCACCGGATCGAGCGGATCCCAGCCGGCGGTCGGGTTCACGTCCTTGTCCGCGGGGCTGAAATGCTTCGGGGCACTCGGCTCCGAAGTAAAGTTCGGGGACGCGACATTGGTCGGCCGCGCTGTCACACGCTCGCGGATATCCGCCGCGGCGAACCCGGAGGGCGGCGCGAACGCGCTCGCCAGAATGTGCGCGGTCGTCGTGTGACGCGACGCGAAGCCTGCGGTGAAGCCGTTAGACATAATCGTCTTCCCCCCCGCCCATCTGGATCGTGCCGTCCTTCGCCAGCCCGCGCGCGATCGCGATCATCGCTTTTTGCGCTTCGAGCACTTCGGCGAGCTTCATCGGCCCGCGCGCTTCCATCTCGTCGCGGATGCCATCGGCGGCGCGCGCCGACATGCAGCCGAGGAAGCGGTTGCGGATCGTCTCGTCGACGCCCTTCAGCGACTTGGTCAGGATCTCGCTATCGACGTTGCGGATCAGTGTGCCCAGATTCTTGTCGTCGAGTTCGAGCAAATTGTCGAAGACGAACATCGCCTCCTCGATCGCCTTGGCGACGTCCCGGTCGATCTTGAACAGTTTCGGCATGACGCGCTGCTCGGTCGCCTTGCGCGCGCCGGACAGGATCTTCGCCGCCTCGCGCGTGCCGCCCAGCGTCACGCCGGCGCCGGTCGAGCCGGTGCTGGTGCGGTTGGCGAGCAAGGTGCGCAGCGTATCGACCGCCTCGGGCGTGATCGGCCCGAGCCGCGCGATGCGGTGGAGGATGTCGGGCTGAACCGCGTCGGGCAACAGCTCGAGCACCTGGCCGCCGACCGATGCGTCGAGGTTGGCGATCAGCACTGCGGCGATCTGCGGATGCTCCTTCTCGATCATCGCCGCGATCTCGGGCGCGTCGAGCCAGTCGAGCAGTTCCAACTCGCACGCGGCCTCGGCCGGCGTGATCCGCGCGAGCACGCTCTCGGCCTTTTCGCGACCGAGCGCGCGGTTCATCACCGCCTCGATCTTGGGGCGCGGATCGAAGCCGATCGCGGTCCGCTCCCGCGCGCGGTCGACGAAATCGTCGAGCACGTCCTCGACTTCCTGCTCCGACACGTCGGCGACCTTGAACATCGCCGCACCGAGCTGACGCACCTCTTCGGGCTCCAGCTTCTGGAGGATGGCCGCGGCCTCCTCCTCGCCGACGAGCATCATCAGCACCGCGGCGCGCTCGACGCCGGTGTAGGTTCGGATGGCGACTTCGCTCACTTGGCGTCCGCCTTGATCATGTCGCGCACGGCGAGCGCGGCGCGCGTCGGATTGTCGCGCGTGAAGCCACGCACCGCACCGATCCGGTCGTCATAGCCGCGCGTGTTCTCGAGCTGGTCGAGGCTGACGGGCGGCGCGACACCGATCCCGGCGGGCGCGCCCTCGCCATCGACTTCGCCGATCGGCTGGCCGAAGGCGGGACGCGTCGTGGCATCCTCGCGCTTCTTCATCAGCGCCTTGGCGATCGGGCGGACGCCGAGCAGCAGCACCAGCAGCGCGATCAGGATCGCCGTGCCGTTGCGCGCGAGCACCGGCAGCCACGCATTGTCGTACCAGGCGGGGCCGGCGGCGGCATCGGTGGCGCCCGCGAACTTGCGGCTGATGACCGTCACGTTGTCGTTGCGCGCCTGATCGAAGCCAACCGCGCTCTTCACGAGATCGCTGATCTGGTTGATCTCCATCGCGGTGCGGCGGCCCTTGTCGGGATCGCGCAGGAGGACGGCGACCGAGAGGCGCTTGACCCCGCCGGGCGTGGCGCGCGTGACCGACACTTCGCGGCCGAGGTCGTAGGCGCGCTGATACTGGTCGGACTGCTTCATCGCGTCGGGGGCAGGGCCGCCGGCGACCGGCTGCGCACCGGTGTTGCCGGTCGCCGGCTGCGGCGTCGACAGCGTGCTCGCGGCAGGCGGGGTGTTGCTCAGCGCACCCGGAATGCCGCCCGGAGCAGCGCCCGCGCCGTCCTTCTGGTTGCCGGTCCAGTTGCCCGTCTCGGCGCGCAGCACGCCCTGCTTCTCATAGCTTTCGCGCGTCGCCTGGCTCTCGTCGAGATTGACGTCGGCCTGGACTTCCGCGGTGAAGTTGCCCGCGCCCACGAGTGGCGTCAGCAGCGCGATCAGCTGCGTGCGATACTTGTCCTCGACCCGGCGCTGGATATCGATCCGCGCGTCGCTCGCCGCCCCTGCGCCGTCGTTGCCGCCGGCCTTGGTGAGCAACGCGCCCATCTGGTCGACGATCGTCACCGCCTCGGGCTTCATCCCCGGCACCGACGAGGCGACGAGGTTGATGATCGAGCTGACCTGCGCATCGCTCAGCGACCGGCCGCCCTGCAACTTCAGGATCACCGAGGCGGAGGGCGCAGCGTTGTCGCGAACGAACACGGAGGCTTCGGGCATGGCGAGATGCACGCGTGCCTCCGCAACCGCGTCGATCTCCTCGATCGACTTCGCCATCTCGGACTCGCGCGCCTGACGGAGGCGTTCGCCTTCGACCGCGCGTGAAACGCCCATCGGCAACTGGTCGAGGATCGCATAGCCGCCGGGCGCCGCTTTCGGCAGGCCCTGGCCCGCGAGCAGCATTTTCGCGCGGCTGTAATCGTCCTCGCCGACGGTAAGGGCGCCGGTGCCTTCGTCGATATGGCTCTTGATGTTGGCCGTCGTTAGCGCGGACGTCACCGCGGCCTTGTCGGAATCGGGCAGGCCGCCGAACAGCGTCTTCTGAGTCGGCGTCGACAGGCTCATCCACGCAAGCGCGGCGGCGGCGATCAAGCCGACCATCAGCGCCATCGGCAGCGAGCGACGGACCGCAGGCTGTGCGAACGCGCCCTTGATCTGCTGGAGGGGGTTGGCGAACCGTTCGGTGCCGCCGGGCGAAGTGGGGATGAGTGCGGTGCTCATGTCAGACCGGCATGCTCATGATATCCTTGTAGGCGGACAGCAGCTTGTTGCGGACCTGCAACGTCGCCTCGAACCCGACCGACGCCTGCTGGCGGGCGAGCATCACCTTCGCGATGTCGACCGTCTCGCCGCGCTCATAGCTTTCGCTGAGCTTGGCGGCCTGGGTCTGGCCGTCGTTGACGCTCTTCAGCGCGGTTTCCATCGTGTCGGCAAAGCTGGTCGGCTTGACCGTTTCGGTCGGCGCGACGTTACCGGCCGCACCAGCGCGCGAAAGCGCCTGGTTGCGTTCAAGGATCTGCGAGCGCAGCGCCATCACGCGGTCGACGCTCATCGCGCCGCCGCCTACTCCACTGACGCCGCTCATGCCGAGGCTGCCCAGTTCTGTGCGCTGCCGATGTCGTCACCCTGCTCGCGCGCCTTGGCGAGGCGATAGCGCAGCGTGCGTTCGGAAATGCCGAGGCGCTTTGCGGTCTCGATCCGGCTGCCGTTGCACGCCTTGAGCGTCTCGCGGATCGCGGCGAACTCGCTCATCTGGACGATGTTGCCGAGCGTCCCGGGGGGCGTTTCCGGTTCCGACGGCGCGGCGGGCGCGATGGACATCACCGGCGCGGTGCGCTGGAACGTCATCGTCACCGGGCGGTCGAAGACGATGTGGTTCGCCTCGATCGTATCGCCGCCGCAGAACAGCAGTGCGCGCTGGATCACGTTCTCCAGCTCGCGGACGTTGCCCGGCCAGTCGTGCAGCATCAGCTGCTCGATCGCGGCGTGGCTCGGCCAGGGGATGACGTTGCGGTTGCCGGCATGACGCAGGATCAGCGTCGCGGCGAGCGCGGGGATATCCTGCGGGCGTTCGGCCAGCGACTTGGTCGCGAGCGGGAATACGGCAAGGCGGTAATAGAGATCGGCGCGGAACCGGCCGGCAGCGACTTCGGCGTGGAGGTCGCGGTTGGCGCAGGCGATGACGCGGACGTCGATCGGCTGCGGCACCGAGGCACCGAGCGGCACGACCTCGCGCTCCTGCAACACGCGGAGCAGCTTCGCCTGCAACTGAAGCGGCATCTCGGCAATCTCGTCCAACAAGATCGTGCCGCCATGGGCTGCACGGAAGAACCCGTCGCCGCCCGCCGACGCGCCGGTGAACGCGCCCTTCTGGTGGCCGAACAGCAGCGCTTCGAGCATCGATTCGGGGAGCGCGGCGCAGTTGATCGCGATGAACGGCTTGTCTTTCCGCGCGGAGCCGTTGTGGATGGCGCGGGCGAGCACTTCCTTGCCGGTGCCGGTCGGACCGTTGATCAGCACGGTGATGTCGGCCGCGGCGACGCGCTCGGCAAGCGCGAGCAGCGCGAGTGATTCGGGGTCCGCGGCGGTCGGCATTTCGGGCCCGCCGATCAGCGCGCGCGCGAAGCCGTTGCCGACCGCGGTGTCCTCGGCGGCAAAGCTGATCCGCGCCGGTGAACCGTCACGCGACGGGGTCACTTCGCGCCCCTGGCAACCGATCACCACGGTGCGGGCGGGGGCGGTGATGCCCTCGCCATCCGCGACCAAGAACAGGTCGTTCGGCCCAGGCTGCGCGGTCTCGAAAGAGCCCACCCCGAACCCTTGCGCGCGCAGCGACGAGACGAGCGCGTATTTACGCGAAGTGACTGCCGCTGATGGAAAAATCGAACGCATGAAAGGGTCCCCCTGAACGAATCGGGGAATGCGCCATCATTGGTAAATTCGTGGTTAAACGCTGCCGGCACCGGCAGATTTTTTCCGGGCGCGTCCACGCGGACACACGCGGACATATACCGGGTGCGTTCGCGCGCGCGGAAGCGCTCACCTGCGCGTGCCAGCCCGCGCGCGAGGCCGAATTTTTTCCCTAAATCTCCGCGAAAGGCGGCCGTTACTCACTCTGACGGCACGGGACTTCGCCATGGGGGCGGCGCGGATCGTCTGAACATTCACGGAGATTTCGACATGACTGTCATCGGTACCAACGTATCGGCGCTGCGCGCCCAGAATGCCTCGACCAAGGCTTCCAACATGCTCGCAACGTCGATGGAGCGCCTGTCGACCGGCAAGAGCATCAACTCGGGCAAGGACAACGCCGCCGGCCTCGCCATCTCGGCGTCGATGACGTCGCAGATCCGCGGCATGAACCAGGGCGTGCGCAACGCCAACGACGGCATCTCGATGGCGCAGACCGCCGAGGGCGCGCTGGACGAGGTCAGCAACAACCTGCAGCGGATGCGCGAACTCGAAGTGCAGAAGACCAACGGGACGTATTCGACGAACGACATCGCCAACATCAAGTCCGAGCAGGATGCGCTGGCGACGCAGATCACCAACGTGCTGACCAACACCAAGTTCAACGGCGTCGCCCTGTTCGGTGGCACCGCAGGCACTGCCGGTGACGGCAAGATCTCGATCCAGGCCGGTGCGAACGCTACCGACTCGATCCAGCTCGACCTCGGTGGCGATCTGAAGGCTGCAACGACCGGCGTCGGTACGGTCGTCACCGGTGCCACTGCGGGCGCGTCCTCGGCAACGATCCTGGCCGATTACGACTCCGCGATCTCGAACGTGTCGAACCGTCGTGCGAGCCTCGGCGCGGCGCAGAACCAGCTCCAGTCGGCGGTCAACAACCTGACCTCGAACGCGACCAACCTGTCGGACGCCAAGAGCCGCATCGAAGACACCGATTTCTCGGCAGAAACGACGGCACTCGCCAAGGCGCAGATCCTGAGCCAGGCATCGACCGCGATGCTCAGCCAGGCGAACCAGAGCCAGCAGAGCGTTCTGAAGCTGCTTCAGTAATCCGGACCGGCACCGGCACCGCCCCCCAAGGGTGTCGGTGCCGATCGGACCCGCCTTGCTTCCCAGAAGCGGGGGGCGGAGAAAACCTCGGTGGCGCAAGCCACCGGGGTTTTTGCGTGTCTGGTAAGTGAAGCCGACGCGCCAAGACTGCTAAAAAGAAAATGATGTCAGAACGAGTATGCCGGTCTGCAGCGTCTCTCGGTATCGAACGTCGATCTCACCGATTGGGAGAGGCATATTTTCGATGATACCATCGCCGAGTACTCGCGTGTTGGGATCGAAGACAATGCCGATACCCAAATTGAAGCTCTGCGCGCTCTGTTCCCGACGAGCGCCGACCATGATGCCCATTCCGATCGCATCAATAATATTGTCCGATCCCGGTTGCACGGCAATGAACGGCCCAAGACCCCAGCGAGCTTCTTTAGGATCTGCAACGCGCCAGCCGTCCTTAGTTGTACAGGGGTTTTTCAGCCCCAGGAAATTCCACGTGCACGGCGTGAAGAAATAATGCGACTCGAGCATGATCCTCGCCCGGCCATTGTCCTGATCATCGGATCGCACGACGCCGTTCACTGCCGATGCGCGACTGATGCGGTTCAGCTTACCAAGGTCTAGGGTGAACGAGAGGCCGGCCCCAAGGTCCAATCCCCCAAACGTTTGTTTTGGTGACGCAATGGCTGCTGGATCAGACTGAACAGACTTGTCGGATTTGGGCGGCAATACCTCGGTGCTGGTGCTCGTCGTATTCGTCGTCTTTTGACCCGAGCCATCGGGGCCCGCCGTCGTGGTGACCGCAGTCGTGGTGACCGTCTTGTTGGAAGCGGGACTCGCGGGCGCCGTTGCCGCGATGCTATCGGGCGTGGAGTCCCGGTCCAGCGCCTTGAGTTCCGACGCGATCAAGGCTTCACGCGTGGACAGATCGCTCCGTGCCTTTTCGCGTTGTTCGAGCAGTTCGGCGCGCCTGGCTTCGCGCCACTGGTCGGCGAGCTGAGCGGAGGTCCGCGTTTGCGCCGTCGCGCGTTCGGGCGATAGCGCGATCATCAGCGTCAGTGCGGTTACTGCGATGGATTTGATCGTCGTCATGGTCGCCCCCCGGATAGCTCGGAGAGCAAGATGTTCCGTGGAACGTACCCGGTCTACAGAAGGTAGCTCCGTATCGGAGGCAACACTTCCATAGAAGATCAGTGTTCGGTCAGATTTGCCGTGCCAGCGCCTTCTTCAACTTTGCGTGTGCGGATGCCTTGATCTGGCATACTCGCGCCGATCCTACGCCGAAGACTTCGCCGATCTCTTCGAGGTTGAGTTCCTCGACATAGTATAACTGGATCACCTGCGCTTCGCGTTCCGGCAAGGCGGTGATCGCCGCGATGAGCGCTTCGCGCATGTCGCTGTCGGCGAGCTGCTCGAATGCGTCCGGCGTGTCGTCGGCGAACCAGGGGAGGTCGTCCGCATACATGTCGTCGATCGAGTCGAAGCGGATCGCGTCGGCGGTGACGTAGTCGGTGCGGAGTTTCTCGATCGTCACGCCGATATGCTCTGCGATCATGTCTTCTCCGGGAGCCTTGCCGGTGCGGGCGGTTAGCGTCGAGATCGCCTCGGCATATTGGCGGCGGCGACGCATCGCGCCGCGCGTGCTCGTGGCCTGGCGGCGGAGTTCGTCGATCATGCTGCCGCGCAGGCGGGTGATGAGGTAGGTCTTGAACGGCATGCCGCGCTCGTCGAAATTCGCGGCGGCCTCGACCAGCGCGACGAGGCCGACCTGGATCAGGTCCTCGACCTCGACGCTGCTGCTCATGCTGCCGTGGACGTGCCACGCGATCCGTCGGACGAGCGGGAGGTGCTGTTTCACCAACTGGTCGGCGTCGCCGCCGGGGCGTTGATGCGGGCGGTAGGTCAGCGGTTGCGCATCGGCGAAGGCGCCGCGCATCGGGAGCGCGCTCATGCCGCCAGCGCCTGCTGCGAGGCACCGATGACGGCGACGACTTCGACCGCCTTCTCCTCGGGCACTTCGAAGAACGACATGACCGGGGTATCGGGCAGGCACGTCCGCACCAGCTTGCGGATCGCGATGCGGATGGTCGGCTGGACGACCAGCGCGAACGGTTTCGCCTCCGCGATCAGCGGTTCGGCGGCGCGCTGCAGCGCCTCGACGATGCGGCGGCCGAGATCGGGTTCGATGACGTGGCGGCGCGATTGATCGGCGCGCATCGCCTGGCCGAGCAGACCTTCCAATTGACCCTCCAACGTCATGACGCGCAGCGGTTCGCGCACGCCGCACAGTTTCTGGATGATGAGCGCGCCGAGCTCGGGACGGATCGTCTCGATGAGCTCCTCGGCGTCCTGCGTGCGCTGCGCCGCGACCGCGATCGCGCCGGCGATGCGACGGAATTCCTTGAGCGGGACGTTCTCCGCGAGCAGGCCTTTCAGCACCTGCGTCAGCGTCGTGATCGGCAGCGGTGCGAGCGCGGCGACCAGTTGCGCGGCGCGCTCCTTGAGGCCGTCGAGCAGCGCCTGGACTTCGTCCTGGCCGAGCAGCTCGGACGCGTTCTGGCCGAGCAGGTGGTTCAGATGCGTCGCCATCACCGTGCCGGGATCGACCACGAGATAGCCCGCGCCGGTCGCGGCATCGGCATCGCCCGCATCGACCCAGGTCGCGTCGAGCCCGAAGGTCGGATCCTTGACCTTCTTGCCGAACAGGTCGCCGAACGCCTGGCCGGTGTCGAGCGCGAGCATCTCGTCGGGCGACACGGTGTCCTCGCCGACGACCACGCCGTTGACGAGGATGCGGTAGACGTACGGCGCGAGGTTGATGTCGTCGCGGACGCGGACCTGCGGCACGACGAAGCCGAGTTCCTTCGACAGCTGGCGACGGACGCCGGTGATACGCCCCATCAGCGGCGACCCGCGACGCTCGTCGGCAAGCGGCACCAGGCCGTAGCCGATGTCGAGATTGACCTGCATGCCATCCGTAACTTCCTCCCAGCCGATCTTCGACTGGTCGATCGTCTCGACCGGGACGACCACGACGGGGGCAGGGCGGCGCTCGATCTGGCGGAGCTTCCACGCGGCGAACCCGGCGATGGCCGCGGCGGGCAGGATCACCATGTGCGGCATGCCGGGCAGGATGCCGAGCAGCGCGAGGATGACCGCGACCGGCGTCCAGGTGCGTGGGCTACCGAACTGGCCGCCGATCTGGCCGGCAAGGTCCTTGTCGGAGGTGACGCGCGTGACGATCGAGGCGGCGGCGATCGACAGCATCAGCGACGGCAGCTGCGCGACGAGCGCGTCGCCGATCGCGAGCAGGATGTAATTGTGCGCGGCATCGGCGATCGTCATGCCGTGGCTGACGGGGCCGAGGATCAGGCCGCCGATGATGTTGGCGGCGAGGATCAGCATGGCGGCGACCGCATCGCCCTTCACGAACTTCGACGAACCATCCATCGAGCCGTAGAAATCGGCTTCGGTGGAGACTTCGACGCGGCGTGCCTTGGCTTCGTCGGGCGTGATGAGGCCGGCGTTCAGGTCGGCATCGATCGCCATCTGCTTGCCGGGCAAAGCGTCGAGCGTGAAGCGCGCGCTGACTTCGGAGACGCGACCGGCGCCCTTGGTGACGACGATCATGTTGATGATCATCAGGATCGCGAAGACGAAAATGCCGACGACGTAATCGCCGCCGATCAGGAACGTGCCGAACGCCTCGATCACGTGGCCCGCCGCGCTCTCGCCCTCGTGGCCGTGGACCAGCACGATGCGGGTGGAGGCGACGTTGAGACCGAGGCGGAAGAGGGTCGCGAACAGGAGGACGGTCGGGAAGGCGGAGAAATCGAGCGGCTTCTGTGCGTTGAGCGCGACCATCAGCACGGCCAGGCTGATCGCGATGTTCGCCACGAAGAAGATGTCGAGCATGAACGCCGGGATCGGCACGACCATGACGAGCACGAGCAGCAGGATCGCGAGCGGCAGGACCGACGCGCGGGCGTTGGAAAGAATGCGGTTCATGGCTTAGCCGCCCAACCGTGCGAGCATCATGTACGCGAGCCGCGCGGTATCGGGCGTCGGGCGCAGGACGTTCACCGCGGTCTGCGTCGTCTTGCCGGTGAACCTGCCCATTGCAGTTGTTGCCCAGGCGAGCGCGTCGTCGGCGCTTTCGTTGTTGCCGGTGATGACCGTGCTGCCGTTCATGTCGAGCGCCTGCGCGGCGTAGTTGGCGGGTGTCGCGGTCGCGCTTGCCCCGGCGGCGGCACCGCCGAGCTTGTCGGCAAACCGGTCGTAGATCGCCGACAGCGTGCGTGGCTGATTGTTCGAATCGTAGAAGACGTTGTGGTTCGCGCGTGCCGCGGCGGGGAACAGCGCGGCGCCGCTCGCCTGCGGGTTGGCCTGCATCGTTTTTAGGAACTTGGTCGCGCCGCCGAGACCCATGAAGTGCGCCATGTACAGGTCGGTGCCCGACGCCGGGCGGTTCAGCGTGCCTTCGAGCGAAGTCTTGTTGTCCGACGCGTATTCGGCGGCCATCAGCGAGGCGGCGTTCGGATCGTTGCGCAGCGCGAGGATCGCCGCCTTGGTGCCGGCATCGCCGACCGAGAGGCGGCCGCTCGACGACTGGCCGATGCTGTTCGCGGCCCACGCCATGCCGTGCTCGGCGCCGTGCTTCTTGACGACGGAGAGCCAGCTCTGTTCGATGAACTGATAGAGGCCCGAGGCGCTCGACGTGCCGGCCTTGGCATTGGCGTTGAGCCCGCTTTCGAGCTTCGCCTGGCCCAGCAGATAGTCGAAATCCACGCCCGTCTTGCTGCTCGCAAGCGCGATCGCGGACTGGATCCGGCCGGTAGTGATAGGATTGACGGTCATGCCCGTGTGCGGTGCCCCTGGTTCAGGGGTTGCTCAGCAAGGGGCGTGCCAGTTTTGGTGTTTGGGGCTGCATTCCCAAGATCCGCGATGCGGCGCTATCTCGAAGCCCCGCCCCCAATTCCGTCACCCCAGCGAAAGCTGGGGTCTCGTGCGACAAGGATGCGCCCAATTACGGGGATACCCCAGCTTTCGCTGGGGTGACGGCCTTTTCTTGTGGGGCCGTGTCAGGCGGTCGCGATGTTACGCGTACGCGGCGCGCAGACCCGGACGATACCCGGCAACGGCACCATCGCCGGTCAGGGTTTGCAGGCGGCGGCGAACATTTGCCGCCATCAAGTTTGTATAGATCCGGCACGTCTCGTTGAGCCGGTTCGCTTCGTCGGCCAGTTCGCGGATCTCGGTGCCCGCGGGGCCGGTGCCGAGCAGCGCGACCTGTTCGATCCCGGCGAGCTTGTCCGCGGTCGCGCGCTCGAGGCTGGCGACGTCGTTCGACTTCAGCGCGGCGATCTCGGCGTGCAGCGCGTCGATCACGCGGATCAGGGCTTCACGCCGCTTCATTGGAATTCCAGGCGAGGCTGAGCGCCATCAGCCGATCGGCGATGGTCGCGGGAAGGATGGGGAAGGTGCCGCTGGCGATCGCCTTCTTGATCTCGGCGACGCGCGTCGCGTTGATCGGCGGCGACGATGCCATCGTCTTGGCCAGTGCCAACGAGTCCGAGAGGACCGGGTTCTGCACCTGTGCCGCGGCTTGCGGCGAGGGCTGTACCGGAGTCTGAACGGGCGTCGTCGGCGTCGTGGCGGCGACGCGCACGACGGAACGATCTCCTGCTACTGACGGCTTCGCGCCGATCGAGTCCACCATGTCCGCATCCTTTGGTTTGCGATGACATCAGCAGGAACGGCCGCACGGCGAAAAGCTTTAGCAAAATTAATCTGTTTGCCGAATTTAGCGCGGACCTCAGTTCGACCAGCCAGGCAGCGTCGCGTGGCCAGCCTCGACGGCGATCGCCTGGACCGGCGTACGCGTGTCGTCGACCTTGACCATGAAGCGGCCGCCGGGTGCGGCATCGCCCATCGCGACGCCCTCGCGGCTGATCGAGAAGCCCTCCGTGCCCGCCTCGATCACGATCGGATCGCCGCGCTTGATGACGGGCGCGACCTTCACGGCTGGCGCGAACGAGGCGGCGACCGCGGCGGGCGCGTTGGCCGGGCGGACGACCTGCACGAAGATCCGCCATGCCGGCCCCGCGCACGATACGACCACCGCGTCATGCTGTTCGGAGCGCCACGACAGCGACACCGTGGGGCAGGTCGCGAGCCGCAACCGCGCGTCGATCGGCGTGCGTGCGCCACCCTCGGCGCCCGTCGGCCGGCCGGTGAACGCGGCAACCGAGCGATCGAGCGCGGCGGTATCCTGGAAGCTCGCGGCCATGAGCAGGAACGGGATGATCATTGAGCGGTCCTTTGAACGTCGCCCCGTGGGGGTTCGCCGACAAAGGCGACGGAGACGATGGCGGCGCGGCGGCCGGGCTTGGTGGCGGTGACGATCGCGACGCGGGACGGCGCGACTGCGGCGAGGGCAGCGGCAACCGTGCGCGCGCGGTCGGCGGCAAGGATCGCGGCGCTCCCGGTCACGCGGTCGATATCGGCGGACGTGCCGTCGGTGGAGCCGGTGACGGTGAGCATGACGCGAGGGTCGCGTGCCGCTTCCCGCGCCCAGGCGACGAGCGCGCCCGGCGTGGTCGGCAGGATCGCCGAACCGGACGCGAAATCCAGGATGCCGGCGGCGGCTACGGGCATTGGCGTCGGCTCGGTATCGTTGGCGCCGAAGCCTTCGCGGATGCCCTTGGCCAGATCCTTGCCGCCGATATGTTGGGTCGCCTGGAGCAGCACGAGGAAGCCGACCAGCAACAGCGCGAGGTCGGCGAGCGTGATCAGCCAGAGCGGTTTGCCGGTCGGCGTATCGGGATACTCGCTCGCGTTCACGCGACGGTTGCCAGAACGGGCGCGCCATAACCGCGCGGCGTCTCGCGTTCGGCAAGCGCGACGAGCGGCGCTTCGATACGCGCACGCTCGAACGCCTCGTTGCGCCCCTGCGCGCGCAGGCGATTGGCGATCGGCATGAAAAAGAGGTTGGCGAACAGCGCGCCGTACAGCGTGGCGAGTAGTGCCACCGCCATCGCGCCACCGATCGCGCCGGGATCGCTCATCGTCGCGAACATCTGCGCGAGGCCGATCAGCGTACCGACCATGCCCATTGCGGGCGCGACCTCGGCAGCACCGGCCCAGACGTCGGCGGCGGCGACGTGGCGCTCTATACGGGCGCGACGGCGATGCTGGACGAGCGTCGCGACGTCGGTCGCGGAGCTGCCGTCGACGATCGCGGCGATGCCGGCGGCGACGTCATGGTCGGTGATGACCGAGCGATCGAGTGCCATCACGCCGTGGCGCTTGGCGATCCGCGAAAGCGCGGTGATCTGTAGCAGCAGCGGATCGGCGTCGAACCGGCCGCGGCCAAGCGTCGTGACCGCGGCCAGCGCGCGGCCGAGGTCGCGGAAGGGCGTGCGAAGAACGACGGCGACAGCGGTGCCGCCACCGACGATGGCGAGCGCTGCGGGGTCGAGCAGTTGTGCGAGCGTGATCATGTGCGGGGGGCGATGCAAGGGACGGGCCAGTTGCATACCCGTCATGCCGGACCCGTTCCGGCATCCACCGTTCCGCATACTCGGTGGCCCCGAGTGTGCGAAGCGGTGGACCCCGGAACAGGTCCGGGGTGACGGGGTGGGTGGGGCGGGCGCCGTGGTCGTGTTCGCTTCCCATGAGTACCACCCCGGCGAAGGCCGGGGCCCAGTTGGGGGACGTCGCTAACTGAGCGCATCCATCGTTATTGCCACCTCTCCAACTGGGCCCCGGCCTTCGCCGGGGTGGTGGAAGTGGGTGAGGGGCAGCACCCCACTCCTTGTTCTCCCGCGAAGGCGGGAGCCCCGGCTGGGTCCCCGCCTTCGCGGGGAAACATAGTGGTGGGGCGGGGCGCCGGGTGTTGCCGCCCCAACGCAACCAACCGGCAACCGCCTTGCCGCTCACCCCTGCAACACCGGCAATCTCTTGCCGTTCGCCTTGCCGCCGCGTTGCCGCCGTCCGGCAAACCGCCATTCCCCACCCTGATCGCCAAAACTGGCACGGCCATTGCTTATGTCCGGTTGCGCAATGGTTGCGCCAGGAGACGGGCTTGTGTCAGGCGACACGCTTTTCGGAGTTCACGGGGCGGCACTCGAGGTGCGCTCGCAGCGCATGGGTGTGCTGGCGTCGAACATCGCCAACGCCTCGACGCCCGGCTTCAAGGCGCGCGACATCGATTTCCAGGCCGCGCTCGCGTCGGTCGAGAACGATGGCGGCACCAATGCCGCAACCAAGTTCCGCATCCCGACGCAGACCTCGATGGACGGCAACACCGTCGAGCTGAGCCAGGAGCAGACCGCGTTCGCCGAGAACGCCGTCCAGTATCAGACGACGCTGTCGTTCCTGAACGGGCGGATCGGCCAGATCACCCGCGCGCTGAAGGGAGATTAAGCCATGTCCAATCAGCCCATGACGATCTTCCAGGTCGCCGGCCGCGCGATGTCCGCGCAGCTCGTCCGGATGAACACCACCGCGTCGAACCTCGCCAATGCCGGCGGCACCGCCGGGTCCGCCGAGGCCGCCTACAAGACGATGAAGCCGGTGTTCCGCACCAGCTTCGATGCGGCGAGCGGCATGTCGACGGTCGACGTCGAGCGCGTCGTCACCGCCGGTGAAGCGCCGACCAAGCGCTACGACCCGGACAATCCGATGGCCGACAAGGATGGCAACATCTTCGAGGCGGCGGTCGATGAAACCCGCGAGATGGTCGACATGATGGAGACCGCCCGCAGCTACCAGAACAACATCGAAGTGATGAACACGGCCAAGTCGCTCATCATCGATACCCTCAAGCTAGGCCGCTGATCATGGCAACCTCCTTCGACTCCACGCTCTCCAGCATCGGCATTACGCGCTCGTCGGCTGCCACGGCCACCAAGACGACGACGGCGGCGGCGGCAGGGTCGCTCAACCAGAACGACTTCCTGAAGCTGATGACCGCGCAGATGCAGAACCAGGACCCGTTCAATCCGGTCGACAACACCCAGATGGTCGCGCAGATGGCGCAGTTCTCTTCGCTCGCCGGCATCTCCGAGATGAACACGACGATGAAGGCGATCTCCGACAAGCTCGGCGCGACCAGTGCGAGCGATGCGATGGGCTATGTCGGCAAGACCGTCCTGACCGAGGGCAGCACCGCGTACGGTCGTACCGGCGGCGGGATCGCGGGCTCGGTCGAGCTGGCGGGCGCGGCGAGCGGCGTCAACGTCACGATCAGCGACGCGAACGGCGCCGCGCTCCGGACGCTGGCGCTCGGGCCGCAGGCTAAGGGTACCGTCGGCTACGACTGGGACGGCAAGGACGCGGCCGGCGCGGATGCCGGCAGCGGTCCGTTCACCGTCAGCATCAACGCGCAGAACAACGGCACCACGGTCGCCGCGACCGGGCTGGTCTGGGCGCCCGTCCAGTCGGTCTCGACAACCACCGGTTCCACCATCCTCACCCTTCCCGGGATCGGCGAAGTGCCGGTCAGCGCAGTCCGCCAGATCGGCTGATCGCACCCTCGATTTCAAGGAGTTAAACGCATGTCCTTCTACACTTCGCTTTCCGGTCTCCAGGCATCGCAGACCGAGATGTCGACGATCTCGCACAATCTGGCGAACGTCTCGACCAACGGCTTCAAGAAGAGCCGCACCGATTTCGCCGACGTGATCGCATCCAGCGTGTCGGTCGCGCCGTCGCAGCAGATCGGCTCGGGCGTCATGGTCAAGGGCAACCGCCAGCAGTTCGCGCAAGGCAATCTGATCCAGTCGGCAAACGCGCTCGATCTCGCGGTGTCGGGCGACGGTTTCTTCGTGGTGAAGCCCGAGACCGGCTCGTCTCAGGTCAACTTCACGCGCAACGGCGGCTTCCTGGTCGACGCCGATCGCTTCGTGGTCGATTCGAACGGCAGCCATCTCCAGGTCTATCCGGTCGACGGATCGGGCAGCGTCGTCGCCACCGGGCTTCAGTCCGCGATCAGCCTGCAGCTGCCCGAGACGAGCGGCACCGCAGCCCCGACCAAGGCGGTCACGCTGGGCGTCAACCTCAACGCGAGCTCGAAGCTGCCGACGACCGCCACCTTCGATCGCTTCGATCCGTCGAGCTACAACCAGTCGGCGCAGACCACCGTCTATGATGCGTCGGGCAACGCGATGACGCTGACCAATTACTTCAAGCGCACCTCGGTCTCGACCGATGCGAACACGCCGAGCACGTGGGAAGTCCACAGCTTCGTCGGCGACAAGGAACTGATGACGGGCGGCGTTGCCGGTTCGACGATGACGTTCGACGGAGCGGGCAAGCTGACCGCGCCGACCGCGCCGATCACCTATGACGAGTTCACCACCGCCGGTTCGGCGACCCCGCAGCAGATCGCGTTCAGCTTCGGCGACGCCACCACGCAGAAGGCGAGCGCGTTCGCGGTCAACTCGCGGACGCAGGACGGCAAGGCGGTCGGCCAGATCCAGGGCGTGACGATCGACGAGAAGGGCATCGTCAAGGCGAGCTTCTCGAACGGCGACACGCAGGCACTCGGCCAGGTGATGCTCGCCAATTTCTCGAACCCCGAGGGCCTGCGCCAGCTCGGCAACAGCTATTGGTCGTCGACCGGCGTGTCGGGCACGGCAAAGCTGGGCGAGGCGGGCTCGAACGGTTTCGGCAACCTGATGTCGGGGACGATCGAGCGGTCGAACGTCGACATCACCGAGGAGCTGGTCAGCCTGATCGCGGCACAGCGCAATTTCCAGGCGAATTCGAAGGCTCTGGATACCGCCAGCCAGATTTCGCAGACCATCTTCAACATCCGCAGCTAATCGACAGCGGACGGGGGACCCTGAATGGACAAGCTGGTCTATACCGCGGCGACGGGCCTGCGCGCGCACATGGCGGCGCAGGCGGCGATCGCCAACAACATGGCGAACGCGTCGACGACCGGATTCCGCGCCGATCGCGTGGTGTTCGACCGGCTGAACCTGAAGGGCGACGGCACCGCGCTGGAGGCACGCGCGCCGACGTCGGAAGAAGTCACCGACGCGGACCGGGCACCCGGCGCGATCCAGTTGACCGGTCGTCCGCTCGACGTCGCGATCACCGGCACCACCGCATGGCTGGCGGTGCAGGCGTCGGATGGATCGGAAGCCTACACGCGGCGCGGTGATCTTGAGGTTGCGCCGTCGGGCGTGCTCCAGACCGGCGATGGGCATCCGGTGATCGGCTCGGGGGGGCCGATCACCCTGCCGCCCTACCAGTCGCTGTCGATCTCGGCCGACGGGACGATCTCGATCATCCCGCAGGGTGGCGACGCAAAGGACCCGCAGGTCATCGACAAGCTCAAGCTCGCCGACACCAAGGGGTCGGACACCGTCAAGGGGCTCGACAACCTGCTGCGCGTCAAGGGCGGGGGGACGTTGCCCGAGGATCTCGATGCGAAGGTGCAGGGCGGTGCGATCGAAGGATCGAACGTCAACATGACGCAGGCGCTGGTCGACATGATCGAGAACCAGCGCAGTTACGAAGTCCAGGCCAACATGTTGAAGTCCGCCAAGGACATGGATGAAAGCGGTGCATCGCTGATGCGCCTGCCGAGCTAGAAGGAACCGACGAATGTCATCCGCAGCCATGCATATCGCGCGTACCGGGCTCGACGCCCAGGATACCCGCATGCGCGTCATCTCGAACAACCTCGCCAACGTGAACACCACGGGCTTCAAGAAGGACCGTGCGGCGTTCGAGGCGCTCGCCTACCAGACCGTGACGACCCCCGGCGCGCAGAGCACCGCGGAGACGAAATACGCCACCGGGCTCAACCTCGGCACCGGCGTCCGGCTCCAGGGTACTGCGCGGATCGACACGCAGGGTGCGATGCAGACGACCGGCAACAGCCTGGATCTCGCGCTCGACGGCGACGGCTATTTCCAGGTGCAGATGCCCGGCGGCACGCTCGGCTATACTCGCGCCGGTAACTTTTCGCGCTCGGCCGAGGGCTTGCTGGTCACCAGCGAAGGCTATCAGGTGCAGCCCGGCATCACCGTTCCCGAGGGTACGACCGCGATCACGGTCGGCTCCGACGGTACCGTGTCGGCGACCGTTCCCGGCCAGACCGAGGCGACGCAGATCGGCCAGATCCAGGTTGCGAACTTCCCGAACGGCGCAGGGCTCCAGGCGACCGGCGACAACTATCTCGTCGAGACCGCCGCCAGCGGCGCCGCCAATGTCGGCGTCGCCGGGCAGGACGGTCGCGGCAACATCAAGCAGGGTATGCTCGAGGCGTCGAACGTCAACGTCGTCGAGGAACTCGTCGACATGATCGAGACGCAGCGCGCGTACGAGGTCAATTCGAAGATGATCTCGGCGACCGACGACATGCTCAAATACGTCAACCAGAACATCTGATCGTGATGCGCAACGCTCCTATCGCCGCGCTCGCCGGCACGCTCCTCATCGCCGGGCTCGGCGCGTCCCCGGCGGACGCCAGCCTGTTCGGCAAGAAGGCACCGCCCGAGGATTTCTCGGTCGCACGCCCCCTGCCGGTCGTGCCGGTGCCGGTCGTCGCGACCGGCTCGATCTTCCAGGCGCAGGACGGCTACGCGGCCCTCTATGAAGGCTGGCGCGCGCGGAAGGTCGGCGATCCGCTGACAATCGTGCTGGTCGAGCGCACCGCCGCGTCGAAATCGTCGGGCTCGAAGCTCGACAGCAACGGCGGGGCGAGCATCACGCCGCCAACCACCGGCGCGCTCAACCTGTTCGGCAAGAGCGATGCGACGATCAGCGGTGGGCGCAATTTCAACGGCACCGGCGCCGCCGACCAGGCGAACTCGCTGTCGGGCGAAGTCAGCGTCACGGTCGCGCAGGTCTATCCCAACGGCACGATGCTGGTGCAGGGGCAGAAGCGCGTCACGCTCAACCGCGGCGACGAGTTCCTGAAGATCAAGGGCCTGGTCCGCACCGCCGACGTCGATGCGAACAACCGCGTGCTGTCGACGCGCGTCGCCGACGCGCAGATCTCGTACACCGGCAAGGGCGACGTCGCCCGCGCCGGCCGCCAGGGGTGGCTCGGCCGCTTCTTCTCCGTCGTCAGCCCGTTTTGATGCGCCCGCTGACCCGTGCCCTCACCCTTCCCACCCGGCAAGCGCCGGTCGGGCCCCTTCCCTCTCCCCTCAGGGGAGAGGGAGAGACGCCGAAGGCGGCGAAGGGTGAGGGCACGCGTTCCGGCTTGAGGTTTCCCATGATCCGCTTTCTTTTCGCTATCCTCGCCGGTTGCCTCATCGCCGCGCCGGCCTCGGCCGACCGGATCAAGGATCTGGGCGGGTTCCAGGGTATCCGTTCGAACCAGCTGACCGGCTACGGCATCGTCGTCGGCCTGCCAGGCACGGGCGACGACAATCTCGAATACACCGTGCAGTCGTTGAAGGCGGTCGCATCGCGCTTTGGTCTGCAGCTGCCGCCGTCCGCGAACCCCGGCATGAAGAACGCGGCGGTGGTGATGATCACCGCCGAGCTGCCGCCGTTCGCCAAGCCCGGCCAGCGTCTCGACATCACCGTCGCCTCGATGGGCAAGGCCAAGTCGCTCCGTGGTGGCAGCCTGATCATGACGCCGCTGCTGGGCGCGGATAACCAGATCTACGCGATGGCGCAGGGCAATTTGGCGGTCGGCGGCCTTGGTGCAGAGGGCGCGGACGGGTCGAAGATCGTCGTCAACGTGCCCTCGACCGGCCGCATCCCCGAGGGTGCGACCGTCGAACGCGCGGTCGCGACCGGGTTCGACAGCGCGCCGACTCTCACGTTCAACCTCGCACGTGCCGATTTCACGACCGCGCAGAATGTCGCCGGCGCGATCAACTCGAAATTGGGCTTCGGCAGCGCGCAGGCGATCGACGCGGTTTCCGTCGCGGTGCGCGCGCCGATCGGTGCCGATATCCGCGCGACGCTGATGTCGACGATCGAGAATCTCGACGTCGTCTCCGCCGAGCCGTCCGCCAAGGTGATCGTCAACGCGCGCACCGGTACGGTCGTCATCAACTCGGCGGTCCGCGTGGGGCCTGCGGCGATCACGCACGGCAAGATGACGGTCCGGATCGACGAGAAGCCGCAGGTCAGCCAGCCCGCGCCGTTCAGCCAGGGCCAGACCGCGATCACGCCGAACAGCCGCGTCGCGGTCGACGAGGAGCGTCGCCCGATGTTCCTGCTCGCACCCGGCCCCAAGCTCGCCGACATCGTCAAGGCGGTCAACGCGATCGGCGCGTCGCCGGCCGATCTGGTCGCGATCCTCGAGGCGCTGAAGGAAGCCGGCGCGCTCAAGGCCGAGTTGATCGTCCTGTGAGCCCGCTCAACGCCCCCCTCTCGCCGACGGCCGCGTCGGCGACCGGCATCTCGACCGACACCAGCCGCCTCAAGTCGAAGGACAATCTCGACAAGGCCGGCAAGCAGTTCGAGGCGGTCTTCACCGGCATGATGCTGAAGAGCATGCGCCAGGCGAAACTTGCCGACCCGCTGTTCGATTCGAAGGCGATCGATACCTTTACCGACATGCAGGACGGGTTGGTCGCCAAATCGATGGCCGAGCACACGCCGCTCGGCATCGGCAAGGCGATGACCGATTTTCTGAGCAAATCGCAATCCGATCTTAACCAGACTGCGGCAGACTCACCGCCATGAGCGATCTCCTCTCGATCGGCGCCTCGGGCGTTCGCGCCTACCAGACCGCGTTGTCGACGGTGTCGGAGAACATCGCGAACACCGGAACGGTCGGCTATACCCGGCGCACGACGACGCTGGCCGAGGTCTCGTCGGTCAATGGCGGGATCAACGCGCGCAACTCCGCGACCGGCAGCGGCGTGATCGTCGTCGGCGTCGGTCGCAGCGCCAACGCGTATCGATCGCAGGCGGTTCGCTCGGCGGGCACCGATCTCGGCAAGACCGAGACCAGCGTCGCCTGGATGAGCCGGATCGAATCGTCGCTCGGCGACAACAAGCTCGGCGATCGCCTCACCAGTTTCTTCAGTTCGGCGCAGACGCTGTCGGCCGACCCGACCTCCGTACCGGCGCGCGCGGTGATGCTCGAAGCGGCGAAGACGGCCGCCCAGGCCTTTGCCGCGACCGGCAAGGCGCTCGATACCGCCGCGACCGAACTCGATTCGTCCGCGTCGCAGGCGGTCCAGTCGCTCAACTCGCTCGGTACCGCGCTTGCCAAGGTCAATGACGGGCTCGCGCGGACGCCGCCGGGATCGTCGAGCGCGGCGCAGCTCGCCGACCAGCGCGATCAATTGCTCGACCAGATGAGCACGCTGACCGACGTCAGCACTGCGTTCGACGATCTCGGGCGCGCGACGGTCCGGCTCGGTGGCACCAGCGGCACGGTGTTCGTCGTCGGCAACCAGAGCGGACAGGCGTCGTTCACGCGCAACGACGAAGGCGCGGTGCAGTTCGCGGTCACGCGCGATGGTGTCACGACCGACCTGTCGCCGACGGGTGGCGCGCTCGCCGGAATGGCCGAGGGCGCGCAGCGTATCGCGGCGGCGCGCGAATCGCTCAACGGCATCGCCAGCGATTTCACCACGCAGGTCAACCTGGTCCAGGCGCAAGGCCTCGATCTCAGCGGTAAACCGGGCGCCGCTCTGTTCGAGACCGGCACCAATCCCACCGATATCACCGTCTCGCTGACCGATCCGCGCGGGATCGCCGCGGCGGGCGCGACCGGCGGCGTGCGCGATGCGTCCAACCTCGCCGCCTTGCAGGCGCTTCGGACCAGCGGCGGGTTCGAAACGCGGACCACCACGCTGATCGCCGGCAACGCCGCCGCGCTCGAACAGCGCAAGACGGTGGCCGATGCGCAAGGCGCGATCCGCGACGGCGCGGTCGCGTCGCTCGCCTCTTCGTCAGGCGTCGACCTGGATAGCGAGGCGGTCGACCTGCTGCGCTTCCAGCAGGCCTATCAGGCGTCGAGCCGCGTGATCCAGACCGCGCGCGACACGTTCCAGACCATCCTCGATCTACGGTAACGCTCATGCAGATCGCCACCAGCCTCTTCTACGATCGTGCCGCGAGCACGATGGCGTCGCTTACCGGCAAGGCGGATGCGCTCCAGACGCAGATCGCGAGCACCAAGCGGTTCTCCGCGCCGTCGCAGGACAGCGTCGCGTATCAGCGGCTCGCCGGGCTCGCGCGCGATACCGCGAACGACAAGGCGTATGCCGCGAACCTCGATACCGCCGCATCGGTGCTGACGCAGGCCGATACCAGTCTGACCGCGATCACCGATCAGTTGCAGAGCGCGGCGGAGCTGACGACGCAGGCGCTGAACGGCACGCTCAACCCGGCGAACCGCAAGGCCATCGGGGTCCAGCTCGCCGGTATCGTCGCGACGCTCGCCAATCTCGCCAATGCCAAGGACGCCCGCGGCCAGGCGTTGTTCGGAGGCGCCGATGGAGCGCCTGCGGTCGCCGCCGATGGCAGCTACGCGCTCGCCGGAAAGCCCGTATCGGGGATCCCGATCGGTGACGGCCAGAGCATCCAGGCGAACGAAACCGCCGCACGCATCTTCACCGTCGGCGGCAAAGCCAACGCCGAAGGCGGCATCGATGGCGGTATCAACACGCTGGAAATGCTTTCCGCCATTGCGACTGCGCTGCAATCCGACGATTACACGCCGGGCGCGCTCGATACCTCGCTGAAAGACATCAGTGCGGCATCGGATCAGGTGTCGATGGTCCAGTCGTCGCTTGGCGCCCGGGCGGCGCGAGTCGATCTGGAGGCGGCGCGGTTGAAGGATACCGGCGTGGACCGCGAAGAGACCCGCTCCGCGCTCGAGGACACCGATATCCCGACGGCGGTGGTCGAGTTGCAGAAGACGATGACGATCCTGTCGGCGACGCAGGCCAGCTTCTCGAAGCTCTCGGCGCTGTCGCTCTTCGATTATCTTCGCTGACCGTTTTTAATTGCGCAGGCGCGCATCTGGTAACCGGTTGGCTACCAAATCCGGTTAATTCTCTGGCGACGTAAGTGCCGCTGTCGGCCCTGGGGGAATTTCGAACACCATGTTTCCGGTCATCGGCATCGTCGTCCTGCTCGTCATGGTGTTCGGCGGATTCGCCTTCACCGGCGGCGCGCTCGGCCCCGTCATGGAGGCTATCCCGCACGAGATGCTGATCATCGGTGGTGCCGCCGCCGGCGCGCTGATCATCGGCAATTCGGGCAAGGAGCTGAAAGGTCTCGGCGCCGGCCTGGGCAAGGTCTTCAAGGGCCCGAAATACAAGAAGCAGGACTATCTCGACGTCATCTTCCTCGTCAGCAAGCTGATGAAGATGCTGCGGATGGACGGGCCGATCGCGCTCGAGCCGCATGTCGAGGATCCGCAGTCGTCCGCCGTATTCGCCGAATACCCGAAGCTCCTGAAGGACAAGGCGCTCATCAACCTGATCGCCGATACGCTGCGCCTGGTCGTGGTGTCGTCGGGTACGCTCGACGTGCATGCGGTCGAAGAGGTGATGGATCACTCGATCAAGACGCATCATCATGAGGAAGAGGCTGCGCACGGCACGCTCGCCAGCCTTGCCGACGCATTGCCCGCGCTCGGCATCGTCGCCGCGGTGCTCGGCGTGGTGAAGACGATGGGCTCGATCGACAAGCCGCCGTCGATCCTGGGGGCGATGATCGGTTCGGCGCTGGTCGGCACGTTCATGGGCGTGCTGCTGGCCTACGGCATCGTCGCGCCGCTAGCGAACCGGCTGAAGCAGGTGCTCGATGCCGACGCCTCGATCTATGACGTCGTGAAGCAGATCATCATCGCCTCGCTGCACGGTCATCCGCAGCCGCTGGTGATCGAGGCCGCGCGCTCGGGCATCGCGCACAAGAACCAGCCGGGCTTCGCCGAAGTCTTCGACGGGCTTCGTGGCAAGTAAGATGGGAGGCAAGTAACGTCATGGCCGCGCGCGCGCCCCACGGTACGAACCAGCCCCCCAAGGTCATCGTCAAGAAGATCTATATCGAGGGGCATGGCGGCCATCACGGCGGCGCGTGGAAAGTCGCGTACGCCGATTTCGTGACTGCGATGATGGCGTTCTTCCTGCTGTTGTGGATCGTCGGCGCGACCAACGAGAAGCAGCGTAAAGGGATCGCCGATTACTTCGCGCCGACCATCCTCAACACGCGCTCGCTCGGCATTGGCGGCGGTGGGCTGTTCGGCGGCGAATCGATCCTCGACAAGTCCCGCCTCGGGCCGAAACCGGGCCAGACCAGCATGGCGCAGCTCGCGATTCCCGACGCCGGCCTCGGTGGCCCTTCCGCCGGTACCGGAGACAAGGGCTCGCTGAAAAGCCGCGACGCGCTGACCAAGGAAGATCGCAAGAATTTCGAGGCGATGCGCAAGCGCGTGCTCGCCCAGATGTCGAGCAACACCAAGCTGTCGCGGCTCACCAGCCATGTCCGCTTCGTACCGACACAGGATGGCATGCGGATCGATCTGGTCGACGATGCGGATTATTCGATGTTCGCACTCGGTACCACCGCGCTCGATCCCGAGGCGTCGGTGCTGATCGGGATGATCGCGGGCTCGGTCCAGGGCCTGCAGAACCCGATCATGATCCGCGGCCATACCGACAGCGTGCCGTATGGCGATCCGCGCGCGATGAACAACTGGATGCTGTCGTCGGGTCGCGCCGAGGCTACGCGGCGGCGCCTGCTGGCGGGTGGAACGCCGGAAGCCCGGTTCGAACGCATCGAAGGGGTTGCCGACCGCGAACCGCTGATCGTCAAGAACGCCGCGGACCCGCGTAACCGACGCGTGGCGATCACCTTGCTCTATCGCCGCGGCACGTTCGGAAAATAGCGGGCCACCAGCGGCTCCTCTGCGCGACAAAAAAAGGACCGGTGCCGCGAGGCGCCGGTCCTTTTTCATACGCGAACTGCAACCGCTTACTCGGCGGCGGCAGTCTCCGTCTTGCGCTTGCGCGGGGTGGGCGCAGCAGCGTCGGTCTTGACCGGACCGGGCTTGCGGCCGAGACCGATCTTCTTCGCCATCGCGCGACGGCTTTCCGAGTAGTTCTCGGCGACCATCGGATAGTCGGGCTTCAGGCCATAGCGTTCGCGGTACTCGGCGGGCGTCATGCCGTGCGTCGCGAGATGACGACGCAAGGTCTTGTACGACTTGCCATCGATCATCGAGATGATGTGATCTTTCGACGCCAGCGATTTGCGTGCGGTCACCGCAGGCGTGTATTCGGTAGCCGCTTCGACCGGTGCAGCTTCGGTCGAACTGCCCAGCAACGCAGCAACCGTCTCGTGCATCTTGCCCAAGAAGGCGGGGACATCGTCAGCCGAACTCCGCGTGTTGGGGTTGCCAAGCCAAGCAATCGTCAGCTCGGTCGCGAGTTCTACGGCGTTCAGGTCAGTGGTATCTTCGGCCATGTTGCACTCCATTGTTTGTGAGCGCCGTAACGGCGCGCAACATCGTGTTCAACAGCAGAGCGATGGAATCCGTATAATAAATTGTAAAAATGGACATTGGAAGGTGCGATGTAGGCAAATGGGTTCATTTTGATTGCTTTACATCAAGCTAGGCATGCTCATCCGCCAAGGCTGCAACGCGGCGAGGAAATCTGCGATAGCAACGGACCGTCGACCGCCTAATGGTCGGCGCGGCGAGGAGCGCATACCATCGAGGCGGGTGGCAACCCGACCGTTCGTGCCAAGCGACCGAACCCTGGTTATCCATTCCGTCAGCTACGCCATCGTCGGCCGGTTGCGATCAGCCAATCGAGACCGCGATTCCGTAAGTATCGAAACCGGCGATATATCTGTGGGGCACCGCCACCCGCACGATATGGTTTGATCCTTGCTGGCGCGTGAAGTTTTAGCCGAGCGCCTTGTCGAGCAGTTTGGCCAACCGAATACCCCCGCGGCGAACCTCTTCGCGCGACACCGGCACCATCTTCGCGATCGTCGCATCGTCCATCTTCACGCGTGCCGGAACCGTACCGCACGCGTCGCCGCCAAGTGCCGCCGCATACGCCTGATGCGCGGCTTCCCAGGACTCACGACTCCAGTCGGTGACCGTCCCCGCGCCGATCTTCGCGCGCTCGGCCGCCGGATAGCGCCGCACCAGCGACGGCGGCGTCGAGATCGCGCGCTCGGCCAGCGGGCCGTCCCAGATCGAGTGCAGGTTGAACCGCGCGGGGCCGTAGATCCCGTAGTCGGCCTTCACATCGTTGCCGCCCTTGTCGTGGCGGTCGCCAGCGTGCAGCGGCTGGTGGAGATCGCCGACGAAGTGGATCAGGAACGCGAGCGCGACGACGCGATCGCGGGGCAGAGTCGATTTGTCGCGGAGCATCTTCACATCGCGATCGATCTGGTACGAGACGCAGTCGCCTTCCTTGCACGCGGGTGTGAGGTCGAACGGCGCGCAGATATCGACGTTCTGGTAATGCCAGCTGTACGCGAAACCGAAGCGCGTAGATCCGTCGTTCAGCTTCAGCGGCTTGATGCAGTCCGCCCAGACGCTGGCCTCCTCGATCGTGCCCGCGGGGCAGGTCGGGGTATCCAGCAATGCCTGTTGCGCGAGCAGCTTGCGGATCGCCGCCTTGGTCTTCGGCGTGACGTTGGCATAGGCGATCTGCGCGACGGTCTGGTGGCCATACTCCCAGAACGCGGTGGCGGGGGAGGCGAGACCGAGCGAGGCAATCGCGGCGAGGAGATAGCGCTTCATGCCGGCTCGTTAGCGTAGATCGCGACCGTCCGGCTACCCTCGGACGACGCGCGTCCGCGGTACATGCCGACGGTGTTGAAACCCCACGCCATGTCGCTGTCCGGTCCTGCGACGATCACCCCGCCGGTGCCACCGAGTGCCTTCACCTCGGCGAGCACCGCGTCGGCCGCGACTTGCAGCGACTCGCCCGACAAGCGGACGCGCGCGGCGATCTCGTGGCCGACGCCGATGCGGAGGAAGAATTCGCCCGAGCCGGTGCACGATACGGCGCAGGCGCGATCGTCGGCGAAGGTCCCCGCGCCGATCGCGGGCGTGTCACCGATCCGGCCCCAGCGCTTGCCGGTGACGCCGCCGGTCGAGGTGGCGGCGGCGACGTGGCCGTGCGTGTCGCAGGCGACCGCGCCGACCGTGCCGTACTTCATGTCGACGTCGAACTCGCCGCCATCGGCCTGGAACTCGGCGAACTGACGGCGGCGTTCGTCGGTGGCGAACCACGCGGCATCCGCCTGGGGAAGGTCGCGTTCGAGCGAGAACGCATCCGCGCCCTTTCCGGCGAGGAAGACGTGGCGGCCATCGTCGAGAATCGCGCGGGCTAGGCTGACGGGGTTGCGCGTGGCGGTGGCTGCGGCGACAGCGCCGGCTGCCCGCGTGCGACCATCCATGATCGCAGCGTCGAGCTCCAGCGTGCCGTCATGCGTGAAGACCGCGCCGCGCCCCGAGTTGAAGTGCGGGTCGTCCTCCAGCGCGCGCACCGCCGCTTCGACCGCATCTAGCGCGCTACCGCCGTTCGCCAGCACCGCCGACCCAGTGTCGAGCGCGCGCGACAGGCCGGCTCTCGCGCCCGCATCCTGCTCGGGCGAGACCATCTCGCTGTCGAGTTTGCCGGCGCCGCCGTGGATGACGAGGGTCCAGGTCATACTGAGTCTTTCGAGGGTAGGGCGCGAAGGCCGATGAGGGGACGGAGCGGCGCGATGCTGCGGCCGATCCAGTAGAAGGCGATGCAGCCGATCGTCGTCGCGCCGAGCAGGCAGGCGAACTCCGCCCAGCCCGGCAGGCCGGCGGGGAGCAGCGCGTACATCACGAGGACGATGATCGTCTGGTGGATCAGGTAGAACGGGAACACCGCCTCGGTCAGCGTGCGGCGCCAGCGATGGTCGCGGTTCCAGTGGCGCTCGGCGATCCCGATCAGCGCGACGATCGCGCCCCATTGCTCGAGCGCGTGGGCGACGCCGTAACCGGGGTAGATCCAGCGCGGCGCGACGATGTCGCCCGGCCATTCGAGCTCGACGCCGATGATCGCGACATAGCCGAGCACCGCGGCGAGCGCGCCGACCTTCCACCAGCGCGCGATCGCCGCCATTGCCGGCTCGGAACGGGCTAGGCCGAAGCCGAACAGGAACGCGGGGAAATAGGTGACGTGCGCGACCCAGTCGCCGAACAGGGCTTGCGATTCCGCGGCCATCTGGAACCACCAGGCGTGGACGAACACGAGCCACGCGACCGGCAGGACGAGCACCGCCCAGCTGCCGAAGACCCAGTCGAACGCGCGTTGCAGCCAGTCGCCGCGGACGACGACCAGCCCGAGCGTCAAGACAGTCGTGTAGACCCAGAGATAGACGACGAACCAGAGGTGGTTCCAGGTCGGCAACGACAGCCCGGCGAGCTTGCCGAAGCGGAAATAGTCGTGGCTCCAGAACGTCAGATAGCTGCCGGCATAGGCGTGCTTGGTGACCAGCTCGACCCAGGGTTGCGGCGGGACGATCACCGCCATGCCGAACAGCAGCGGCACGAGCAGGCGGTAGCAGCGATTGGCGAAGAATCCGCCTGTGCCGCTCGATCGGGCGAGCAGCGCGCGGCTGGCATAGCCCGAGACGACGAACAGCAGCGTCAGCCGCCATGCGTTGCTCGCCAGCATCGGTAGCCGCACCCAGTCCTCGACATGGAGCGACTTCACATGGAAGTTCCACGGCACGAAGACCATGCCGATATGGTAGAGGATCAGCAGCGCGAACGCGCCGATCCGCAGCCAGTCCATGCCGAAATGCCGCGTCATCGCGCGGCCCTACGGGGCGGGGGCCGGTGCCGCAAGCGTGCGACCGGCTGAGGCGGTGTTCGCGACCGACCGGTGTCCCCCTGAAATACTCCCCCTGGCGGGAGGATCGTTTAATCCGGGTACCTGCGTTTCAGTCGGTTCACGCCTTCATGCGCGGCGTGCCCATGAAGTCGCGCTTGCCGATCGGCACGCCCTGCGCGCGCAGGATCGCGTAGGCGGTGCTCGCGTGAAAATAGAAATTGGGCTGCGAGAACGAGAGCAGGAAGTTCGCGCCGGTGAACGGCATGACGAACGTGCCGAACGCAAACGTCGTGTCGTTGTCGGCGAGCGCGTCGAACGTCTCCCGGTCGATTGCCTCAAGCGTAGCGATCGCGTCGCGCATCACGGTGTGGAGACCCGCGAAATCGGTCGGCCAGGCCGAGAGGTCGGGCGCGAAGGTGCCGCCGCGGACGCCTTCGATGCCGCCGACCGAATGCGTCGCACACGCCTTCACTTGGTAACCGAACGGCAGCATGTCGTCGGCGAGCTTCGCGTCGATCAGCGTCGCGGAGTCGATACCCTTTTCGACGGCGAACGCTTCCGCCTTGTCGAGCAGCGCGTCGACCGCGCGGAGGATCTGGAGGTTCGACGGGATCGTCGCATCGTACAGGGACAGGGTCATCGCGTTCGCTCCATGAGGCCGTGCGCCGCTATGGCCGACGATCGCGATGCCGGCCAGCGCCAGCAATGTTCCGTTCCGCCGTGCAAGTCGCTATATACGCCCTCGAACTCCCGAGGAATCTCCATGTCCCTTCGTCCCTGGCGCGATATCACCCGCCGCAAGAGCCGCCAGATCATGGTCGGCAACGTCCCCGTCGGCGGCGATGCGCCGGTCACGGTGCAGACGATGACCAACACGCCGACCGACGACGTGCGCGCGACGGTCGACCAGATCCGCCGCTGCGAAGACGCGGGCGTCGACATCATCCGCGTGAGCTGCCCCGACGTCGAATCGACCGCCGCGCTGAAGCAGATCGTCCGCGCCAGCCGCGTGCCGATCGTCGCGGACATCCATTTCCACTACAAGCGTGCGCTCGAAGCCGCCGATGCGGGCGCGGCGTGTCTGCGCATCAACCCGGGCAATATCGGCTCGGCGGCGCGCGTGAAGGAAGTCGTCGACGCGGCCAAGTCCAACGGCTGTGCGATCCGGATCGGCGTCAACGGCGGTTCGCTCGAGCGGCATCTGCTCGAGAAATACGGCGAGCCTTGCCCCGACGCACTGGTCGAGTCGGCGCTCGATCATATCAAGCTGTTGCAGGACCACGACTTTCACGAGTTCAAGGTCGCGGTGAAGGCGTCCGACCTGTTCCTCGCAGTGGCGGCATACCAGCAGCTCGCCGAACAGGTCGATTGCCCGCTGCATCTCGGCATCACCGAGGCGGGCGGGTTCGTCGGCGGCACGGTGAAGTCGGCGATCGGGATGGGCAGCCTGCTTTGGTACGGCATCGGCGACACCATTCGTGTTTCGCTGTCGGCGGAGCCCGAGGAGGAGGTCCGCGTCGGCTTCGAGATCCTGAAGGCGCTCGGCATCCGCAACCGCGGCGTCCGCGTCGTCTCGTGCCCATCGTGCGCCCGCCAAGGCTTCGACGTGATCCGCACCGTGCAGGCGCTGGAGGAGCGATTGCAGCACATCCGCACGCCGATGTCCTTGTCGGTGCTAGGCTGCGTGGTGAACGGTCCCGGCGAGGCGCGTGAAACCGACATCGGCATCACCGGCGGCGGCAACGGCAAGCACATGGTGTATCTGTCGGGCGTCACCGACCACCACGTCCAGGACGCAGACATGGTCGACCACATCGTCCGGCTGATCGAGGCGAAGGCGGCCGAGATCGACGCAGCGGACGAGGCGATGGCGGCGCTGGTGCCGGTGGCGGCCGAATAGGGGCTGCCATTACGCCCCGTCATCCTGACGAAAGTCAGGATCCAGGGTAACGAACGCGGACCTCAATGACTCTGGATCCTGACTTTCGTCAGGATGACGGGGGACAGGGCGCAGGCTTCTTCTCGTTCTCCCGCGAAGGCGGGAGTCCAGGGTAACAGGCGATGACGGTTGCGGCTCCTGGACCCCCGCCTTCGCGGGGGAACAAGTATGAACTGCGGAGATGGTGTGCCGGCTCGAGGCGGCGTATGGGATACGCATGGTGACGGCCGCCGATCTCGATGCAGCGTTGATTGCGGCCGTTCGGACCGCGCTTCCCGAATTTCTGAGGTTGGCGCGGATCGGTGCCGCAGCCGATCGCGCCTGATATTCGCCTGTTTCGATGACACCCCGCACCGTTTCGCCCGCTTTAGCCTTCGCGATCGCCGCGCTGGGCATCGGACTGTTCTCCATGATGGATGCGGTGATGAAGTCGCTCGTGCTGGCGATCGGCGTCTATAACGCGCTGCTGTGGCGGCAGATGATCAGCGTCGGGCTCGGTGCGGTCGCGTGGAAGCTCGGGAACAGCGGGCGGCCGAGCGGGCGGGCGCTCAAGCTGCATCTGGCGCGCGGATTGGTGACGACGGTGATGGGGGTGCTGTTCTTCTGGGGGCTTGCGCGCGTCCCGATGGCGCAGGCGATCTCGCTGACCTACATCGCGCCGATCCTCGCGCTGCTGCTTGGCGCGGTGACGCTGGGCGAGCGGGTCGGGCTGAAAACTGCGTTTGCGTCGATCGCCGCGCTCGGTGGCGTGGTGGTCGTGATGATCGGGCAGGGGCGCGAGGTGCCTGGACCCGAGACGTTCCATGGGACGCTCGCGATCCTCGGCTCGGCGGTGCTGTATGCGGTCAACCTTGTGATCGCGCGGCTGCAGAGCCAGGCGGCGCGGCCGGGGGAGATCGCGTTCTTCCAGGCGCTCGTCATCACCGCGACGCTGGCGCTCGCCGCGCCTTGGCTCGCGGTGGTGCCCGAGGCGGTTCATTGGCCCAAGCTGCTGCTCGCCGCCGGGCTGGCGACCGCGTCGTTGTGGCTGCTTGGCTGGGCCTATGCACACGGCGACACCGGGTTCCTGGCGACCACCGAATACACTTCGTTCGTCTATGCCGCGGGCTTGGGTTTCCTGGTGTTCGGCGAGCGGGTATCGGCGTTCACGCTGGCGGGTGCGGCGATCATCGTCGTCGCGTGCCTGTACGCGGCGCGGCGGCGTGACATCGCGCAGACATCGATCGAGGCTAGTGCATGACCGTCATCCGTTCCGCCACCGCTGCCGATGTCGGCACGATCCTGCGCTTCGTCCGCGAGCTTGCCGCGTTCGAGCGCGAGCCGGATGCGGTCGAGGCGACCGAGCCGATGCTGACGGAAGCGCTGTTCGGCGAGCGGCCCGCGGCGGAAGCTCTGATTGCGGAGACGGCGCAGGGCCCGCTCGGGTTCGCGCTGTTCTTCCACAATTTCTCGACCTGGACCGGCAAGCGCGGGCTGTATCTGGAGGATCTGTACGTCACACCGGATGCGCGCGGGCAGGGGGTGGGCGGTGCGCTGCTGGTGCATCTGGCCGGCGTGGCGCTCGATCGCGGATGCGCGCGGTTCGAATGGTCGGTGCTCGACTGGAATGCCGATGCGATCGCGTTCTATCGGAAAGTCGGCGCGGTCGGGATGGAGGACTGGACGATCCAGCGGATGTCCGGGGATGCGTTGGTCAGGCTGGCGGGGCGGTAAAGGGCACGACCTGAGCGTGCCCTCACCCTTCCCACGGCAAGTGCCGCGGGCCCCTTCCCTCTCCCCCGACGGGGAGAGGGAGACAAGTCTTACCGCCCCGGAACGTCGTGGTCGTGTGGCTCTTCGCCGGCCTTCTTGGCTTCGTCGTAGCGCGCGATCGCCTCGATCGTGATGCGCTTGGCTTCCTCGGCGTCGCCCCACTTGCCGACGCGGACCCACTTCTTCTTCTCCAGGTCCTTATAGTGCGTGAAGAAATGCTCGATCTGCTCGAACACGATCTCGGGCACATCGGCACGGCCGCCGACGTTCGAGTAGTACGGGAACACCGAATCGACGGGTACGCAGACCAGCTTCTCGTCGCCGCCGGCTTCGTCTTCCAGGTTCAGCACCGCGATCGGCCGCGCGCGGACGACGCAGCCCGGGATGAACGGCGAGCGCGCGATCACCAGCGCGTCCAACGGATCGCCATCGGGGCTGAGCGTGTGCGGGACGAAGCCGTAGTTCGCGGGATAGCGCATCGGCGTGTGCAGGATGCGATCGACGAACAGCGCGCCCGACGCCTTGTCGAACTCGTACTTCACGGGCTCGCCGCCGGTCGGCACTTCGATGATGACGTTCAGGTCTTCCGGCGGGTTCTTGCCGGTCGGGATGAGATCGATACGCATGGCGGTCCTTTCGAATATGACGGTGCCGGCGCTCCTCGTGTTGGGAGCGGCCGGCACCGGTAGATTTCAAAGGCTCAACGCGGCGTCAGCAGCTTGTCGAGCCCGCCTTCACCTGTACCCACCTTCTGCAAGCGCGGATAGCGCGGCCCGTCATGGTAATCGAGCGTGATATCCCGGAAACGGTCGTTGTTCTTGACCGTGAGGCGGATCGGCAGCTTCGTACCCTTCGCCGCGAGGATCGCCGCCTTGATCCGATCCGACGAATAGGCCTCCGCGTTGACAGCCTCGATCTCGGTGCCGACGTCGAGCCCTGCCTTGAATGCCGGGCTGTCCCAGATCGACGAGGTCACGACGCCCTCCTTGTTGATCACCATGCCCAGCGAATAGCTGACGTCGGTGCCGCGGGTCTTCTCGGCCTGCTTCAGATACGGGCTCTGCTCGGGGCCATAGACCAGCTTGTAGCCGTTCATCGCGAAGCCGTTGATCGGCGCGGGCTTGCCCGTCTCGGTCAGGCGGGTGTCGAGGAACGTCGCCCAGTCATAGGGGACGATCCCGTTCAGCGTCTTCGCGACGTCGGCGAAGGTGTAGGTCAGCTCGCCGTAATCGCCGTCACGGACGCCGAAAAAGGCCTTGGCGAAATCGTCGATCGACTTGGTGCCGTTCGACTTCTGACGGAGCATCGCGTCGACCTCCATCCAGACCATCAGGCCTTCGTTGTAGTAATCCTCCGAGCGCTGCCAACTGGTCCAGCCCTTCGGCTTGCGGGCCGAGATCACCGGATCGTTGGTCGTATCGATCAGCGGACGCCACTGGCGGCCCGGCGCGGTATCGTAATTGCCGAGGATCGAGGCGTAACCGTCGAGCGTGTCCTGCTTGCTGACCAGTCCCGAGCGCGCCTGGAGCACATAGCCCCAGAACTGCGTCTGGCCCTCATAGACCCACAGCAGCGAATCGCGCATCGGCGTGCGGAAGTCCGGCGTCCACAGGTCGGCGCCGCGGCGGAACTTGCCGTCCCAGCTATGCGTGAACTCGTGCGGCAGCAGGTTGCGCGCGGCGGCGCCGGTGTCCCATTCGGTGAAATAGCCGGGCTTCACGCCGTTCTCGGAACTGCGGTGATGCTCCAGCCCGATCCCGCCGAGCTGATCGGTGATCGACAACAGGAATTCGTAATGATCGTAATGCTGCGCGCCAAAGGTCTTGGCGGCCTGGTCAACGAGCCGCTTGTGCGCGTCGATCTGCGCAGGGGTGGCGGCGAGCTGGTCGGGGCTGTCGGCGAAGACGTTGAGATCGACCCGAGGGGAGAGCGGCCAGACCTTGCCGTACTTGCCCGCCAGCGTCGGCGAATCGACGAGGATCTCGTAGTTGGTCGTGTCGTAGCTGTAGGTGGAGCCCGACACCTTGGCCGGTACCGCACCCGCCGCGGTCCAGCCGGTGGGGTAGGTGACGGTCATCTTGATCGGGATCTGGCGCGTGAAATAGCCGGCCGGGTAGAGGCTGACGAGGTTTGGCTGGAGGCTGATCATCGTCGGCGTCATGACGATGCGGCCCTGGTCGCCCTTGGTCGCGGAGATGAACTGGAACTCGGCGACGACCGACTTTGCACTCGTCGGCACGTCGATATGGAAGGCGAACACGTCGACCGGATCGCGCGTCCAGGGGACGATCTTGCCGTTGGCGCGGATCACGAGACCGGCGAGCTTCTCGATCTCGCCGCGCGGGGAATGCGCGCCGGGGAGCCACTTCGGATACAGCAACGCCATCGGGCCCGACTTGGCGACCGGAATGGTCTGCTTCACGCGGAAAATGCCGCGCTCGGTATCGGTCGCATCGACGTCGAGGAGGAGCGTGCCGGGATAGGGCGTGTCGACCGCGTCGGGAATGGTGTCGACGAACGGCACCGGCTGGGGTGCGGTGTTGCCTGCTGGAACCTGCGCAAATGCAGGGGCGGCGGACGCGAGCAGGGATGCGACGATAAGCTTGCGGATCAAGGAAGGGCCTTCCGGCTGAGAGACGATGACCCGAGGTGTAATCGCGATAAAGGGCAGCCGTCCAGTCCTTTACCCGGTACCCTCAGCCAGCACTCCCGAGCACGTTGATCGTGAACGCGAGCACGCCGATGTTGAACACGAACGCCGCCATGCACTGGCCTAGCGCGGCTTTCCGCACCCGGCGCGAAGTGATCTCGACGTCCGAGGTCTGGAACGTCATCCCCAGCGTGAACGCGAAATAGGCGAAGTCCCAGTAATCGGGCTCGTCGCAGCTCGGGAAGTCGAGACCCTTCGCGTCTTTCCCGTCCGGATCGTCGACATAGTAAAGATGCGCATAGTGCAGCGTGTAGATCATGTTCGAGAACAGCCACGCGAGCGCCAGCGTCGTGATCGTCAGCGCGATTCCGACCGCGTCGTTCTTGCCCTGCAATTCCTTCGCCACCGCGACCAGGATGACCAGCATGATCGTCCCGCTGAACCCGAGCAGCACCGCACGGTTGGCGTCGTTCTCCTCCGCCGCGCGACGCATCCGTGCCGCGGTGGCGTTGCGGAACAGCGTCGAGACCGCGATCAGGAACACGACCGCGGCGACGTCGAACGCCGCCATCGTACCGCGCCCGAGCCCGAAGCGCGGGATCAGCGCGGCCAGCCCGATCGCAAAGACCAGCACGAACAGGATGAAGCGCGGCGGGGCAACGCGTTGGCCGAGGCCCCAATATCTGGGTTTGTCGTTCATGCCACAGCGCTAGCGCTTAGCGGGGACGTCGCCTAGATACGCGCGCATCATGGCTAAGATTGAAACCCCGCGCCGCATCCGTGGCACCCAGGACATTTTCGGCGACGAGCAGCGCCGGTTTGCGCATGTCCTGTCGACGTTCGAACGCGTGCGGGCGCTGTATTGCTTCCAGCGCGTCGATATCCCGGTGTTCGAGTCGACGGCGGTGTTCGCGCGCTCCCTCGGCGAGACGACCGACGTCGTGTCGAAGGAGATGTACACGTTCGAGGATCGCGGCGGGGACTCGCTGACGCTCCGCCCTGAGTTCACTGCCGGTATTGCGCGCGCGTACCTTACCGAAGGCTGGCAGCAGTTCGCGCCGCTGAAGCTCACCACCAGCGGGCCCGTGTTCCGCTACGAGCGCCCGCAAAAGGGGCGCTTCCGTCAGTTTCACCAGATCGACGCCGAGGTGATCGGGGCGGCTGAACCAGCGGCGGACGTCGAGCTGCTCGTGCTCGCGGACCAGTTGCTGCGCGAACTCGGGATTTCCGAGGGCGTGACGTTGCAGCTCAACACGCTGGGCGACGCCGCGACACGCGATGCGTGGCGCGAGGCGCTGGTCGCGCATTTCGAGGCGCACCGTGGAGAGTTGTCCGAGGACAGCCTGACGCGGCTCGAAAAGAACCCGATGCGCATCCTCGACTCGAAGGACCCGCGCGACCGTCCGATTGCCGACAGCGCGCCAGATATCGACGCGTATTTGACGCCCGAGGCGCGTGCGTTCTTCGAAGCGGTCACCGCCGGGCTCGATGCGGCAGGCGTCGCATGGGAGCGCAACGCGCGGCTGGTCCGCGGCCTCGATTATTACCGCCACACCGCGTTCGAGTTCGTGACCGACCGGTTGGGCTCGCAGGGGACTGTGTTGGCTGGTGGGCGCTATGACGGGCTGATCGGCTCGCTTGGCGGGCCCGAGACGGCCGGCGTGGGCTGGGCTGCGGGTGTCGAGCGGTTGGCTATGTTAATCGATGAGCCAGTGGGAGATGTGCTGGAAATTGCGGTAGTGGCTGAAGCCGAGGAGTCGTCATCGGCGGTCATCAGCTTGACTGCTAAATTGCGGAGGGCTGGCTTCACGACGGAACCGTTTCTCTCAGGCAGTCCAAAGAAGCGGTACGAACGGGCGCTTAAGCGTTCGCCAGCGCATATCATCGCCTATGCCCGCAATGGTGAAGGCTTCAGTCGAACCAGCCGAACCTTGCAGGAAGGGCTCGTCGATCAGGACCGACTGCATTCGGTCCTCATTCAGTACGACGAGATCGCATGACCCAGATCTCCCCCGACCGCATTCGCGCGATCGAGGCGCGACGTGACGAGCTCCAAGCGCTGATGTCGACCGGCGATCTCCCCTCGGATCGCTTCGTCGCGGTATCGAAGGAATATGCCGAGCTCGAACCCGTCGCCCAAGCCGCCACCGAAGTGCGCCGGCTACGGCAGGAGGCGGAGAGCCTCGCGTTCATGGCCGAGGATGCCGACGACGAGCTCCGCGCGATGGCGTCGGACGAGCTGCACGAGAACCGCACGCTCCTCGAGACCGCGGACCGCAAACTCGCGCTCGCGCTGTTGCCGCGCGATTCCGCCGACGAGCGCTCGGCGATGCTCGAAGTCCGCGCCGGCACCGGTGGCGACGAGGCGGCGCTGTTCGCGGGCGACCTGTTCCGGATGTACCAGCGCTATGCCGAATCGCAGGGCTGGCGGGTCGAGATGATCTCCGGTTCGTCGTCCGACGCGGGCGGCTTCAAGGAAGTCGTCGCCAGCGTCACCGGGCAGGGCGTGTTCGCCAAACTCAAGTTCGAGAGCGGCGTGCACCGCGTCCAGCGCGTGCCGACCACCGAGGCCGGCGGCCGGATCCACACCTCGGCGGCGACCGTCGCGGTGCTGCCCGAGGCGGAGGAGGTCGACGTCAAGATCGACGACAAGGACCTCCGCATCGACGTCTATCGCTCGTCGGGCCCGGGCGGCCAGTCGGTCAACACGACCGACAGCGCGGTGCGGATCGTCCACATCCCGACCGGCTTGACCGTGATCCAGCAGGACGAGAAGTCGCAGCACAAGAACAAGGCCAAGGCCCTCCGCGTGCTCAGGACGCGGCTGTACGAGGCGGAACGCGACCGTTTGCATGCCGAGCGGGCAGGCGCGCGGAAATCGATGGTCGGCTCGGGCGATCGCTCGGAGCGGATCCGGACGTATAATTTCCCGCAAGGCCGCGTGACCGATCACCGCATCAACCTGACGCTGCATCGCCTGCCGGAGATCGTCGCAGGCGAGATGGACGAACTGATCGGCGCGCTGGTCGCGCAGGACGAAGCGGACCGCCTGGCGCAGCTGGATGGGTGAGCGTTCCTACTTCCCCCCCTCCCGCAAGCGGGAGGGGGCCGGGGGGTGGGCTCGCGGCTGGTTCCAAACGGGCGTTGCGTTCGGGGCTTCCGACTCATCGCAGCCGGTGCGCCCGCGGTGAGCGCGTGCCCACCCCCCAACCCCCTCCCGCAAGCGGGCGGGGGGGTAAGTACAGCGCTTGCCACCGCGGCTGCGCAGTTCGCGTTCTCCCCCACCCCGCGCCTCGACGCGGAACTTCTGATGGCGCACGCGCTCGGCGTCGAGCGCAACGCGATCCTTCTCGACCCCGATCGCTACGCCGTCCCCGAGACCTTCGCTGCGCTCGTCGAACGTCGCCTCAACCACGAGCCGATCGCCTACATAACCGGCACCCGCGGCTTCTGGTCGATCGACCTCGCCGTCGGCCCTGGCGCACTCGTCCCTCGCGCCGACAGCGAAACACTCCTGATCGCCGCCCAAGCGCACTTCGCCGGCCGCGCCCCCGCGACAATACTCGACCTCGGCACCGGCCCCGGCACCCTACTTCTCGCCGCGCTCGACGAATGGCCCGCGCAAGGCCTCGGCGTAGACTATTCCCCCCAAGCGCTCGCCTACGCCCGCGCCAACGCCGCAACCCTCGGCATGGCCGACCGCGCGCACTTCATCCGCGGCAGCTGGGCCAGCGCGATCGTCGGCGAGTTCGACCTGATCCTCGCCAACCCGCCCTACATCGCTACCAACGAGCAACTCCCGCCCGAAGTCCAGAACCACGAACCCCACGCCGCGCTCTTCGCCGGCTCAGACGGGCTCGACGACTACCGCATCCTCGCCGAGCAGCTCCCCGCGCTGATCGCCCCCGGCGGCGCGGCGGTCATCGAGATCGGCTCGACACAGGCTCCCCCCGTCACCACGTTGCTCGAAGCGCGAGGTCTGCACGTCGCGCTCCACCACGACTATGGCGGCAACGCGCGTGCGTTAGTGGCAACCCACGCCCCCGCGACTTGAACAATATGGCGCTAAACCTCACATTTCGCTTGTAGTAGGTCCCTTGCGGCCGCTATCACGTGGGCAGGGGCACGCACTCTCGACGATTGGTCGGTTTAGAGCGATGACCCGCATCCTTCGCTTTGAGGTCGCTGCAGTCCGGCGGCCCTGGCAAGTTCGACGCACCGATCTCGTCTAGATCGTCGGTGCGCGACGGGGGTTTGCACCGCATTTCGGAGCACGACCAGATTTTGGTTCGACGACTGAGGACACAAGCTTGATCAACAACCGGCAAGCCGGCCGCCGTCGCGGTCGTGGCAACAATAATAATGGCGGCGGCGGTAGTGGTGGCGGTCAACGCCAGGGTGGCGGCGGCGGCCAGGGTGGTCGCGATACCGGCAACCGCATCGACAGCCGCGCGCGCGGCAACGCGAGCCAGCTGTACGAGAAGTACAAGAACCTCGCGCGCGACGCGCAGCAGCAGGGCGACCGCGTCAACATCGAATATTACCTCCAGTTCGCGGATCATTATTTCCGCGTCCTGAGCGAAACCCGCGCCCGCTTCGAAGAGAGCCAGCCGCAGGCGCAGCAGCAGCCGCGCCGCCAACAACCGTTCGATCTCGACGGCGACGACGATTACGGCGACGAGGGCGAACCGATCCGCTCCGGCGAGCAGCAGGGTACGCCCGAGCAGGTTCGTGGCGAGCAGAATGGCGGCCAGCAGAACGGCCAGTACCAGAACGCGCCCCGCCAGAATCGTGAGGGCCAGAATCGTGAGAACCAGGCTCGCGACAACCAGAACCGCGAGGACCGCCCTCAGCGTGAAGATCGACCGCAGCGCGAAGAGCGTCCGCGGTACGAGAACAATCGTTATGAAGGCCAGCGTAACGAGGCGCAGCCGCGCAATGAGGGCCAGCGCGAAGACCGCGTCCGTGGCGACAACCCGCGCAACCAGCGAAACGCCCCGCGTGACGCTCAGCCGCGCGACGACCGCAACGGCGAAGAGCAGGGCCAGGCTCGCGAAGCGCAGGCCCGCGAGAACCAGGCTCGTGAGAACCAGCCCCGCGACGAGCAGGTCCGCGAACCTCGCAGCGATTACCGCGATGCGCCGCAGCGTGAGACGATCCGCCGCACGCCCCGCGTGAGCGCACCGGTCGCCAACGCCAACCAGGATTCGGAAGCCGATGCGGTCCGTTCGGTAACCGAAACCACTGAGCAGGCCACTCAGCCAGCCGAAGCCGTCGAGACGACGACGCCCGTCGCCGCGACCGAGGAACAGCCCCGCCGTCGCGGTCGCCCGCGTCGCGATCGCAGCCTCGACGCTCCTGTCGCGCAGGACGAAGGCGCGCCGACGGCGTTCGACGCGGATCGCCTGCCGCCATCGCTCGGGATCTCGGCAACCGTCGCGCCGACGCCAGCGCCGACCCCGGCAACCGAAGCGGCTCCGGCCGCCGACGTCGCCGTCGAGGAAAAGCCCCGCCGCCGCCGTGTTCGCGCGGTGCCGGACGAAGTCCAGGCAGGCTGATTCCATCGCCCCGGATCACTCCGGGATGGCGAAGGCTTGAGAAAGGTCGGTACTGCGTCGAGCGGTACCGACCTTTTTTATGTTCGGATCAGGCGCGAGGCAGGTACCGGTCCCGGCCAGAGCAGGGGTACGGGCAGGGGGCCAGTATCAGGTCATGCGATCGCTCGCCGTCCGCTCACTCGATCCGCGCGACGTCCTCGTCATGCCCGCTTCCCGAACTGAGGAACGCGAGCCCCATCAGCAGTCCGGCCATCATCACCGATCCGCCGACTCCGCCGATCACCGCCAACATCGTCACCAGATGCAGCGGCCCCTGGAGGTGCGCCATCGCCATGATCACCGCCGCGACGCAGATCGCCGCGGCCAGCACCATCCACGCCATGATCCCGCGAAACCGTGCCCACGCGAACGCGGCATAATGTGGATCGTCGAGCCCGACCGGTGAGCGGTCCGACGGTTCTGGCGGCAGTCCGGGCGTAGGCGCGCGATCGGTCATAGCTTCCCATTGCCGCGCAAACATGGTTTCCTCAACCCACGCGCACCAGACGCAAGTGAGGAGAGGCGAAGATGACGATCGCGGCGATCCTGAAGGACAAGGGCGACATACAATCGCTGGCACCGGACTCTACGGTGGCCGAGGCGGTGGCGCTGCTTGCGGAGAAGCGGATCGGCGCCGCGCCGGTGCTCGATGGCGGCCGCGTCGTCGGTATCTTCTCGGAGCGCGATGTGATCCATTGCTTGCAGTCCGATGGTGCAGCGGCGCTGGAACGGCGGATCGGTGACGTGATGACCACCGCGGTGAAGTCGATCGGTCCCAACGAGTCGGCGATCGGGGCGTTGTCACTGATGACCCGGCGGCGAATCCGGCACCTTCCGGTGATCGAGGGCGACGTGCTGGTCGGGTTCGTGTCGATCGGCGACCTCGTCAAATACCGCATCGACCGGATCGAAGCCGACGCCGCGGCGATGCGCGAATATATCCAGTCCGCGTGACATGAGGAATTGAACCCGGGCTTGTTCGCCATGCAGCGGGTCTTTCTTGGCACGCCGGCGGCATGACGGACGTGGTCGGCAGTCGCATCCGATGAAGTCGGCATCGGAGAACATCACGCGGCATAACGACCGTCACCGGGTCGTCGCGCCTCGCCAAGGCCGGCCAGCGCGTCGAGTACGGGACGGAGATAGCGTATCAGGCCGCGCCGCCCACTGTGCCGCGGGATCGAGGCTCGACGGATCAATTCCGATCGCCAACCGTCACTTGGACCGACGACGTCGCCGAGCGTCAGGCGACGCGAGCAGCGATGGCGGATGGCATCGAGCACACGACGCGCTCGAGGGCGGTGAACTTGGCTCGTGGTAAAGTATCGCGCAGAATCGAAACGAGCTGGTTGCGTATTACTGCGCGCGTGAGGCGCGTTGCGCACGCTCGATACGCTCGCCGGGTAGAACCAGCCGCGCGTTATCGCATCGGTTCTGCGACCAGCATCGGATCGAGCTTGGCGTCGGTCCAGCGGAGCGCCCAGTGAAGATGGGGACCAGTCGCGCGGCCGGTCATGCCGACTGCACCGATCGGCTGACCTTTTGTCACATGGTCGCCGAGCTTCACGTCGATCCGCGAGAGGTGCAGGAATGCGCTATTCAGGCCCATGCCATGGTCGAGCATCAGGAGGTTGCCCTCCAGCGTGAAGGGGTGATCGGCGGCGAGGATGACGACGCCGTCGGCCGGGGCGGTGACGATCGCACCGGTGGGTTTCGCGATGTCGGTGCCCGAATGATAGCTGCCGGGTTCGCCCTTGTAGATGCGCTGCGATCCAAACAGCCCGGAGATGCGACCTGTTGCGGGCCATGCGAAAACTTGGCGCCAGCCCTGGGCGTCGGTGGTGCGTGCGCGCGCGGCGACGATCTGGGCGAGTTCGGGGGGGCGGAGTTTCGCGAAGACCGGGTCGGGCGCGGGAAATTTGGGGAGCGTGTCGAGGCGCTCGATCCGCCACGCCCGCGGCGCGATCGTCAAAGGCTGGGATATGGTGCGACCGTCGGCAAGCGTGGCCGTCAGTGTCGCTTGCGACCCCGCATCGCGGTCGAAGCCGGCGATGAAGCGGCCGTCGGGGGAGAGCGCGATCGGCTTGCCGTTCAGCGTGAGCGTGCGCGTACCGGCGGGGGCGGTGCCGAGGATCAGCCCGCCTTGGCTCAGCGTGCCGGTCCAGCGGAAGGCGGACTGGACCGCGGTATTCGAGGGCGGTGCTTGCTGGGCGGCGGCACCGGATGCAGCCAGCAGGACGAGCACCGCCGCGCGGATCATCGTGGGGCCATCGCTTCGCTGGCGGCGGCGGCGGTGGCGTAGGCCTCCTGGCGCGCAACGCTCCAGTAGCGCAGGTCTTCGAGCGCGATACGGTGGCCGGTGGCGGCGCAGGCGACGTGGTCGCCGGGGCTAAGCACGCGGAAACCGTTGGCCATATAGTGCAGGCGCGCGGCGCGGTCGGAGTTGGACATCAGCATGGCAGGTCTTCTCTACAGCAGGGTCGGCTGGCGCGGCGCCGGATCAGGCGCGGGCTTTGCCTTGGGGGGAGCATAGGTTTTGGCGGCGGGGCGCTCAAGGCCGGTGTCCGTCACCGCGTCCACCACGCCGTCGCGGAAGTGGAGCGTCAACGTGCCCGCATCGCGAGCCGACGTCGCCGAGGCGAGCGTCTCGCCGCCTGGACGCGCAGTGACGCGGGCATAGCCGCGGTCGAGGATCGCGTCGGGGTTGAGCGACTGAACCAGGCGCCACGTCGCGTCGAGCTGCGCGCGTTTCGCTTCGAGCTTGCGCTCAAGCGTAGCGGGACGGAGTGCGGCACCCGAGCGATCGAGACTGCCGCGCGCGAGAGTAAGCCTACGCTCCAGCCCGCGATCCAGACGCTGGCCAAAGTCGTCCGCGCGCTGGCGCTGAGGCCCGAGCAACTGGTCGCGCTTTGGCAGCAACCGCGCCAACGCATCGAGCCGCTCGCGACCACGCTCGACGTGGCGGCGCGCGCAGCGCTCGGTACGGTTGCGGTGGCTGTCGATCGTCAACCGCAGGTCCGCGAGCACCGGCACCGCGATCTCGGCCGCCGCGGTCGGCGTCGGCGCGCGCAGGTCGGCGGCGAAATCGCACAAGGTCGTATCGGTCTCGTGCCCGACCGCGGAAATGATAGGGATCGTGCAGGCGGCGACCGCGCGGACCACGACCTCCTCGTTGAACGACCACAGATCCTCGACCGAACCACCGCCGCGCGCGACGATGACGAGGTCGGGTCGCGGCACCGGGCCGCCGGGGACGATCGCGTCGAACCCGCGGACCGCTGCAGCGATCTCGGCGGCGGAGCCCTCGCCCTGCACCTTGACCGGCCAGACGATGACGTGCGTCGGGCAGCGATCCTCGAGCCGGTGGAGGATGTCGCGGATCACTGCGCCGGTGCCCGAGGTGACGACGCCGATCACCTTCGGCATGAACGGCAGGCGCTTTTTCCGCGCGCCGTCGAACAGCCCTTCGCCCGCAAGCTTCGCTTTCAGTTTCTCCAGCAACGCCATCAGCGCGCCGGCGCCGGCCAGCTCCATCCGTTCGATGACGATCTGGTATTTCGAGCGGCCGGGATAGGTGGTGAGCTTGCCGGTCGCGATCACCTCGATGCCGTCCTGCGGTACGAAGGCGAGGCTCGACGCATTGCCCTTCCAGATGACGCCGTCGATCACCGCCTGGTCGTCCTTGAGCGACATGTAGCAATGCCCGGACGCGACGCGTTTCCAGCCCGAGATCTCGCCGCGCAGGCGGACATGGCCGAATTCGCCCTCGACCATCCGCTTCAGCTTGAACGCCAGTTCGCCGACCGACATGGCGAGTGCGTTGTCGCCGGGGACTTGCTCGGCTACCAGCCGGCCCATGTCGCTGGACAATTCATCGGAAAAGGGATCGGGCATGAACGTCCTGCTGCTGGGCTCGGGGGGGCGCGAACATGCGCTCGCGTGGAAGCTGGTGCAATCTCGCGGCCTCGATACGCTGTATGCCGCGCCGGGCAACCCCGGGATCGCGCGCGTTGCGACGCTCGTGCCGCTCGATGCGACGGATCACGCCGCCGTCGTCGCGTTCGTGCGCGAACATGAGGTCGGTCTGGTCGTGATCGGACCCGAGGCGCCGCTGGTCGACGGGCTGGCGGACTCGCTGCGCGCGGCCGACGTTCCGGTGTTTGGGCCGTCGAAGGCGGCGGCGCAGTTGGAGGGGTCGAAGGGCTTCACCAAGGATCTGTGCCTTCGTGCCGGCATCCCGACCGCGGGCTATGTCCGTGTGAAGAGCCGCGAAGAGGCGGATATCGCGCTTGCCCGGACCTTCTCGTTGCCGGTCGTCATAAAGGCGGACGGCCTCGCCGCCGGCAAGGGCGTGGTGATCGCGTTCAGCGCGGCCGAAGCCGATGCCGCGCTCGACGCGCTGTTCGCCGAGGGGGAAGCCGAGGCGGTAATCGAGGAGTTCCTTGAGGGCGAGGAGGCGAGCCTCTTCGTGCTGACTGATGGCGTGTCGCTGATGCCGTTCGGCTCTGCGCAGGACCACAAGCGCGTCGGCGAGGGCGATACCGGGCCGAACACCGGCGGGATGGGCGCGTACAGCCCTGCGCTCGTGCTGACGCCCGCGCTGGAGAAGCGCGCGATCGACGAGATCGTTGCGCCGACCGTCGCTACGATGGCGTCGGAAGGCATGCCGTTCTCGGGCGTGCTGTACGCGGGACTGATGCTGACGCCGCAGGGGCCCAAGCTGATCGAATATAATGCGCGGTTCGGCGATCCAGAGACGCAGGTGCTGATGATGCGCTTCCAGGGTGACCTGCTCGCGACGATGCTGGCGACCGCGGAAGGACGGCTCGGCGAGATGCCCGCTGCGCAGTTCAGCGACGAGACCGCGCTGACGGTGGTAATGGCGGCGGAGGGGTATCCGGGGACTCCCAAGGCCGGTGGCGCGATCGTCGGGCTGGACTCGGCGCGGGCCGCGGGCGGCACGGTATTCCATGCGGGCACGCGGCTGGAAGATGGCGGGCTGGTCGCATCGGGCGGGCGCGTACTCGCCGTGACCGCGACCGGCGACGACGTCGCGACGGCGCAGGCGAACGCCTACCGCGCGGTCGAGGCGATCGACTTCGCGGAAGGCTTCTACCGCCGCGACATCGGCTGGCGCGAGATCGCGCGCGGGTAACGAGATCGCGCGCGGGTGATGCGTCTCGATCCTCCCCCGCCAGGGGGAGGTGGCTGGCTCTGCCAGACGGAGGGGGAGGTAGGCAAAACCCCTGTTCCGTTTCCTCCGCCTCCGTCACCTTCGGCGACACCTACCCCTTGCGGGGGAGGATCGTCAGGTGCGAGCCAGCCGATTTGATCTCGCCGCCCGCAGCGCGCGGCGCTACGGTATGGCAATGAACGAAACTTCCGCGACCTCCGCCTCGGGCCTGAGCCTGCTCCCCGACGGCATCGCCACGCTGACAGCGATCCACTTCACGATCATCGCCGTAGTCGCGATCCTCGTCGTGATCGGGCTGATCTGGGGCATCCGGGCCAAGCGCAGCCGCACCAAGGCCGCGCACGACGTGATCGCCAACGCCGAGGAGGCCGGCGTTCCGCCCGAGCCGGTCTCGGCAAAACCACCCGAGCCGATCGCGGCGAAACCAGAGATCGAGCCAAGCAAGGCCGAGCAATCCCAGGTGCAGACGCAGGCGCCAATCGCGCCGTCTGCGCCGCCCCCGACTGCACCCGTGCGCAGTGCGCCCGAACCTACGCCCGTCTTGCGCGACGACGATGCGCCGGAATCGCACGCCCCTGTGGCCGACGAACCGATCGCCGCCGCGTCGCCCCTGGAGGCAAACCCAGCAACCGAAACTGCCGCACCCGCACCCGTAGCGCTGCCCGAAGAGGCGCCGATCGCACCTGCAGTACCGGCGCAGTCCTATGCGGACGGCCCCGTCACGCAATTGAAGGGCCTCGGTCCGAAGGTTGCGGCACAGCTTGGCGCGCTCGGCGTCGCGACGGTCGGCGAGATGGCGGCGCTGTCGGACAGCGAGGCGCAGCGCATCGACGCGCAGCTTGGCAACTTCACCGGCCGGATGAGCCGCGATCGCTGGATCGAGCAGGCGCGGTTGCTGGCGGCTGGCGACAAGGCCGGCTTCGAAGCGGTGTTCGGCAAGCTCTGAGCGAGGCCTTCGCGCGAGACGACCCACGCCGGGATCGCCGCGCGATCGGTTAACCGCGATCCGCACGCGCGGATGACGATTGGCTCTATGCTCCACGCGCGCCGACGGGCATGTCAGGCGCGTCGCATCTCGATGTAGGAGAGCGGCCGATAACAGGGCGATGAGTGCACATGCTGGTAACGATGAGCGCAATGCTGTTGACGGCTGCCCCCGTTCACGTGGCAGCCGTACCGATCGCGTTGCCCGGCGACGCCGCGCGCGTGGCGCTGCCCGGCGCGGTGCTGTCGCCATTTTCCAACGACTTCCCGGACGCCGCGTCGATGGCGGTGTCGCCGCTTGCCCTGGCCGCGTCGCTTCCGGCGATCGAGATTTTCGCGCAGGGGCTGCCGACGCAGGACATTCGGCCGGTCGGTCCCGCCCCGTTGGGGACGCCGCCTGCCGAGCGGGCGCATAACGACATCGTCGTTACCGGCCGCAAGGAGAGCGCGGGCGATCCGCTGCGCGCGGTCAACGCCGAGTCGTTCGCGGTGACGCAGAAGGTCGACGACGCGGTGATCGGTCCGGTCGCGCGGACCTACAAGAAGACCGTGCCGAGCCCTATTCGGCGCGGCATCCACAATTTCCTCTACAATCTGCGCGAGCCGATCGTCTTCCTCAACTTCCTGCTCCAGTTCAAGCCGGGCAAGGCAGCGGAGACGGTCGGGCGGTTCGCGATCAACACGACGATCGGCGTGGCCGGCGTGCTCGACATGGCCAAGAAGAAGCCGTTCCACCTGCCGCGACGGTCGAACGGGTTCGCCAACACGCTCGGCTATTACGGGGTCAAGAACGGCCCCTTCCTGTTCCTGCCGCTGGTCGGACCGACGACGATCCGCGACCTGCTGGGCGGTGCGGTCGACCGCCTGATCCTGCCGGTCGCGATCGGCAAGCCGTTCACCAGCACGGCGTACGCGATCCCCGCGGGTATCCTGGGTGCGCTCGATCACCGGTCGGAATTCGACCAGACGCTGAAGGACCTGCACGACAACTCGCCAGATCCGTATGCAGCGACGCGCGCCTTCTATCTCAACCGGCGACAGGCGGAGATCGACCATCTCCACGGGCGGGTCGAGGGCGATCCGGCGGGGATGTCAGGGCCGCCGCCGAGCGTGGTGCCGTTTGTGCCGAGCGACCTGGAGCCTGGGGCGAGTACGATGTCGCGTGCCCCCGCGGAGGGCGTGATCGGGGCTGAAGGACCTTCGACGGCGACTCCGATCGGCGCTGGTTCGGCGCCTGTTGGCGAGGCACCCCTGGTCGGGTCCCCGGCCACCACCGGCGCAACGACTTCGATGCCCGCTCCGAAGTCGATCACCACACCCTGATCCGCAGCGGACTTGGGTGTTCAACCCGCCGCCCACCTTCGTTAGCGGAGTGCCGTCTTCGGATCGCCCGAGTACCGAGCACGGTTCGATGCGCGCATGAATGAGGGCGGCTCCGTTCTGGGGCGGGGCTGGTTCGGAAAGCCTCGACACGCAGGGCTGTTACGGCTTCAGCCACCGCGACCATGACTACCGTCGCGCCCGCAGAACGCAGCAGCGCTGGAGTCCGAAGAGGAGCAGGCGACGCTCACCGGCGCGGTTCGCGCGGAGATGCGAGACCGGCCGCGCGCGCACGAGTCGTTCCGGAGCCTATCCGCCTTCAAGCCTTTCCAGCATACCACGTCCCCTCAAATCGCCGCCGTACGCACGCCCTGACACGCACATCCCGGTACGAGCGCTTCTGGCCGCGTGGTTCGGGCGAACGCTATTGGGCGGCTTGCGGTAATCCGAGCAGCGGCGCGAGCAGCTGGGGAACGTCGGCCACGGCATCGGCCCCGCGCTGCGTTTGCGATCCTGCGAGCGAGAATGCATGCGGACGATCTTGCTCGTCCTGGGTTTCTATCAGGTAGCCGGGAAGATCGGCACCGAGCGATGCGCCGGTTCCGGTTCCAGCGGACTGTGCCGCAATCAGTTGACTGCAGGCCGCGTCCATCAGCGCGCTTCCCTGCGCGTCGAGGATGCGGCGATCGAGATCGATCAACGGCGGCATCGCGACATTCCCGGCGATCCCTCCGATCTGCGTCACGCGCAGCTTGGTACACTTGCCGGTCACGTTCGCTTTCCTTCCTGTCGTCGATGCCGCGCCCACCGGAATGTCCGATATGGGCGCGGTCGCGGGCGATAGGCTACACGCTGCCAGCACGGGAACGCAGATGAATCCTGCGCCCCGTGCCATCGATCACTCCGCCGCAATCAGTTCGGGCAGGGCGTGATCGCCGCCAAAACCACCACGAATTTCCGCGAGTTCCCTGTCGAGCAGCGCCGGGGTGACACTATACTCGCGCCGGCGAAGCGTTCCGCAGCATCCCGATCGATCCTGCAATCCGGTATTCATCACGGTGAGATGCGGATGATCGATCGCGTCCAGTGTCGTGTCATCGTCGATGTCCAGGTCGAGGGGAACCGCGGAGACCACGACCTCGCGCAACGTGAAGCGATTGCGGATGAAGTTGCGGTATTGGACCGGCTTGCCGTCCGCCGCCACAACCGTCAGCATAGCGTTGACGACATGCGCGAAGGTCGCGTTGCTCGCCGGCGCCGCCTGGATTGCGCGCAGGATCACCGTGAACAGATATTGCGCGGTCTTGAGCAGCGTATGCGCTTCGTCCTCCTTGTCGATATGCCGATCGAACTCGAACATGTCCGCCAGCACATCGTAGATGCCGCCCGTAAACACCTGGCTGAGATCATGGACCTCCGCGGTCACCTCGCTCAGCTTCTTGTTGTTGTCGGCATTGCGCAGCCCGTTGTCTCGGCCGAGTGCCAGGCCGAATTCCTCTGCGACGTCCGACAGGAACGATTTGCCGTGGAGGTTGGCCTTGGTCTGAACGATCAACGCCTCGACCTGATCGAGTTGAGCCAAGGCTGCGAAGATCGCGAGCAGATCGCCGAACGATTCATGCAACGCACCGGTCTGGGGATTCGAACTCGCGCCGATCCAGTCGGGCTTGAGCGAGTCGAGCACGGCATGCCCCGCTTCGTGCGCGACGATGTCGAACGAGCGAACCGTATAGACGATCGGCGCAGGTGCAGGCGCACCCGGCTTGTTGAAGTAGAAAAACTTCAGCGCCTTGTCTGTCCGGCTGTAATAGGCGTTCATCGTCACGCCGGCGCGTGGATGGACGGTGATCGGATCGGTGTTGCTGCCGGTATTCCATTGCCATTTGATCGTCCCGCCCAGCGCGCGCTGGCACATCGTCAGCGCCTGATGGACGACAGTGAAACCCTGCACCGCATCGAACGCTTCGGTGCCCGGCGTCTGGATGAAATCGCTCATGCTGTTCGGGCTGACCGGAGCGACTCCGGCCATGCCGATACGCGCACTCTTCGGCCCGGTGGTGATCAAGCCGCGCAGGAAGACCTTGCGGGCGCCGATCTCGGCGACGGTGGGGTCCTGTTTGTAGATCAAGGCGCGCGACCCGAAGAGGATCGGCAGTGGAAACGGGATTGGAAACGGGCGCAGGATGGGGCCGCCCGCCGCATCCGTGTCGACGACCTTCAGCCCCGCCCTCGGCGATTCGCCGTCCACCAAGCCGTCGATCGGGCGGACGAGTTCGAGCGCCGGTCTGGCCAGCTGCCGTCCCGCATTGGATCGCGCGGACGCCACGTTGAATTCTCGCGTCGGTGTCGGAATGAACGCCGCTGGTAAAACGGCTTCGGTGTCGATCGTATCGGTCACGTGCCCTCTCCCTTGTTTGCGGCAGAGTTTTTCTGCCGATCGAAGTCGCAGGCAAATATCGCAAACACGATCGTCCTGACCCAACAAGACAGCGCTTCGACTCGACCCTGACGTTCAATACACGGGTGATACCGGAGGAATGACCGGATCGTAACGGAAAAGCCGGTAGATTTGATATCTACCTGGAGAAAATTATCATCCGACCATTTTATGTGAATCTATAGATGATGGACTATAGTCACCGTCAATCACGATCGATGCATATTCGATGTCAACTCGACGAAGACTGCCGCACACCGCGGATCAGAAGTTCTTTGCAAGGCAATCAGCAGTCGCCCGTGCAAACCGCCGTGCCTAGACTTCGCTCACCAACAACTTGTCGATGCGGCGGCCGTCGAGGTCGACGATCTCGAACTTCCAGCCCTGTTCGACGAAGCTCTCGCCCTCGCCAGGCAGGTGACGGAACACCGACAGCGCGAGGCCTGCGACGGTCGCGTAGTCGCGGTCCTCGGGAAGGTCGATGCCAAGACGATCGGCAAGCGAATCCGCCGCCATCGTGCCCGCCACCAGCAACGAGCCGTCGTCGCGCACTACGACCGACGGCGCATCGTCCGGATCGGAGTCCGACTTGAACTCGCCGGCGATCGCCGCGAGCAGATCGGCCGGCGTGACGATGCCTTCGAAATGGCCGTATTCGTCGTGGATCAACGCCATCGGCACCTCGGCTTCGCGCAGCGCCAGCAGCGCGTCCATCGCGTCGATCTGGTCGATCACCACCGGCGCTTTGCGCATCAGCGCGCGCAGGTCGATCGGCTCGCCGCGGAACAGCGCCGCGGCGATGTCGCGCGCCTGGACGACGCCCTTGACCGTATCGATCGAGCCTTCGCCTACCGGCAGGCGGGTATGCTGCGATGCGAGCAGCGTCTCGCGAATCTCGTCGGGCCCCCAGTCGCAGTCGAGCCAGTCGATCTCGGTGCGCGGCGTCATCACCTCGCGGACCGGGCGATCCGCGAGGCGGACGACTCCCGAGATGATCGAGCGCTCATGCTCCTCGATAATGCCGGACTTCGACGCCTCGGCGACGATCATGTGGAGTTCTTCGGCGGTGACGTGCTCTTCCGATTCGCGGTTCAGGCGAAGCGCGCGGAAGATCAGCGCGCTGGTCGAATCGAGCACCCAGACGATCGGCGCGGTGCCGATCGCGAGCCAGCGCATCACCGGCGCCATGAACGACGCGATCGCCTCGGGCGCACGCAGCGCGAACTGTTTCGGCACGAGCTCGCCGATGATCAGCGACGCATAGGTCGTCAGGCCGATGACGATCGCGAACCCGGCGGTCTCCGCAGTCGACGCGGACAGGCCCCACGCCTGCAACCGGGCGGCGGTCGGCATGCCCAGGCTCGAGCCCGAATAGGCACCCGCGAGGATGCCGATCAGCGTGATGCCGATCTGGACGGTCGAGAGGAACTTGCCCGGGTCGGCGGCGAGCACGAGCGCGGCGCGCGCGCCCTTCTTGCCCGAGCGTGCCATCGCCTCGAGCCGCGCCTTGCGCGCGGAGACGATCGCGAGTTCGCTCATCGCGAACACACCGTTCAACGCGACGAGCGCGAGGATGATCGCGACGTCGATCCAGGGGAAGGGGGGAAGCGGTGCCATTGGCTCACGCGCTCTTTGCAGGACAACGGTCCGTCGCACAACCGTCCTTGCACGTGCGGTGGTGCATACTCGACATCGGAACGCGAAGATGGTCAGGCTCGGTTCAGTGCGCAGGCGGAACAATCGTCGCGACACCGGGTTATCGGGCGTATCGGGCGCAAAGCCGTCACCCATCATGTCTCAGGGAGATTATCTATGAAAACCAAGATGTTCGCAGGCGCTGCACTCGCGGCACTGATCGCCACCAGCGGCTGCACCACCGATCCGGAGACCGGTCGCCAGACGATTTCCAAGACCGCGCTGGGCGGCATCGGCGGCGCGCTTGGCGGCTATCTGCTCGGCGACGTGGTCGGTGGTCGGCATGACCGGACCGAGAAGCTGCTCGGCGCGGGCATCGGCGGTCTCGCGGGTGCGGGCATCGGCGCGTACATGGACAAGCAGGAGCGCGACCTGCGCGCGCGGACCGCGGGCACCGACGTGCAGGTGATCCGCCAGGGCGACGATCTGGTGCTCAACATCCCGTCGGGCATCACCTTCGCGTATGACAGCGCCAACGTGCAGCCGCAGTTCCAGCGCACGCTGGACCAGGTTGCCGACACGCTGGCACAATACAACCAGACCTATGTCGACGTGTACGGCCACACCGATTCGACGGGCAGCGATGCATATAACCAGACGTTGTCGGAGCGGCGCGCGCGTTCGGTCGCGGATTATCTGTCGGGTCACGGCGTACAGGCGGCACGCATCGGTACGCGCGGCTATGGCAAGACGCAGCCGATCGCGTCGAACGACACCGATGCCGGGCGCGCTGCGAACCGTCGCGTCGAGGTGAAGATCGTGCCGATCACGCAGAACGACCTGCGCCAGTAAGGGCCTCGGTTGATCCTCCCCCGCCAGGGGGAGGTATCGCCGAAGGTGACGGAGGGGGAGGGCCCCGGAACAGCCGATTCGCGTTCCTCCCCCTCCGACTGGCAAGCGCCAGCCACCTCCCCCTGGCGGGGAGGATTATTGTTTAGAACAGCCGGCCGCCGTTCGGGACCGGTCCGGTCGGCGAGATCAGCACGACCTTGCCGTCCGCATCGGGGAAGCCGAGCGTCAGGACTTCCGACATCATCGGGCCGATTTGACGCGGCGGGAAGTTGACTACCGCGGCGACCTGACGGCCGACCAAAGTCTCCGGCGTATAATGCTCGGTGATCTGCGCGGACGAGCGCTTCACGCCGATCTCCGCACCAAAATCGATCCGCAGCTTGATCGCGGGTTTGCGCGCCTCGGGGAAGGCTTCGGCCTCGACGATCGTGCCAACGCGGATGTCGACCTTCTCGAAGTCCGGATACGCGATCACCTCAGAAATCGACATTGTCGTAGTGCGCCGGGGGTGAGATCAGCTCCATCCGTTCGGACAGCAGCGGGCGGAAGCTCGGGCGACTCTTGAAGCCGCGATACCAGCGTGCGGTCTGGTCATGACCCTTCCAGTCGATCCCGCCAAGATAGTCGGTGACCGATATCTGCGCGGCAGCAGCCAGATCGGCGAGGCTCATCGTCGCGCCGCCCAGCCAGTTCCGGTGATCGAGCAGGTAATCCATATAATCGAGATGCCCGACCGCGGCCTTCATCGCCTCCCGCAGGCCCTTCGCATCGGGCGCGGCGCGGTGCGCGAGACGCTTGACCATGCGCTCGTGGAGCAGCGGCCCGGTGACGTCGCGGTAGAAATGCGTGTCGAACCACGTGACCAGCCGGCGGATTTCCGCGCGGTTGGTCGCGGTGCCGTTGATCATCGCCGCCTTCTCGACGGTTTCCTCGAAGAATTCGCAGATCGCCATCGAATCGATGAGGGGGGCGACGCCGCGCGACGCGTCGACCATCACCGGGGTCTGGCCGGCGGGGTTCATGTCCATGAACTCGTCGCGGCGGTCCCAGGGCGATTCGCGCACGAGTTCGTAGCCGACCCCCTTCTCGCCCAGCAGCAGGCGCACCTTTCGTGAGAAGGGACACAGGGGGAATTGATAAAGCTGCCACATGCCATCCGTTTAGGCGGTGGGGGGCGGCTGTGTCACTAGCGCGGGTTGGGTGGGGCTGCGTTTGTGGCAATAAGATTTTGTTCGCGCAGAGGCGCAGAGGCGCAGAGAGCGCGGAGGTGTTGCGCTTGTCGCGAAGCGCGCATTTCTCCAACGGGCGTTGGAGTGCAAGCAGCCCGTACCGGGCGAGCCCCCCTCCGCGTCCTCTGTGCCTCTGCGCGAAACCAACTTACTACTTTTGCTACACCACCCCGGCGAAGGCCGGGGCCCAATTGGAAAGGTCGCAGTAACGGAGCCCTGTCCTTCGTTAAGGACGTCCCCCAATTGGGCCCCGGCCTTCGCCGGGGTGGTGTTTGTGTGGCGTCGCTTTACTCCGCCGCGACCAGTTCCGCGCTGTCGTCGAGCGGGTGGCTCAGGCGCGTCAGCATTTCCTTCGGCACGATCTGCCAGAAATGCGAAGCCACGCGGTCCCAATCTTCGAGCAGGCCCTTCGACCATTTGCTGTCGGTATGGTCCGCATGATCCCGGACCAAGTCGAGTAGCACGTCGGCCCAGTGCAGCGACTTCACGCGGTCCCAGGTGATGTTCTCGGGGTTGGCGCGCTTCGCGAACACGCCGTCGGGATCGTAGACGAACGCCATCCCGCCGGTCATCCCAGCGCCGAAGTTCGCGCCGACCGCGCCGAGCACCACGGCGATGCCGTTGGTCATATACTCGCACCCGTTCGCGCCGCAGCCTTCGACGACCACGATCGCGCCCGAATTGCGGACCGCAAAGCGCTCGCCCGCCTGCCCCGCCGCGAACAGCCGGCCCGACGTCGCACCATAGAGCACGGTGTTGCCGATGATCGTGTTGTCCTGGCTCGCCAGCGGCGAACTCACCGCCGGGCGGACGATGATCGTGCCGCCCGAGAGCCCCTTGCCGACATAGTCGTTCGAATCGCCGAACACTTCCAAGGTGATGCCCTTGCACAGGAACGCGCCGAGCGACTGGCCCGCCGACCCGCGCAGCCGGATCGTCACGTGGTTGTCGGCCAGCGTCGACATCCCGAACTTCCGCGTGATCTCGCTCGACAGCCGGGTACCAACCGCGCGGTGCGTGTTGCGCACCGAATAGGTCAGCTGCATCTTCTCGCCGCGCGAGAACACCGCCGACGCGTCCTTGATGATCTGCGCGTCGAGACTGTCGGGGACTTCGTTGCGGAAGGTCGAGAGCGAGAACCGGCGCTGCGAATCGTCGGCATCGACCTTCGCCAGGATCGGATTCAGATCGAGATCGTCGAGATGCTCCGCCCCGCGGCTGACCTGCCGCAGCAATTCGGTGCGACCGATCACGTCGTCGAGGCTCTTCACGCCGAGCCGCGCGAGGATGTCGCGGACTTCCTCGGCGATGAAGGTCATCAGGTTGATCACCTTCTCGGGCGTGCCGACGAACTTCTGGCGGAGCGCGTCGTTCTGCGTGCAGATGCCGACCGGGCACGTGTTCGAATGGCATTGCCGCACCATGATGCAGCCCATCGCGACCAGCGACAGCGTGCCGATCCCGAACTCTTCCGCGCCGAGGATCGCGGCGATGACGATGTCACGCCCCGTCTTCAGCCCGCCATCGGTGCGCAACCGCACGCGACCGCGCAGGCCGTTGAGCGTCAGCACCTGGTTGACCTCCGACAGACCCATTTCCCACGGCGTGCCGGCATATTTGATCGACGTCTGAGGCGACGCACCCGTGCCGCCGACATGGCCAGCGATCAGGATCACGTCGGCATGCGCCTTCGCGACACCCGCCGCGACGGTGCCGATACCCGCCGACGAGACCAGCTTTACGCAGACACGGGCGCGCGGGTTGATCTGCTTCAGGTCGTAGATGAGCTGGGCGAGATCCTCGATCGAGTAGATGTCGTGGTGCGGCGGCGGCGAGATCAGCGTCACGCCAGGCGTCGCATGGCGCAGCTTGGCGATGAACTCGGTGACCTTGAAGCCGGGCAGCTGGCCGCCCTCGCCGGGCTTGGCGCCCTGTGCGACCTTGACCTCGATCTCCTCGCACGCGTTCAGATATTCCGCCGTCACGCCGAACCGGCCGCTCGCGACCTGCTTGATCGACGAGTTGGCGTTGTCACCGTTCGCATACGGCACGAAGCGCGATTTATCCTCGCCGCCCTCGCCCGACACAGCCTTCGCGCCGATCCGGTTCATCGCGATCGCCAGCGTCTCGTGCGCTTCCGGCGACAGCGCGCCGAGCGACATGCCCGGCGTCACGAAGCGCTTCCGGATCTCGGTAATCGCCTCGACCTGATCGACCGGAACGCCTTCCGCGGGGAAGTTGAACTGGAGCAGATCGCGCAGATACACCGGCGGCAGGTCGGACACGCCGCGCGAGAATTGCAGATAGCTCGTATAGCTGTCGGTCGCGACCGCGGTCTGGAGCAGGTGCATCAGCTGTGCGGAATAGGCGTGCGTCTCGCCGGTATGGCGCTGGCGATAGAAGCCGCCGATCGGCAGCGTGGCGACCGCCGGGTCGAACGCCGCTTCGTGGCGATCGGTCGCGTTGACGTGGAGCGACTTATAGCCCTCGCCGCTGATCTTGGCAGGCATGCCGGGGAACAGGTCGTTCACCAGGCTGCGCGACAGGCCGACCGCCTCGAAATTATAGCCACCGCGGTAGGACGAGATGACCGCGATGCCCATCTTCGACATGATCTTGAGCAGCCCCTCCTCGACCGCGACACGGTGGCGGCGGAGGCATTCGGCGAGGTCGAGATCGCCGAACAGCCCGCGCGACTGGCGATCGACGATCGCGGCTTCGGCGAGATAGGCGTTCACGGTGGTCGCACCGACGCCGATCAGCACGGCATAATAATGCGTGTCGAGGCATTCGGCCGAGCGGACGTTGATCGACGCATAGGAGCGTAGGCCACGGCGAACGAGGTGCGTGTGGACGGCGGCGACCGCGAGCACGCCGGCGATGCCGACACGGTCTTCGCTGATCGCTTCGTCGGTCAGGAATATCTCGCTCTTGCCCTGGCGGACGGCTTGCTCCGCTTCGTTGCGGATCCGCTGGATCGCCGCGCGGAGCTTCTCGGGGCCGCCGCCGACGTCGAACGTGCAGTCGATCTCGGCGACCGCGTTACCGAAATGCGCCTTCAACCGCGACCAATGCTCGCCCGTCAGTACCGGCGAATCGAGCACCAGCACGCGCTCGCGCTGGTCGCGGACGTCAAGGATGTTGGCGAGATTGCCGAACCGCGTCTTCAGCGACATCACGTGGCGCTCGCGCAACGGATCGATCGGCGGGTTGGTGACCTGCGAGAAGTTCTGGCGGAAGAACTGGCTGATCAGGCGCGGCTTGTCCGAGATCACCGCGAGCGGCGTGTCGTCACCCATCGATCCGATCGCTTCCTTGGCGGATTCGACCATCGGCGACAGGATCAGCTCCATGTCCTCCATCGTCTGCCCCGCCGCGACCTGGCGACGGGCTAGTTCGGCGCGGTCGTAGCGGACGATCGCGTCCTCGACCGACGGCAGGTCGGCGAGCGTGTGGAATTCGCCGATCATCGCGGCGTAATCCGCCTCGCCGGAGATGCGATCCTTCACTTCGCGATCCTGGAGCAGGCGCCCTTCGTCGAGGTCGACCGCGATCATTTCGCCCGGTCCGAGCCGTCCCTTGGCGACGATCGTCGATTCGGGAACGACGACCATGCCGCTCTCGGACCCGACGATCAGCAGGCCGTCGGAGGTCAGCGTATAGCGGAGCGGACGCAGCGCGTTGCGGTCCATGCCCGCGACCGCCCAGCGGCCATCGGTCATCGCCAGCGCGGCGGGGCCGTCCCACGGCTCCATCACGCTCGCGAGATACTGGTACATCGCGGTATGCTCGAGCGGCATGTCCGGGCTGGCGGCTTCGGGCACCAGCATCAGCTTGGCGGTCGGCGCATCGCGGCCCGAGCGGCAGATCGCCTCGAACACGGCATCTAGCGCGGCGGTGTCGGACGCACCGGCGGGGATCACCGGCTTGATGTCCTCCGAATTGTCGCCGAACGCGAGGCTCGCCATGCGGATCTCGTGGGAGAGCATCCAGTTCTTGTTGCCGCGGATCGTGTTGATCTCGCCGTTATGCGCGAGGCAGCGGAACGGTTGCGCCAGCCACCATTGCGGGAAGGTGTTGGTCGAATATCGCTGATGGAAGATCGCGACGCGGCTTTCGAAGCGCTGGTCGCACAGGTCCGGGTAGAAGACGGACAGCGATTCGGCGAGGAACAGCCCCTTGTAGATGATCGAGCGGCACGACAGCGAACAGATGTAGAAGCCCTGGATCTGCGCCGCGATCACGCGCTTCTCGATCCGGCGGCGGACGAGATACAGCGTCTTCTCGAACTCAGCGGCGTCCTGTTCCTCGGGCAAGGGCCCGGCGATCATGATCTGCTCGATCTCGGGGCGCGTCGCCTGCGCCTTCTGGCCGATCACCGACACGTCGACGGGCACCTGGCGCCAGCCATAGATGGTGTAGCCCGCCTCGATGATCGCGCTCTCGACGATCGTCCGGCAATCCTCCTGCGCGCCGAGGTCGGTACGGGGGAGAAAGATCATGCCGACGGCCAACCGGTTCGGGCGCACCTTGTGGCCCGACGCGGCGACCGCATCATCGAAGAAGCGCAACGGCAGGTCGATGTGGAGGCCCGCGCCATCACCGGTCTTGCCGTCCGCATCGACCGCGCCGCGGTGCCACACGGCTTTCAGCGCATCGACCGCGGACTGCACGACGCGGCGCGACGCGCGGCCATCAGTGGCGGCGACGAGGCCCACACCGCACGCGTCGCCCTCGAATTCGGGGCGGTACATGCCGTGCTCGGCGAGACGGGCGCGTTGATCGGTGATGAAATCGGTCATCGTCACTTCTTCTTCTCTTCGGGCGTGGCAGCCTGCTTGGCGAATTCGGCGACATCGGCCTGCATGTGGGCCATCGAGGATTGCATCATCGACCGCTGCCAGGCGGCGACGTCTGGGTCGGCCATGATCGTCAGCGATTGCTGCATGTACGCACGGCCGCTCGGCGTCGCGAAGAACGCCTTGATGTCACGGCATTGGGCGACATCGAAGCGTCGTGCATAGGCGCGCGCCATCGCCTCGACCATGCTCGGCAATCCGTCGCGCATCAGTGTCATCGTGCGCGCCTGCTGCCGTTCCAGAAAGGTGGCAAACCGCGTCTGCATCTCCGGATGATCCGCCATCGCACTGCTGAACATCGGGCTCTGCGCCATGCCCTGCTGCAGATTGCCGAGCATCGGGGCGATCATGCTTTCGATCATCCGTTCACGCGATTCGGGCGGCATCAGCACGTTAATCAGCTCGCGCGCCGCCGTGAGGCGGGCCGGATCGGGGGCCGGGACGGCGACAGGCGATGCCTGCGCATGCGCCGCCGACGGCAACATTGCGCCCGCCAGCAACACGGCGCTGAGAAACCCGTGCCTCATGCCGCAACCTTCGCGTTGGCCGCCTTGGTCTTCAGCCATTTGTGCATCGTCGCGGCGACGTCGCGGCCGTCGCGGATCGCCCAGACGACGAGGCTCGCACCGCGGACGATGTCGCCCGCTGCGAACACGCCGTCGAGCGAGGTCATCAGCGTCTTGCCGTCGACCAGTACGGTGCCCCAACGGCTCACGCCAAGCTCCTGCGTTGCGAACAGCGTCGGCAGGTCCTCGGCGTCGAAGCCGAGCGCCTTTATAACGAGATCCGCGTCGACCGAATAATCGCCGGCGGGATCGGGTTCCGGGGCACGCCGGCCGCTTGCGTCGGGCGCGCCGAGACGCATCTTCCGGACCTTTACGCTCGACACCACGTCACCGCCGTCGAAGCTCTGCGGCCCCGAGAGCCAGACGAACTCGACGCCCTCCTCCTCGGCATTGGCGACTTCGCGCTGCGATCCGGGCATGTTGGCGCGGTCGCGACGGTAGAGGCATTTCACCGACTTGGCGCCCTGGCGGATCGCGGTGCGGACGCAGTCCATCGCGGTGTCGCCGCCGCCGATCACGACGACGTCCTTGCCCTCGGCATTCAGGCTGCCGTCGTCGAACGCGGGGACCGCGTCACCGAAACCCTTGCGGTTCGACGCGACGAGGAAGTCGAGCGCGGCGACCACGCCGTTCGATCCGCCACCCGGCAGGTCCATCGCGCGCGCCTTGTAGACGCCGGTCGCGATCAGGATCGCGTCGTGGCGCTGGCGGAGATCGTCGAGGCTCGCGTCATCGCCGACCGCGAAGCCTTCGTGGAAGACGATGCCGGCTGCCTTGAGCCGCTCTACACGGCGCATGACGATCGGCTTTTCGAGCTTGAAGCCGGGGATGCCGTAGGTGAGCAACCCGCCCGCGCGGTCATAGCGGTCGTAAACATGGACGTCGTAGCCGTGTCCGCGCAGATATTCCGCCGCGGTAAGACCTGCCGGCCCCGCACCGATCACGCCGACCGACTGGCCGCGCGACTTGCCCGGCACCAGCGGTTCGACCCAGCCATTCTCCCAGGCGGTGTCGGTGATGAACTTCTCGACCGAACCAATCGTGACCGCGCCGTGCCCGGTGAATTCGATGACGCAATTGCCTTCGCACAGGCGGTCCTGCGGACAGATCCGGCCGCAGATCTCGGGCATGGTCGAGGTCGCGTTGCTCAGCTCGTACGCCTCGCGCAGCCGCCCTTCCGCGGTCAGCCGGAGCCAGTCGGGGATATGGTTGTGCAGCGGGCAATGGACCGAGCAATAGGGCACGCCGCACTGCGAGCAGCGTCCGGCCTGTTCCTCGGCGGGCTCAACCGCGTATCGCTGCGCGATCTCACGGAAATCCTCCTGCCGCTCATCCGCGGTGCGCTTTGCCGGATAGGATTGCTCCCGCCCGACAAACTTTAGCATCGAATCGTTCGCCATACATGCCTCCGACAGCCGCGTTATTGCGCCATCGGGGGCTTGTCACCGTGAAATCGACCATTATGTCAGCATCACTGTCGTATTAATCGATAAAATTCGTGAAATTATCTAAGAACAATTCTCAACAAGCCTTATTGATACCGAGGCGGGCCTACTTGCTCAGTAGCCAGACCAACGCGGCCGAGCCGGCAGCTACCCGGTACCAGGCAAAAGGCACGAACCCGTGCTTGGTGACGATCCCGACGAACCACTTCACGACCAGCAGCGCGACGATGAACGACACCGCAGCGCCGATCGCGATCGCGCCCAGCCCGACACCGCCGCCGCTAGCGATCGCATCGCGGTTCTTCAGCAGTTCGAGCGCGCTTGCCCCCAGCATCGTCGGGATCGCGAGAAAGAAGCTGAACTCGGCCGCCGTGCGCCGCTCGACGCCCAACGCCAGCGCACCGAGAATCGTCGCACCGGAGCGGCTGACGCCGGGGACCATCGCCAGGCACTGAAGGAAACCGATACCGATCACCGTCTTCAGCGGGATGTCCGCAACGCCGCTGATGTCGCTGCGTGGGGCGAACCGCTCGACCGCGAGGATCGCGAAGCCGCCGACGATCAGCGCGATCGCGACGACCTCAGCATTCCCGAGCAGCGCCTCGATATACTTGTGCAGCGCGAGGCCGATCACCGCTGCCGGGATGAACGCGACCACGAGGTTGCGCAGGAACAGCCAGGATTTCGGTTCGCGCTTCAACAGCCCCATGCCGACCGCCCAGAACGTCCGCCAGTACAGCACGACGATCGCGAGAATCGCGCCGAGCTGGATCACGACGTTGAAAACTTCCCAGCGCCCCGCGTCATAGCCGAGCAGCCGTGTCGCGAGAATCAGATGCCCAGTCGACGAGACGGGAAGGAATTCGGTGATCCCTTCGACGATGCCGAGGAGGATGACGGTGAGAAGTTCGGTCAAGCAGGCGCTCCGGCGTCGCGGGTTTCAAAAAAGGCGCGGGTGTCAGGGCAGGCTTAGCACGTGCAGCATCAGCCTGCGTGAACTTCCGCACGCGTTTCGGCGCGCCGGCCGAACCGTCCGGCCTTGCGAAAGCGTACCAGCCAGCCCGGCGCGACCGTCGACAGCGGCGTCGCCTCGATCCCGAACGCTGCGAGGCCATCGGTGCCGGTGACGATATTGTCGCTCTGCAGCATCGTCCACTGGTCCTTGGTGATCGGCGCGCCCGGCAGGAAGCCGCCCTTGGCGATCAGCGCACCGGCAAAGTCCGGCAGCTCGATGATCGAGGGATTGCGGCCGATCGTCTTGGCGATCCAGCGGATGAGATTGCCCATCGTGATGATATCCGGCCCGCCGAGTTCCAGCGTCTGGCCGCCGAAGGTTTCGGGATCGGACGCCGCTGCGACCACCGCGTCGGCCACGTTGCCGACGAACACCGGCTGGAACTTCGCGCCCGCGCGCAGGACCGGCACGACCGGCGCCTTGGCGATCATCCCGGCAAAGCGGTTCACGAACTGGTCTTCCTGGCCGAACACGATCGACGGTCGCAGGATGGTCGCGTTCGGGAACGCTTCGAGCACCGCTGCCTCGCCCTGTCCCTTGGACTTGCCGTAGGCCGAAGCGGACGCGGGATCGGCGCCGATCGCCGAGACGTGCACGAGCGCACCGACGCCGGCCTTCGCCGCAGCCTGCGCCACCGTCTGCGCGCCGAGTGCCTGGACGCGCTGGAAATCGCCCGCGAGCACGCCGACTAGGTTCACCACCACGTCCGAGCCGTGCACCGCATGCGCAATCGTCTCGGGCTTGGTGACGTCGGCGCCGACGAACTGCGTCTGGCCGAGCCCGCCGAGCGGTTTCAGGAAGAACGCCTGCCGCGGATCGCGCTGTGCGATGCGGACGCGTGCGCCCGTCGCCAGCAGCGCCTGTGCGACATAGCGGCCGACGAAACCGCCACCCCCGATCAGCGTCACCAGTTTGTCGTTCATCGCGCGTCCGTCCACTTTGTTTTGCCTGCCAATCACGAATAACCCCTTGCCCCAGCAAGAGGCGTGTTGACAAGCATCGGGACCCTCCACTAGAGGCGCCCTCCTACCCAGTGCCCGGATGGCGGAATTGGTAGACGCACCAGCTTCAGGTGCTGGCGATCGCAAGGTCGTGGAGGTTCGAGTCCTCTTCCGGGCACCATTACTGATCGAAGACGGGCAGTGTACCGTCTTCGACGAAACGTCCTGCAGCGACACTGTTTTCAAGTCATGGGACCGGACCGGAGGGCATGATCTCCCGCTTCGACGCACTTGCCGTATCGATCAACATTTTGAGGTAGGCGGACCGGAGAGCGCTGCTCTCGCCCCGCATCTTTTTACGCAGCATATCGCTGAAACGATCGATCGCTTTCTCGTCAGATCCGGCTCGACAAGTTCAGCGTGCGGGGCGAGTTTACCCTCGCGCCGGCCAGGCCGCGTCCTGCCCGATTTTTTCCCTGACCAGCGGCACTATGATGCCAGCGCGGTTGGATGGCGGCGTATAGCTTTAATGAAGCCGTCCCCGCGCAGTGTCTCGTTGAGGGCGACGACGAGGTCCGAACGGCGTTTGGTAATTCTGGCGAGCGCGTTGAGCTCGGTAAGCGCCGCACCAGCCGGCTTCCGTCCATACGGCGGCACGGGTCCACAGGACCGCATCGAATAGACCCTATTCAGACGGAAATAGCGTGATTGCCGATGGCAGCGCGCAGGTGACGACGACGACGCATAACAGCCGTTCAATCGACCAAATCTAACAGATATGTCATATTCTGTGTCCTTTTCGGCACTAGGTTTCCGAAAGTTACAATTTCAAGTCATGGCGTCTTTACTCGAAATCTGGAGGCTCGCATGCCTCTGTCACCGCCTTGCATCACCGTACGTTTCGGCAGGTAGGGGTAGGCCATGACCGATACGGATCGTCAAAACGACCGTGTCGGGTCGATTTGGGGAATTGTTCGTGATCACAACATCTTGCTTTAAGTCCAGGGCAATGCTTCTCGCTGCTGCGACGCCGCTGGCGTTCATCATGTCGACGGCTTCGGGGTTCGCGCAGGACGCGACGACAACTCCTGACGCAACGGCTGCCACGACTGCGCCGCTTCCGGCACAAACCGCTGACAAGGCCTCGGCCGATGCGCCAGCTCAGGACATCGTCGTCACCGGTTCGCGGTTTCGTCGTACCGATACCGAGACGCCGTCGCCCGTCACCGTGCTGACGACCGAGAACCTCACGCGGGCAGGCATCACCAACATCAACGACGCGGTGCGGTCGATCTCGGCCGATGGCGCCGGGTCGATCTCGACCGGGTTCCAGAACGGCTTCTCGGCCGGTGGTGCGGCGGTGTCGCTGCGCGGTCTGGGCGTGTCGTCGACGCTGGTGTTGATCGACGGCCTGCGTTCGACCAACTTCCCGCTCAACGACGATGGCCACAACGCCTATGTCGATCTCAATTCGATCCCGTTCAGCGCGGTCGAGCGGATCGAAGTGCTGAAGGACGGCGCATCGGCAACCTATGGCGCCGACGCGATCGGTGGCGTGGTCAACGTCATCATGAAGAAGCAGTTCGTCGGCGTCGCCGGCACGGCCGAAGGCGGCGTGAGCGAGCATGGCGACGGCAGCCGCTACCGTGCCAACCTGACCGCCGGCTTTGGCGACTACGCCTCGACCGGTTGGAATTTCTACGTCAACGGCGAATATCAGCGTGACTCCGCGATTGCCGTGAAGGATCGTGGGTTTCCGTACAACACGCTCGACTTGAGCTCGATCGGCGGGATCGACGGCAACGCCGCCGATAGTTCGCTGACGACGGCAACCGCCAATGCCGTCGTGGTCCGGGCCGGGCAGACGGATACGAACAACCCCTTTGCAGGTAGCACGGCGGCGACCCCGAGCGGAACTTACGTCAACGCAGCCGGGCTGACGGTTCCCTACAGCAACTACACGACGCTGAACACGAACTGCGCAAACGGGACTTATACGGTCACGAGCGGCGCCTCGCGAGGCACTGGATGCCGTCACGACAACACGTACGAATACGGCCAGATCCAGCCGATGCAGGAACGCTACAACTTTAGCGGTCGCTTGAGCGTCCGTCTTAGCGACAATATCGAAGGCTATGTCACCGGCAGCTATTCCAACAGCCGGGTCGACATCGTTCGTCCGCCTGCGGCGATCCGTCAGACGCAGCCTTACGGTGCAGCCCCAGCCCTGGCGTCGAGCAACCCGGGCATCGTCCTTCCCGTCTACATCTGCGCTGCGGGCGTGAACTGCGCGACTGCCGCCGATCGGACGCGGAATCCGAACAACCCGTACGCGCTGGCTGGCGAGGACAGCGCTGCCCGCATCTATTATCTGTTCGGCGACATCCCCGTCGGGACGAGCCGCACCAACGAAGTCATCCGCGGTGCCGCCGGCCTGCATGGCGATTTCGGCGATGGCTGGAACTGGCAGGTCGACGCGGTCGGCGCGAAGGACAATCTCAACATCACGTCGTTCGGTGTGATCAACATCGCCGGCCTGAAGCAGGCGATCAACACCGGCGCGTACAACTTCATGGATCCAAGCCAGAACAGCGCCGCAACACGCGCGCTAGTCTCGCCGACCTACACGGTAGGGTCGCACACCTCGATGGTGTCGCTCGACGGGTCGATCAGCAAGGCATTGTTCCAGCTTCCGGGTGGTCCGCTCCAGCTCGCCGTCGGTGGGCAGGTGCGTCACGAGGTCGAAGAGAATAACAGCCTGAACGCCAACCTCGATCGTTACGCCAACACCTCGGCAGCATTCGGCAAGCACACCGTTTCGGCGGCGTATTTCGAAATCAGCGCACCGGTGCTGACGCAGCTCGAGATCAACGCGTCGGGCCGTTACGATCACTATTCGGAAGGGTTCGGACGCTTCTCGCCGAAGGTCGGCGCGAAGTTCACGCCGATCAAGGAACTCGCGATCCGCGGTACCTATTCGCAGGGCTTCCGTGCACCGACGTTCGCCGAGAACAACCCGCTCAGCAGCTTTGCCGGTTTCGTCACCTACACGCCGCCGACCAGCTTCCAGCTTGCGCATGGCGGTTTGATCAACCCTCCTGCGAACTCGGGTCTCACGCCGAACACGAACCCGTATGCGCAGTCCTACAGCCTCGGCTCGGGCTTCAGCGGCAACCCCGATCTGAAGCCTGAGAAGTCGCGCAGCTTCACCGCGGGTACGGTCGTCCAGCCGCTGCCGTGGCTGAGCTTCACGGTCGATTACTACAACATCAAGAAGAGCGACGTGATCGTGACCGGCCCGAACGCCGGCGCCGCTCGTGCTGCCTATTACGCCGGGCAGCCGCTGCCGGCCGGTTATACGGTGTCGGCGGTCGACGCGATCGATCCGCTGTTTCCGACTGCGATTCCCCGCGTGCTGATCATCAATGCGCCCTATGTGAACGCGGCGAGCGTCAAGACCGAGGGGCTCGATTTCGGCCTCAACGCCAACATTCCGCTGACCGACGACATCCGCTTCGTCAGCCGGGCCGACGTGACCCGCGTCCTGAAGTACAACCAGGACAATGGCGACGGCGTGATCCAGAAGTTCGCCGGTACGCTCGGACCGTACGAGCTGTCGTCGGGCGCGGGTACGCCGAAGTGGCGCGGCAACTGGCAGAACACGCTAGAGTTCGGGGCACTGTCGATCAGCGCGACGACCTATTATGTGTCGAAGATCAAGGAAGTGGCCGCCGACGAGGGTACACCACTGACCTGCTCGGATGATCCCGACCTCGACGGCAACCTCTACGGTACCGGTACGAAGTTCTGTAACGTCAAGCGCTTCATCTACGCCGATCTGAACGTGGCCGTTGCCGTGAACGACAAGTTCTCGTTCAACTTCAATGTCGGCAACTTCACCAACGAGAAGGCGCCGATCGCACCGGCTTCGTATTCCGGCACGAACTATCTGCCGACCTGGCATTATGCCGGCGTCATCGGCCGTACCTTCCGCGCCGGTGCGAACTTCACGTTCTAACGCACATCGCTTAATCGTAAAAAGGGCGGCTTCCTCGGGGAAGTCGCCCTTTTCGCGTTCAGGCGACCTGGAGCACCAGCTTCCCGTCGCCCTCGTCGACCTTGACGGTCGCGCCGTCCTTCACCTCGCCGCGCAGGATCATGTCGGCGAGCGGATCCTGCAGATACCGCTGGACCGCGCGTTTCAACGGCCGCGCACCGTACACCGGGTCGTAGCCCACCCGGCCGAGCCACGCGCGTGCGGCGTCGGTCAGATCTAGCACGATCTTGCGATCCGCCAGCAGCTTGTCGACGCGCGACACCTGGATGTCGACGATCGGCGCCATGTGCGCCTGTCCAAGCCGGTGGAACAGGATCACTTCGTCGAGCCGGTTGAGGAACTCCGGGCGGAAGTGAGACCGTACGATCTCCATCACCTGCGGCTCGACCGACGACACGTCGTCGCCCTCCGCCATGTTCGCCAGATACTGGCTGCCGAGGTTCGACGTCAGGATGATCAGCGTGTTGCTGAAATCCACCGTGCGCCCCTGGCCGTCGGTCAGCCGGCCGTCGTCGAGCACCTGTAACAGCACGTTGAACACGTCGCCGTGTGCCTTCTCGACCTCGTCGAACAGAATGACCTGGTACGGCCGCCTGCGCACCGCCTCGGTCAGCACGCCGCCTTCCTCATAGCCGACATAGCCCGGAGGCGCGCCGATCAGCCGCGCGACCGCGTGCTTCTCCATGAACTCGCTCATGTCGATGCGGACCATCGCGCTCGGATCGTCGAACAGGAACTCCGCGAGCGCCTTGGTCAGCTCGGTCTTGCCGACGCCGGTAGGCCCGAGGAACAGGAACGAGCCCAGCGGCCGGTTAGGATCCTGCAACCCCGCACGCGCACGGCGGACCGCGGTCGACACCGCCTTTACCGCATGCGCCTGGCCGATCACGCGCTTGCCGATCGTCGCCTCCATGGCCAGCAGCTTGTCGCGCTCGCCCTGAAGCATCCGCTCCACCGGAATACCGGTCCAGCGGCTGACGACGCCGGCGATATCATCCGCGGTCACCTCCTCCCGCAGCATCGCGCCCTTGGTAGCCCCCGCCGCCTCGTCGAGCTGGCGCTGCAACCCCGGAATCGTGCCGTAGGAAAGCTCGCCCGCCTTGGCGAGATCGCCCGACCGCTGCGCCTGCTCCAGTTCGAGCCGGGCGGCATCGAGCTGTTCCTTCACCCGCGCCTCAGCATTAATTTTGTCCTTCTCGCCCTTCCAGCGCGTCGTCAGCTCGGCGGATTGCTCCTCAAGATTGACGAGTTCGCCCTCCAGCGTGTCGAGCCGGTCGACCGACGCGTCGTCGGTTTCGCGCTTCAACGCCTCGCGCTCGATCTTCAGCTGGATGATCCGCCGGTCGAGATTTTCGATCGCCTCGGGCTTCGATTCGACCTCCATGCGGATCCGCGAGGCGGCCTCGTCCATCAGGTCGATCGCCTTGTCGGGCAGGAAGCGGTCGGTGATGTAGCGGTTCGACAGCGTCGACGCGGCGACGATCGCGCCGTCGGTGATCCGCACGCCGTGATGCAACTCGTACTTTTCCTTCAGTCCGCGCAGGATCGAGATCGTGTCCTCGACCGTCGGTTCGCCGACCATGACGGGCTGGAACCGCCGCTGCAAAGCGGGGTCCTTCTCGACATATTTGCGATACTCGTCGAGCGTGGTCGCGCCGACGCAGTGGAGTTCGCCACGCGCGAGGGCTGGCTTGAGCAGATTGCCTGCATCCATCGCGCCCTCGGATTTGCCCGCGCCGATCAGCTGGTGCATCTCGTCGATGAACAGGATGATGTCGCCCTCGGCGGCCTTCACTTCGTCGAGCACGCCCTTCAGCCGCTCCTCGAACTCGCCGCGATATTTCGCCCCTGCGATCAACGAGCCTAGGTCGAGCGACATCAGCCGGCGGTCCTTCAGCGTATCGGGCACGTCACCATTGGCGATCCGAAGGGCTAGCCCTTCCGCGATAGCCGTTTTCCCAACGCCGGGTTCGCCGATCAGCGCCGGATTGTTCTTGGTCCGGCGCGCGAGGATCTGGATGGTGCGACGGATTTCCTCGTCGCGGCCGATGACGGGGTCGAGCTTGCCGTCGCGCGCCGCCTGGGTGAGGTCGCGCGCGAATTTCTTGAGCGCATCATAGCGATCCTCGGCGCCCGCGGTGTCGGCTGAGCGACCCTGGCGCAGGCCGTTGATCGCGGTGTTCAGCCCCTCGGGCGTCACGCCGCCCGCCTTCAAGGCCTTGCCCGCCGCGGTGTTGAGCGACAGCGCGAGCGCGACCAGCAGCCGCTCGACGGTGACGAAGCTGTCGCCCGCCTTGCTGGCAATCTGCTCGGCCTGATCGAGCACGCGCACCGCGTCGTTGTCGATTCCCGGCGTGGTCTGCGCGCCCGAGCCCGACACGACCGGGATTTTCGCGAGCGCCAGATCGGTCTCCGACGTCGCGCGCTTGGCGTCGCCGCCCGCGGCCTTGATCAGCCCGGCGGCCATGCCCTGCTCGTCCTCCAGCAGTGCCTTCAGCAGATGCTCGGGCGCGATCCGCTGGTGGTTCATGCGGATCGCGACGGTCTGCGCGGATTGCAGGAAGCCCTTCGCGCGGTCGGTGAATTTGTCGATGTTCATGACGAATTCCTGTGGGATTGGTTCGGTGTTGGCCGAAAGATGGTGTTGTATTTGGGCAACACAAGAGGAGGGCGCAGGTCGGATGCTAGGGCCCGCGCGACGCATCCGGAATAGCGTTTATTGTCGGTATCGAAGCGCCGCCGTCATCGCTATGTTCAGGTTCGCATGCTATATGCAGCGCGTGTCCACAGCTCTCCCCCATACCTACGCCATCGGCATCGAGCCGGCCGACATCGACTTCATGGGTCACGTCAACAACGCGAACTATCTGAAGTGGGTACAGGCCGCAGTGATCGACCATTGGCAGCGCTTGGCGCCCGCCGAAGCCGTCGCCGGGCACCTCTGGGTGGCGCTCAAGCACGAGATCACCTACCGCAAGCCCGCGTTCCTTGACGACGACGTCATCGCGACGGTGCTGCTCGAGAAGGTCCAGGGTGCGCGGGCATTCTACGAGACGATCATCAAGCGCGGCGAGGATGTGCTCGCCGAGGTGAAGTCGAGCTGGTGCTGCCTCGATGCCGAGACGCTGCGCCCGTCGCGTTTGGCGAACAGCGTCGTCGAGCATTTCTTCCCGAAGGCCGATCTTAAGGACTGATACGCCTGGGACGATCGGTCCTCAAAAATCGATCGCCATGCCCTTCAGCTCCCAGTCGCCGTACCGCGTAGGATCGCGCGGCTCGGGGTCCTTGTCCGGCACGATCGCTTCGGGTTTCGGCACCGGCGTATTCTTCGCGAGATATTCGGGTGGCTTAACGTGATCGGGGCGCTGGCCCATCGCGGCTCTCCGGATTTGCGTGTTGGCGTCGTAACCGCCACATGGGCCCTGTCGCGCCGCTTTGCCACAAGCCGCGCGCCAAACCGAACGCGAAGGACCTTCATATGCCCGACTATACCCACGCCCCCGAGCCGCTCGGCGTCCCGACCCGCCGCGCCGCGCTCCGCCTGCTAGACGCCGTGCTCCGCCGCGGCGAGTCGCTCGAATCCGCACTCCCCGCCGCCACGCGCGCGATCCACGGCCCAGACCGTGGCCTCGCCCATGCGATCGCCGCCGAGACGCTGCGCCGCCTCCCCGATCTCGACGCGATGATCGATTCGGTCACCAAGACCAACCTGCCCGACGATGCGAAGGCGCGCATGGCGCTCCGCATCGCGCTCGTCCAGGTGCTGATCCTCGGCACCCCCTCGCACGCTGCGATCTCGACCGTGTTGCCGTTGGTCGACGGCGGCCCGCGCAAACTCGTCCACGGCGTGTTCGGCACGCTGTTCCGCGCCAACATGCTGCTCCCCGAGGTGCCGACGTTGCCGGCCCCCGTCGAACTCCGCTGGGAAGCCGCGTGGGGCGAGGAGATGGTCGACGCCGCCGGCCGCGCGATCGCGCAGGTGCCGCCGCTCGACCTGACGATCGCCGACCCGTCCGAAACCGAAGGCTGGCGCGAGAAACTCGGCGGCGAAAGCTTCATGCCCGGCCATCTCCGCTTGGGCGACCATGACTCCGTCCCCGACATGGCCGGCTTCGGCGACGGCGCCTGGTGGGTACAGGACATCGCCGCCTCGCTCCCCGCGCGGTTGCTCGGCAAAGGGGAGGGGAATGTCCTCGATCTCTGCGCGGCGCCCGGCGGCAAGACGCTGCAACTCGCGAGCGCCGGCTGGACCGTCACCTCGGTCGACAATTCGCAGAGCCGCATCAAGCGCCTGCGCGAGAACCTCTACCGCACGCACCTGAAGGCCGAGGTCGTCAACGCCGACATCCTCGAATGGGCACCGACCGAGCCCGCCGACGCGATCCTGATCGACGCGCCGTGCAGCGCCACCGGTATCTTCCGCCGCCACCCCGACGTCCTCCACCGCGTCCGCCCCTCGATCATCGCCGAGACCGCGGCGTTGCAGGCGCGGATCTTCGCGCGGGCGGCGGACTGGGTGAAGCCGGGCGGCACTTTGGTGTACGCCACCTGCTCACTCGAACCGTCGGAAGGCGAAGCGCAACTCGACGCGTTCCTGTCCGCGCGCAGCGACTACACGATCGCCCCGGTGGACCAGTCCGAACTCCCCGCCGGCATCACCCCGACAGAAGCAGGTACCGTCCGCACGCTCCCCGGCATGCTCGCCGACCAAGGCGGCTGCGACGGCTTCTTCATCGCAAGATTGAAGCGCGCCTAAATTCTTCCCCCCTCCCTTCCAGGGAGGGGCGAAAACCAAACCCTTCGCACCACGCGAATCCCGCGCTAGGACAAAACCATGCAACCCGTCCGCATCGCCCCCTCGATCCTCTCCGCCGACTTCGCCAAACTCGGCGAGGAGGTCCGCGCCATCGACGCGGCCGGCGCCGACTGGATCCACATCGACGTGATGGACGGGCATTTCGTCCCCAACATCTCGTTCGGCCCCGCGGTCATGAAGTCGGTCCGCGGCGTCACCACCAAGCCGTTCGACGTCCACTTGATGATCTCACCCGTCGACGCCTATCTCGACGCGTTCGCGGAGGCCGGCGCCGACTGCATCACCGTGCATTACGAAGCTGGCCCGCACATCCATCGCTCGCTCCAGCACATCAAGAGCCTCGGCAAGCGCGCGGGTGTCGTGATCTGCCCCGGCACGCCGGCGAAGATGCTCGACTACCTCATGGACATGGTCGACCTCGTGCTGGTGATGAGCGTCAACCCCGGCTTCGGCGGCCAGAGCTTCATCCCGAGCCAGCTCAAGAAGATCTCGGCGATCCGCACGATGATCGAAAAGAGCGGCCGCACGATCGATCTCGAAGTCGATGGCGGCGTCGATGCGGAGTGGGCGAAACGCTGCATCGAGGCCGGCGCCGACGCGCTGGTCGCGGGCACCTCGGTCTTCCGCGGCGGCCCCAACCACTACGCCGCCAACATCGCCGCGTTGCGGGGGTGAACGAACCGCGTGATCCCGTGACCGATCCCGCACCGGACGGGATCGACGAAGGCCGCCGCCTGATCCGGCTCGGCGGCGACAAGGGGCTGTCGCTCGCCGATCGCCTCGCCGAGCGCTTCCACCGCCTGACGTGGCGCACCCCGCTCCACACGCTCCGCCTCAAGGGCCGCTACCCTCTGAAGCTGATCGCGGTCCCCGACGATCCCATTCTCGGCGACATCCCGCGCGGCACGATGTTGCTCGAAGGCGTCCTCTCGTTCCGCGGCGAAGCGCGCGACATCGAGACGCTCGATCTGTCGAAGCCGCTTCCCAAACCCTTCGCCGAATATCTCCACAGTTTCGCGTGGCTGCGCGACCTGTCGACCGTCGCGACCCGCGCGCGGGGCGCACCGATCGCCGAATACCTCGTGGGGCTCTGGCTGACCGCGCACGCCGACACGCAAGGCGGGATCGCGTGGCGCCCGGACATGTGGGGCCGCCGGATCCTCGCCTGGACCGCACACGCGCCGCTGATCCTGTCGTCGTCCGACCAGATCTACCGCTCGAAGGTGCTCAACGCGCTCGCCAAGGGCGCACTCCACCTCGATCGCAATGCCGACAAGGCGCCGGCGGGGGCGCCGCGCATCGCCGCGTGGTGCGGAGTCGTCGCGGCCGGACTCCTCATCCCCGGCGGCGAGCCCCGCCAGGCCTTCGGTGAAGCCGGCCTCCTCCGCGCGCTCGGCACCGGCCTGTTCGACGACGGCGGCTCGGTCTCGCGCAGCCCGGCGATGCTGCTCGATTCGATCCAGCTGCTCACGCTCCTCCAGGAAAGCTACGCCGCCCGCAGCGCCGAACTCCCCGAGACGGTCGCGGTCACGCTCACCCGGATGGTCGCGGCCCTGCTCGGTGTCGCGCACGCTGATCGCGGCCTGTCGAGCTGGCAGGGCGGTGGGCCGGCCAGCGAAACGCAGGTCGCCGCGGTCATCGAAGCCAGCGGTGTCCGCACGCGTCCGCTCCGCCAGGCGCGCGACTGGGGCTATCAGCGCCTCGCCGCCGGCACCGCAGTGCTGATCGTCGATGCCGCCCCGCCGCCGATCGCCCGCCTCGTTGAAGGCGGCTGCGCCTCGACGCTCGCGTTCGAGTTCTCCGATGGCCCGGCGCGGATCGTCGTCAACTGCGGCGGCGCCCGCGCGGGCATCGCGCAACTGCCGCCCGCGATGGTCGAGGGTTTGCGCTCGACTGCCGCCCATTCCACGCTGACGATCGCCGACAGCAACTCGACCGCGATCCTCGCCGACGGCACGCTCGGCCGCGGCGTGGGTGAAGTCGAGCTCAGCCGCCAGGAATCGGACGCCGCCAGCCGGATCGAGGCGAGCCACGACGGCTATGTCCGCCGCTGGGGCTTCCTCCACCGCCGCCAGCTGATGCTCACCGGCGACGGCCGCGAACTCCGCGGCGAGGACGCGCTGTTGCCGCAGGGCCGCAAGCGCCGCGCCGGGTTGTCCCTCTTCGCGATCCGCTTCCATTTGGGGGAGGGCGTGCAGGTCTCCCCCACGGCGGACGGCCTGGGCGCGATCCTCCGCCTCCCCGGCGGTCCCCTATGGCAATTCCGCTGCCGCGGCGGCGCGCTGGTGGTCGAGGACAGCGTCTGGATCGACGCCGACGGCCGCCCGGTCGCGACGCAGCAGCTGATGATCACCGGCGAAGCCGCGGCCGGCGGCGCGAGTGTGAGCTGGGCACTGAAGAAGGCCTGACTGCCAGATTCGTCATTCCCGCGGAGGCGGGAACCCATATTGGCTAACCTCGCGATAGATGTGCCGGCTCCAGAGGTTATGGATCCCCGCCTGCGCGGGGATGACAAGTTTGAGCGAACGGGTGGCGGTTCGATCGGCTCGCCCCCTGTTCCCCAACGTCAACCAACGCTAAGGCACCGCCGCACGGCGACTCCCGACGAAAGACCCCCATGACCAGCATCCCGATCAAGCGCGCGCTCCTGTCCGTCTCCGACAAGACCGGGATCGTCGATCTCGGCAAGGCGCTCGCGAGCCACGGCGTAGAACTCGTCTCGACCGGCGGCACCGCGACGGCCCTCCGCGCCGCCGGCTTGGAAGTGCGCGACGTCAGCGAACTCACCGGCTTCCCCGAAATGATGGACGGCCGCGTCAAGACGCTTCACCCGATGGTCCATGGCGGCCTGCTCGCGGTCCGCGACGACGCCGGCCACGCCGCCTCGATGGCCGAGCACCAGATCGGCGCGATCGACCTTGTCATCGTCAACCTCTACCCGTTCGAGGCGACCGTCGCGAAGGGTGCCGACCGCGACACCGTGATCGAGAACATCGACATCGGCGGCCCGAGCATGGTGCGCTCGGCCGCCAAGAACCACGCCTATGTCGCGATCGTCACCGACCCCGCCGACTATGCGCTGGTATCGGGCGGCACCACCACGCTCGAAGACCGCAAGAAACTTGCCGCGAAGGCGTTCGCCACCACCGCAGCCTATGATTCGGCGATCGCGACGTGGTTCGGCACGGTAGACCAAGCCGAGGAATTCCCCGCCACGCTGCCGATTACGCTCAAGCGCGGCGACACGCTCCGCTACGGTGAGAACCCGCACCAGTCCGCCGCTTTCTACACCGCAACCGGCACCGTCCGCGGCATCGGCCAGGCCCGCCAGCTCCAGGGCAAGGCGCTCAGCTACAATAACCTCAACGACGCCGACGCCGCGCTCGAACTGATCGCCGAATTCCGCGATGCCGAGCCCTCCGTCGTGATCGTCAAGCATGCCAACCCCTGCGGCGTCGCCACCGGCGCCACGCTCGCCGAAGCGTACGCCGCGGCGTTCGCCTGCGACACGGTCTCCGCATTCGGCGGCATCATCGCCGTCAACCGCACGCTCGACGCCGAGACCGCACGCGCGATCACCGGCATCTTCACCGAAGTCGTCGTCGCCCCCGATGCCGACGAGGAAGCGATCGCGCTGTTCGCCGCCAAGAAGAATCTCCGCCTGCTGCTGACCGGCGACCTCCCCGATCCCGCCCGCGCAGGTCTGACGGCAAAGTCGATCGCCGGCGGCTGGCTCGTCCAGGGCCGCGACAACGGCACGCCCGGCGAGTTGAAGGTCGTCACCAAGCGCCAGCCGACACCGCAGGAACTCCTCGACTGCCGCTTCGCCTGGACCGTCGCCAAGCACACCAAGTCCAACGCGATCGTCTACGCCAAGGACGGCAGCACCGCAGGGATCGGTGCCGGCCAGATGAACCGCCTCGAATCCGCGCGCATCGCCGCCTGGAAGGCGAAGGACGCGGCAGAAAAGGCCGGCTGGTCCACCCCGCGCACGATCGGCTCGGCAGTCGCGTCGGATGCGTTCTTCCCCTTCGCCGACGGCCTGCTGGCCGCTGTGGAAGCGGGCGCGACCGCGGTGATCCAGCCCGGCGGCTCGATCCGCGACGCCGACGTCATCGCCGCCGCGGACGAAGCCGGCCTCGCGATGGTCTTCACCGGCATGCGCCACTTCCGCCACTGATAGCCTGACGCGCAACCCCACCGTCATCCCCGCGAAGGCGGGGACCCATACTGGCGAACCTCCGCGATTATCTCCAAAGACAGCCAGTATGGGTTCCCGCCTCCGCGGGAATGACGGATGTTGATGTGCTGCCCATAAAAGAGGCACCCGCACCGCACTGCACAAGTTTTAACCCCAAAACCCCCGCTGCCCGCCCTTCGAGCACTCCTGACCGCTCCACACCACAACTGGCATGCACATTGCGAGGCACCCCCGGTAACAAGGGGAAGGGGCGCGATGAAACTCGTCATTGCCATCATCAAGCCGTTCAAGCTCGACGAGGTGCGCGAAGCGCTCACCACGATCGGCGTGGCGGGCATGACGGTCACCGAGGTCAAGGGGTTCGGTCGTCAGAAGGGCCAGACCGAGATCTATCGCGGGGCCGAATACAGCACCAACATGGTGCCGAAGATCAAGATCGAGGTGGTCTGTGCCGCCAGCCTGTCCGACCGCGTGGTCGAGGCGATCCAGGCATCGGCGAACACCGGCGCGATCGGCGACGGCAAGATCTTCGTGCTCGACGTCGGCCAGGCAGTGCGGATCCGCACCGGCGAAACTGACGATTCAGCGCTCTGAGGGGGGGACGAAATGAAGCTTGATATGAAGACATCCGCCGTCGCGGCGCTAGGGTTCGGAGCAGCGATGATCGCCGCCGCACCCGCCTGGGCACAAGAGGTTGCGGCACCCGTCGTGGCCCCGGTCGTAGCGACCGTGAACAAGGGCGACACCGCCTGGATGATGACCTCGACGGTCCTCGTCCTGATGATGATCCTGCCCGGTCTCGCGCTGTTCTACGGCGGCCTCACGCGGTCGAAGAACATGCTGTCGACCATGACCCAGATCGGTGCCGTCGCGGCGCTCGCAATGCTGATCTGGGTGATGTGGGGCTACACGCTGGCGTTCGGTCCCGACGTGACCAACCCGCTGCTCAGCAACTTCATCGGCAGCTTCGACAAGGCGTTCCTGAAGGGCGTCACGCCAGCCTCGCAGGCAGCGACCTTCACGGCCGGCGTCGAGATCCCCGAATATGTCTTCATCTGCTTCCAGATGACCTTCGCCGCGATCACCATCGCGCTGGTCCTGGGATCGGTCGTCGAGCGCATGAAGTTCTCGGCGGTGATGGTGTTCGGCCTGGTCTGGCTGACGATCGTCTACTTCCCGATCGCGCACATGGTTTGGGCATCGAGCGGGTATTTCTTCAAGGCAGGCGCACTCGACTTCGCCGGCGGCACCGTGGTCCACATCAACGCCGGCGTCTCGGCGCTGGTCGCGGCCCTGATCCTCGGCAAGCGTATCGGCTATCCGAAGGAGCCGATGGCACCGCACTCGCTGGTCATGACCGGCATCGGCACTGGCCTACTCTGGGTCGGCTGGTTCGGCTTCAACGCAGGCTCGGCGCTCGAGGCGAACGGGTCTGCTGCGCTCGCGATGCTCAACACCTTCGTCGCCACAGCGTCGGCTGCGTTGTTCTGGATGCTTGCCGAGAAGCTCTCGGGTCACAAGGGTTCGGCACTGGGCTTCTGCTCGGGCATCGTCGCCGGCCTCGTCGCCGTCACGCCGGCCGCGGGCAACTCGGGACCGTTCGGCGCCATCGTCCTCGGTGCGATCGCCTCGCTCGTCTGCTTCATGGCAGTGTCGAAGCTCAAGCCGATGCTCGGCTACGACGACTCGCTCGACGCCTTCGGGATCCACGGCATCGGCGGCATGATCGGCGCGATCGGCACCGCGGTGGTCTACGCGCCGTCGCTCGGCGGGCCTGGTGCTGCGGACTATGCGATGGGCGCGAAGCTCTTCGTGCAGCTCCAGGCGGTGATCGTCACGATCATCTGGGCCACGATCGGCACCACGATCGCGATCTACGTCGCCAAGGCCGTCACCGGCCTGCGGGTCTCGCCGGAAGTCGAGCACGAGGGTCTCGACATCGGCGAGCACGGCGAGCGCGCTTACAACTGATCGGTAGCGGGCCAGTCGAGCCCGCACCCACGACGTTCCTCCTGCGGACAACCTTAGCCCGGTGTGGAAACACACCGGGCCTTTTTTGTCCGTCGACCGAAGTGGTACTTCGATCGAGTTTGGAGGGGTGGGCTAAACCACCTCGTAGGGGACGGTGCCGCGGCGGTCCGGATCAACGCGGATCTCGCTGGCGGCTGGCGGAAACGCGCGCTGGTCGCAGTCGGTGCGCAGGCAGATGCGGCATGACGTCCCGATCGGCGTGGCGATGCCTCCGGTCCCCAACGCGTCCGCATAGATGAACTCCGACGCGTTCGCCTCCTCGCACCCGAGCGCCACGGCGTAGCGCCGCGCCGGTCGCGTGTACGTCTCGGACGGCTTCACCAGACCCTTCGCCATCGAGACGTAGCGGATGCCGTCGGTCGTCTCGATCAGCTGCGTCAGGATCCGGTCCGGGATCGCGACCGCCTCGTGGACGATCCACAACGGGCAAGCTCCCCCGAACCGCGCGAACTGCAACCGCGTGGCCGAGTGCCGCTTGGTGATGTTGCCCGCCATGTCGACGCGGCAGAAGAAGAACGGGATGCCCAGCGCGCCCGGTCGCTGCAACGTCGAGAGCCGGTGACACGTCTGCTCGAAACTCGTCCCGAAGATCCGCCGCAACCGATCGATATCGTGGCGGACGCTCCGAGCCTCCGTCCGGAAGCGGGTGTAAGGCATGACGATCGCCCCGGCTGCGTAGTTGGTCAGCCCCGCGGTCAGCAACGCGCGCGCCGTTTCGGACGCCATTTCCGACGCCGCGACGATCCCGCCGATGACGTCACCGAACTCGTGCCGCGCAACCTGGTGCGCGAGCGAGAACAGGGTTGTCTCGCCCGGTTGGGACCCGTCGAGTCGCAAGGTCGCGCCGTCGTAATCTCGCAACGGGGCGGCCAGCGCGCCCGAAATCGCAACCGACACGCCGCGCGCCGCCAGCCGAGCCTCCAGCGCCGCGATCCGGTCCGCCCCCAGCGTTTCGCCGATCTCCTCCGCCCGGCGATCGAGCGCATCGACGTAATTACCCGCCGCATGAAACCAGTCGCGCACGTCCTCCCACGGCAGCAATCCCGGCGCCCCCGATCCCGCCACCAGCCGATCGTCGAGCGCCCGCAACTGCTCCTGCGCGCGCCGATACGCATCGTGCATCGCGACGAGGCGCTGCGCCAACAGCGGCTGATGCTTCACCGCGCGCCGCACTGCGGTCTCGTCTAGCGCGGGCGCCTCGACGCTCGTATCCGACACCGCCTCCAGCGTCGCGATCAGCAGCGCGGTATCGTCCGCCGCATCGATGCTGCCCCAGTCCGCCGGAAACTCGCGCGCGAGCGTGATCAGCACGCCCTCGGTCACCGGGCGATCGCCATTCTCGATCTGCGAGAGATAGCTGACCGACAATCCGATCCGCGCGGCCATCGCCGCCTGGCTGATCCCGAGCACGCGACGCAGATCGCGCAGGCGGTGTCCGACGAAGAGGCGACGCGCGGGCAGGGTCATCCCTCCGCCTAGTTTGCAAACATCACGTCGGCAAGTTTGCAACATTGCATTTGCGCATCGCATCCCGCTCTGTGAAGGCAATCAGCAGGACGGAGAGACGATGTCATCGACGATCGAAGAGCTTGAACGCCGCCGCGAAGCCGCCAGAGTCGGCGGGGGCCTCAAGCGGATCGCAGCGCAGCACGCCAAGGGAAAGCTCACCGCAAGGGAGCGCCTTGACGTGCTGCTGGACGAGGGTTCGTTCGAAGAACTCGACATGTACGTCGAGCATAACTGCGTCGATTTCGGCATGCAGGACCAGGTGATCCCCGGCGACGGCGTGGTCACTGGTTCGGGCACGATCAACGGCCGCCTCGTCTTCGTCTTCAGCCAGGACTTCACCGTGTTCGGCGGGTCGCTCAGCGAACGTCATGCGCAGAAGATCTGCAAGGTGATGGACAGCGCGATGAAGGTCGGCGCGCCGATCATCGGCCTCAACGACAGCGGCGGCGCGCGCATCCAGGAGGGCGTCGCGAGCCTCGGCGGCTATGCGGAAGTGTTCCAGCGCAACGCGCTCGCGTCAGGCGTCGTGCCGCAGCTCTCGCTGATCATGGGCCCGTGCGCAGGCGGCGCGGTCTACAGCCCCGCGATGACCGACTTCATCTTCATGGTGAAGGATTCGAGCTACATGTTCGTCACCGGTCCCGACGTGGTCAAGACGGTGACCAACGAGGTCGTGACGCAGGAGGCGCTCGGCGGCGCGGTGACGCACACGACCAAGACGTCGGTCGCCGACAACGCGTTCGAGAACGACATCGAGGCCTTGTTGGCCGCGCGCGATTTCTTCGATTTCCTGCCCGCCTCCAACCGTGAAGGCGTCCCCGAGCGCCCGACCGCGGACGAATGGGACCGGATCGAGGAGAGCCTCGACACGCTGATCCCGGCGTCGGCGAACCAGCCCTACGACATGCACGAGCTGATCCGGAAGACCGTCGACGAAGGCGATTTCTTCGAAACGCAGCCGGCGCACGCAGCCAACATCATCACTGGCTTTGGCCGCATCGAGGGCCGCACGGTCGGTTTCGTCGCGAACCAGCCGATGGTACTTGCCGGTGTTCTCGACATCAACAGCTCGAAGAAGGCGGCGCGGTTCGTGCGCTTCTGCGACGCGTTCGAGATTCCGATCGTGACCTTCGTCGACGTGCCCGGCTTCCTGCCCGGCACCGCGCAGGAGCATAACGGCATCATCAAGCACGGCGCGAAACTGCTGTTCGCCTATGCCGAGGCGACCGTGCCGAAGATCACCGTCATCACGCGGAAGGCGTATGGCGGCGCGTACGACGTGATGGCGTCGAAGCATCTGCGCGGCGACCTGAACTATGCGTGGCCGACCGCCGAGATCGCGGTAATGGGCGCGAAGGGCGCGGTCGAGATCATCTTCCGCGGCAAGACGCCCGAAGAGATTGCCGAGCGCACCGCGGAATACGAGGCGCGGTTCGCCAACCCGTTCGTTGCCGCGTCGAAGGGGTTCATCGACGAAGTGATCCAACCCCACTCGACCCGCCGCCGCATCGCGCTCGGCCTACGGAAACTCCGCGGCAAGGCGCTCGAGAATCCCTGGAAGAAGCATGACAACATCCCGTTGTGAGCGATGCTTGTTCGGTAATGATAAGCACATTATCATGTCATGCGAAGGAGTCGTGACATGCAGACCGAACGCGTGACGTTTCTGACTACCCCCGACCACAAGGCAGCGCTCGACGCGTTTGCAAGCAGCAACGGCCAGTCGGTCGGGCATGTTTTACGCGAGGCGTCGAGCCAGTATATCGGCCAGCCGACGGCGGACGAGGAAGCCGAGCTTGCCGTACTCGTGCAGCAGGTCAACGAGGCGATCCCGAAAATGAACGCGTCGATCGACTCGATGATCGCGACGATGGATGCGTCACATATGCGAATCGACGCGCTGCTCCGTGACATGGGCGTGCGTTCATGAGCCCGTTCGGCGATATATTCGGTGCGATGCGGCAGGTGATTCTTACACAAGCCCGACTGGACCAACTTGATGTGCGGATGACCCGGATGGCAGGAGACATCGATGGTCTCGCCGACGGTATCTCATCGCTGCGCGACCGGATCTCACGGCTTGAGGGCATCATAGAGGGCGCGGCAATGGCGGCTAGTCGACAGCAGCGGAGGATCGAGGAATGATCGCGCTTCTCCTGCTTCAAGCCGCAGCGGTGGCGGCGCCTGCACCTGCACCTGCACCGACCTGGAAGCTTGCCGATCGCACCAACGCGGCGGGCGTGCGCAGCATCTCCGCGTCGGTCACCGGCAATGACGGGCTCTCGCGGTTCGTCGTGAAATGCGACGTCGCGGCCGAGCCGATCGTGTCGATCCAGTTCATCCAGCCGCAGCCGCTCGGGTCGGGCGCGGACAAGCCGGTCGCGGTGCGCTTCGATGGCGGGCCGGCGTTCACGTATAACTGGCAGTTTCCGGGGACGGGGACCTATGTCACCGATCCAGAGGCGATCACCAAGCTGACGACGTTCCTAGTGAAGTCGAAGACGGTGCGCGTCGAGGCCACCAACGGCGCGAACTTCGCAGTGCAGGCGAACTTCGTCGCGCCGACCGGCGATGCGATGATCCGGCAGGTGCTCGGTGTGTGCGGTTACACGCTGGGTGTCGTTCCCACGCCGCCGCCGCCACCGAAAGACGCGCAATGACCCTTGGCCGCCTCAACCATGTCGGGGTCGCGACGCCGTCGATCGCGAAGTCGGTCGAGACGTATCGCCTGTTACTGGGCGCGACGGCGATTGGCGAACCGTTCGACCTGCCGGCGCAGGGCGTGAAGGTATGCTTCATCGATGCGCCCAACACGCAGATCGAGCTGATCGAGCCGTATGACGAGAGCTCGCCGATCGCGGGCTTCCTGCGCAAGAACCCGGCGGGCGGGCAGCATCATGTCTGTTTCGAAGTCGCCGATATCGCCGCCGCGGTTGCCGATCTGAAGGCGAAGGGGGCGACCGTGGTGGGCGAGCCGCGGATCGGCGCGCATGGCACGCCGATCGTGTTCGTGCACCCGAAGGATTTCGGCGGCATGCTGGTCGAGTTGATGGAGACGCCGGGCGATACCGGCGCGCACTAGGAGAGATCTGATGGCCGCGTACGAGCATATCCTAAGCGAACGGCGCGGCGAAATGCTGGTGCTGACGCTCAACCGGCCCGACCGGCTGAACGCCGCACCGCCGGCGATGTTCGAGGAATTGCGTGCGGCGCTGGGGGACCTCGGCGGGGCCCGCGCAGTGCTGATCGCTGGTGCGGGACGGGCGTTCTGTTCGGGGGCGGATGTTGGGGGCGGTGCGTTAGGTTCGGACAATCCGGGCGAGGCGACGTTCGCGGCGCTGACCGGCAGCTATAACCCGACGATGACGGCGCTCGCCGACCTGTCGGTGCCGGTGGTGAGCGCGGTACGCGGGCCGGCGGCGGGGATCGGGTGCAGCCTCGCGCTTGCCGCCGATTTCTGTGTGGCGAGCGAGAGTGCGTATTTTCTCCAGGCGTTCGTGAACATCGGGCTGGTGCCGGACGGCGGCGCGTCGTGGATGCTGCCGCGGCTGATCGGCAAGGCGCGGGCGACGGAGATGATGATGCTCGGCGAGCGCGTGCCGGCAGCCAAGGCGCTCGACTGGGGGATGGTGCACAAGGTCGTCGCGGACGATGCGCTGGACGTGGAAGCATTCGCTCTGGCGGAGCGGCTGGCGGGGATGCCGACGATCGCGCTGGGGTTGATGCGGCGGGCGATTACGGCTGCGTACGAAACGGATTACGCGACCGCGATGCAGGCCGAGGCGGCGAACCAGCGCGACGCGCGCGGGTCTGCGGATTCGATGGAAGGCGGTCTCGCGTTCCTGGAGAAGCGCAAGCCGGTGTTCACGGGCAAGTGACCTCCGCCTCCAACACCACCCCAGCGGTTCTAACCACCACCCCGGCGAAGGCCGGGGCCCAATTGGGCAACGACCCATTGGCTGGTGCTGCTCTCAATTACTTCGATCTTTCCAATTGGGCCCCGGCCTTCGCCGGGGTGGTGTTTTAAGCATGACCGACACGCCCAAATCCGCGCCAACCCTCGCCGACTGGCAGGCACTCGCCGCCAAGGAAGTTAAAGGCGGCGACCTCACCTGGCCGACCCCCGAAGGCATCGACGTCAAGCCGCTCTACACCGCGGAAGACGTGCGCGAAGACCCCGGACTCCCCGGTTTCGCGCCCTTCACCCGCGGCGTCCGCGCGTCGATGTACGCGGGCCGCCCCTGGACGATCCGCCAGTACGCCGGCTTCTCCACCGCCGAAGCCTCGAACGCGTTCTACCGCCGCAACCTCGCCGCCGGCCAGAAAGGCCTTTCGGTAGCGTTCGATCTCGCCACGCACCGCGGCTACGACTCAGACCACCCCCGCGTCACCGGCGACGTCGGCAAAGCGGGCGTCGCCATAGACAGCGTCGAGGACATGAAGATCCTCTTCGACGGCATCCCGCTCGACAAGATGTCGGTTTCGATGACGATGAACGGTGCGGTGATTCCGATCCTCGCCTTCTTCATCGTCGCGGGCGAGGAGCAGGGCGTCGACCGCAAACTGCTCAACGGGACCATCCAGAACGACATCCTCAAGGAGTTCATGGTCCGCAACACCTACATCTACCCGCCCGAGCCGAGCATGCGGATCATCTCGGACATCTTCGGCTACACGAGCCGCGAGATGCCCAAGTTCAACAGCATCTCGATCAGCGGCTATCACATGCAGGAAGCAGGGGCGACGCAGCTCCACGAGCTCGCCTTCACGATCGCCGACGGCATGGAATATGTGAAATACGGCGTCGCGTCCGGGCTCGACATCGACAAGTTCGCCGGGCGGCTGAGCTTCTTCTTCGCGATCGGCATGAACTTCTTCATGGAGATCGCCAAGCTCCGCGCCGCCCGCGTCCTCTGGCACCGTGCGATGACGCAGCTCGGCGCACAGGACGAGCGTTCGAAGATGCTGCGTACGCACTGCCAGACGTCGGGCGTCTCGCTCACCGAGCAGGATCCGTACAACAACGTCATGCGCACCACGATCGAGGCGATGGCGGCGATGCTCGGCGGCACGCAGTCGCTCCACACCAACGCGCTCGACGAGGCGATCGCGCTGCCGACCGACTTCTCGGCGCGGATCGCACGCAACACGCAGATCGTGATCCAGGAAGAGACGGGGATGACCAAGGTCGTCGATCCGCTCGGCGGCAGCTATTATATCGAGAGCCTGACGCAGTCGCTGGTCGACGGCGCGTGGAACCTGATCGAGCGGATCCAGTCCGAAGGCGGCATGGCGAAGGCGGTCGCCGCAGGCTGGCCCAAGGCGATGATCGAGGAAGCGGCGGCCGGCCGCCAGGCACGCGTCGATCGCGGCGAGGACGTCATCGTCGGCGTGAACAAGTACAAGCTCGCCGAACAGGACGCGATCGAGATCCTCGACGTGGACAATGTCGCGGTCCGCGCCGGCCAGATCGAACGCATCAACCGCGTGAAAGCGACGCGCGACGAAGCAGCGTGCCGCGCCGCACTTGATGCGTTGCGGGAAGGGGCGCGCATTCCTCCCCGGAACGGGGAGGGGGACCAGCCAACGGCTGGTGGAGGGGGCGTCCCACAAACGGACCCTCTCGCGGAAGCCCCCGTCCGTCAGCCTTCGGCCGACACCTCCCCGGAACGGGGAGGATTTGAGAACAACCTCCTCGCGCTCGCCGTCGACTGCGCCCGAGCCCGTGCCACGCTCGGCGAAATCTCCTCCGCGATGGAGGACGTATTCGGCCGCTACGGCACGCAACCGACTCCCGTCTCCGGTATCTACGGCGGCGCGTACGAGGACGACGCGCGCTGGACCCGGCTTACCGACGGGGTCGAGGCCACCGAGCGCCGGATGGGCCGCAAACCCCGCATGCTCGTCGCCAAGATGGGCCAGGACGGCCACGACCGCGGCGCCAACCTCGTCTCGTCGATGTTCGGCGACCTGGGCTTCGAGATCGTCCCCGGCCCACTCTTCCAGACCCCCGCCGAAGCCGCCGCGCTCGCGCTCGAAAACGACGTCGACATCGTCGGTGCCTCAAGCCTCGCCGCCGGCCATAAGACGCTGATCCCCGAACTGATCGGCTACCTCCGCGAGGCGGGCCGCGCGGATATCAAGGTGATCGCGGGTGGCGTTATCCCCGCACAGGACTATCAGGCGCTGCGCGATGCCGGGGTCCAGGCGATCTTCGGCCCCGGCACCAACCTGATCCAGGCCGCCGAGGACGTGTTGAAACTCCTCGGCCACAACATGGCCCCGCAAGAGGAAGCCGCCGAATGACCGATACCCTCCTCCGTACTCTCGCACATGCAGTGGCTCCTAGCCTGGTGCGCGATGCTCCCGTTTCCCGCACCGACTGGACCCGCCCCGAGATCGCCGCGCTGTTCGACCTCCCGTTCGATGAACTCATGTACCGCGCGCAGACCGTCCACCGCGCGCACCACGCGATCGGCGAAGTCCAGCTCTGCACGCTGTTGTCGATCAAGACCGGCGGCTGCCCCGAGGACTGCGGCTATTGCTCGCAGTCCGCGTCGTCCGACTCCGGCCTGAAGGCGGAAAAGCTGATGGACGTCGACGCCGTTCTCGCCGACGCTGCGCAGGCCAAGGCCGCCGGCTCGCAGCGTTTCTGCATGGGCGCCGCGTGGCGCAACCCGAAACCGCGCGACATGCCGAAGGTCGTCGCGATGGTCGAAGGCGTCCGCGCGATGGGGCTCGAGACGTGCATGACGCTCGGCATGCTCGACGCGGACCAGGCCAAGCAACTCGCCGATGCGGGCCTCGATTACTACAACCACAACATCGACACCTCGCCGGAGAATTACGGCAACGTCATCACCACGCGGACCTTCGGCGACCGGCTGGAGACGCTGGCGAACGTCCGCGATGCGGGCATTTCAGTCTGCTGCGGCGGGATCGTCGGGATGGGCGAGACGCGCAGCGACCGCGTCGGCTTCGTCCACGCGCTGGCGACCTTGCCGCGCCACCCCGAGAGCGTCCCCGTCAACGCGCTGGTCCCGGTCAAGGGCACGCCGCTCGGCGACATGCTGGCCGGCACGCCGATGGCGCAGATCGACGACATCGAGTTCGTCCGGACCGTCGCCGTCGCGCGGATCACGATGCCGCTCAGCATGGTCCGCCTGTCGGCCGGGCGCGAAAGCATGTCCGAGGCGACTCAGGCGCTGTGCTTCATGGCCGGCGCGAACTCGATCTTTACGGGCGACAAGCTGCTGACCACCGGCAACGCCGGCGACAGCGCGGATGCGACGCTGCTGGCGAAGCTGGGGATGAAACCGATGGTCGGCGCGGAGCCGATGCGGGCTGCGGCGGAGTAAAGACTTAGCTCCCCTCCCGTATGCGGGAGGGGTTGGGGGTGGGCTCGCGCTCACCGCAAACGATGCCGATGCAGGAGGCCGGGTGCCCACCCCCAACCCCTCCCGCATACGGGAGGGGAGTAGATAGTTTGTTTAAGAAAATCCTGGTCGCCAATCGGGGCGAGATCGCGTGTCGGGTCATGCGGACCGCCAAGGCGATGGGCATCAAAACTGTCGCGGTCTATTCCGACGCCGACGCGCGCGCGCCGCACGTGCTGATGGCCGACGAGAGCGTCCGTCTCGGGCCGGCACCCGCCGCCGAAAGCTATCTCAAGGCCGAACTGATCCTGCTCGCGGCCAAGGAAACCGGCGCGGACTGCATCCACCCAGGCTACGGCTTCCTATCCGAACGCGAGAGTTTCGCGCTGGCCTGCGCCGACGCCGGGATCGCCTTCGTCGGGCCGCCACCCAACGCGATCGCCGCGATGGGCGACAAGATCGAATCGAAGAAGCTCGCCAAGGCCGCGGGCGTCAACGTCGTGCCGGGGTATCTCGGCGAAATCGACAGCACCGACCACGCGGTCGAGATCGCGTCGGGCATCGGCTATCCGGTGATGATGAAGGCGAGCGCCGGCGGCGGCGGCAAGGGCATGCGGCTTGCCTACAGCGAACAGGACGTCCGCGAAGGCTTCGAGGCGACCAAGCGCGAGGGGCTCGCCAGCTTCGGCGACGACCGCGTGTTCATCGAGAAGTTCATCGAAAGCCCGCGTCACATCGAGATCCAGCTGATCGGCGACCAGCATGGCAACATCATCTATCTCAACGAGCGCGAATGCTCGATCCAGCGGCGTCACCAGAAGGTCGTCGAGGAGGCGCCGTCGCCGTTCGTCACGCCCAAGATGCGGAAAGCGATGGGCGAGCAGGCGGTCGCTCTCGCGCAGGCGGTTGGCTATTATTCCGCGGGGACGGTCGAGCTGATCGTGTCGGGTGCGGACACCACGGGGGAGGGGTTCTACTTCCTCGAAATGAACACCCGGCTCCAGGTCGAGCATCCGGTGACCGAGGAGATCACCGGGCTGGACCTCGTCGAGCTGATGATCCGGGTGGCTGCGGGGGAGCCGCTCGGGTTCACGCAGGACGAGGTGAAGCTCAACGGCTGGTCGATCGAGAACCGGGTCTACGCCGAAGATCCGTATCGCGGGTTCCTGCCGTCGATCGGTCGCTTGGTGCGGTATAATCCGCCCGAAACTTCCCCCCTCCCGCTTGCGGGAGGGGGAGCAGAAGAACCTCGAATTCGTGTCGACGACGGCGTCCGCGAGGGCGGCGAGGTCAGCATGTTCTACGACCCGATGATCGCCAAGCTCATCACCTGGGCGCCAACGCGCGACGCCGCGATCGCCGCTCAGATCGCCGCGCTCGATGCGTTCGAACTGGCGGGGCCGGGCAACAACATCGATTTCCTCTCGGCGATCATGCAGCACCCGCGCTTCCAGTCGGGTGCGCTCACCACCGGCTTCATCGCCGAGGAATATCCCGACGGCTTCCACGGCGCGCCCGCCGACGCCGAATTGCTGAAGACGCTCGCCGCGGTCGCCGCCTTCGCGGCGACCGCAGAGGCCGACCGCGCGCGCCGCATTGACGGCCAGCTTGGCAGGCGTCTGCGCCCGCCGGCGGATTGGGTGGTGACGATCGACAAGATCGACCACGCGGTGACGGTCTCGACCGACGGCATCATGGTCGACGGCGAAGAGCTCGACCTTTCGCTCGAATACACGCCCGGCGATCGCATGGTGGTCGCCGACGGTCATGGGACAGATGGCGACGAACACCTCACGATCCGCATCGCCAAGGCCCGCGCCGGCTTCAAGCTTACCGCGCGAGGGGCTAGCCACGTCGCCCGCGTGCTTCCCGCCCGCGTCGCGCCCTATACCGCGCACCTGATCGAGAAGGTGGCGCCCGATCTGTCGAAGTTCCTGATCTGCCCGATGCCGGGGCTGCTGGTGCGGCTCGATGTGGCTGCGGGCGACAAGGTCGAGGCGGGGCAGGCGCTCGCGGTGGTCGAGGCGATGAAGATGGAGAACATCCTGCGCGCCGAGAAGACGGGGACGGTGAAGTCGGTTGCTGCGAAGACCGGGGATAGCTTGGCGGTGGATCAGGTGATCCTCGAACTGGACTAGGTTCGCGTTCGGTTTGCCTACCTAGCTCACGTCCCGCCCCGTCATGCCGGACTCGTTCCGGCATCCACCGTTCCGCACATCCGATAGAACTGAGTATGCGGACCGGTGGGCCCCGGCCTCCGCCGGGGTGACGGGGAAGGGGCGTATGTTGCTCCCAGCGCCCGTGGGGCAAGCGATCCGCATCTTTGTTTCCCCGCGAAGGCGGGGACCCAGTCTGGGCTCCCGCCTTCGCGGGAGAACAAGGAAGCTGCAGGCCGGCGGCTGTGTTTGCAGGACCGCGTCCTCCCTAACACCACCCCGGCGAAGGCCGGGGCCCAGTTGGGAGCGGCTGGTGATTTAGGCCAGCGCTCCGTTACAGCGACCTTGCCAACTGGGCCCCGGCCTTCGCCGGGGTGGGACGTGTAATGGGTAAGCGTTCATCCTGAGACTTTGCCGAAAGCAGCGGTAGCGGTGCAAGGACCCGAGCCCCACGCCACCCCCTCCCGTTTCCGGCCCTACCGCTGTACAGCACCTCGGATGACCGTCCTCCGTTACCTTGTCGCGCTCCTCCTGGCCGTAACCGCGCTCCCCGCGATCGCGCAGGACGAGCCCAAGGTCGCGACCGTCGCTGCCAGCCTTACCCAAGCCTCGGCCGAACTTCAGGCAATCGACGACGCGACGCCCGCCGCGCGTGACGACAAGGCGCGGCAAGCTCTCCGCACACGCGCACAGGCCGTACAAACAATAGCCGCCGACGCCGTCCGCACGCTCACCCCCGAGATGGCCCTCGTCCAGGCGCGCGTCACCGAGCTCGGCGCCGCCACCCCCGGCGTCGTCGAAGCCCCTGAGATCCGCGCGCAACGCAAGCTCCTCGCGCAGAGCCAGTCCGGAATCGATTCCGCGATCAAGCGCGCCCGTCTCATCGGCATCGAGGCCAAACAGCAGATCGACGATATCGGTGCGGCCGAGGCGGAGGAACTCGGCCAGCAATTGTCCGAGAACACCGGCTCGCCGCTGTCGCCGACATTGTGGGCTGCGATCGTCGATCACCTGCCGCGCGACACCGCGCGCATGATGCGGTTCGCCAATGTCGAGATCCGCCAGTTCGGCGCGCGGTTCGACATGCGCGCGGGCACCGGCCTGCTGATCGGCATCCTCACCGCACTGGTGCTGATCGTGCCGTTGCGACGCTGGCTGCACGGCGTCGGTCGCCGTTACGCGACCAACCACGCGCCCGGCGGTCGCCTGCGACGCTCGGCCTATGCGCTGTGGCTGGTCGTGATCGGCACCGCGCTGCCCGGCCTCGCCGCCTGGGCGATCGTCGCGTCGCTGCGCTGGGCCGGGCTCGTGTCGCCCGCCTGGAGCCGGTTCGGCGCGCTCTTCGTCGGGATCACATGGTTCTGCGCGTTCGTGTCGTCGCTCGGCGGCGCGCTGCTGCTGCGCGGCCAGTCCACGTGGCGGTTGCTGCCGATCGGCGACCCGGCCGCGCAGGCGCTGCGCCCGTACACCTGGATGGCCGCCGGGCTAATCTTCTTCGGCCAGTTGCTGATCGCGACCAACACGCTGATCGGCATCAGCGCGCCCGCATCGAGCGCGGCCAACGCGGTCGTCGCGTTGCTCCACATCGTCCTGCTCGGCGCGATCCTGGTGACGCTAGGTCGGTTGCGCGCCGCCGCGTTGCCCGATCCGACCAAGCCCGCGCGCAACACGCTGCTGGCGATCGTCGCGACGCTCGTCTGGCTGGTGCTGCTCGTCACGCTGATCGCCGGCCTGATCGGCTATGTGAACTTCGCGTTCAAGGTCGCGACGTGGCTGCTGTGGGGCGCGATCGTCGGGGCGACGCTATACCTGATGATGACCTTTACCGACGACGCGTGCCGGACATTGCTGTCGAGTGGCAACCGTCTCGGCCGCTCGGCGAACAGCGGCTTCGGGGTCGACAACAAGACCGTCGACCAGATCGGCGTGCTGCTGTCGGCGGTACTGCGGCTGTTGCTGATCCTGCTCGCGGTCGGTGCGGTGATGGCGCCGTTCGGGGCGGGCGTCGGCTCGGCGTTCGAGCTGTTCGGGACGGTCGCGAACGGCGTGACGATCGGCCAGGTCACGATCTCGCCGGGCGCGGTGCTGCGCTCGATCGCGGTGCTGTTCGTCGCGCTCGCGATCATGCGCGGGCTACAGCACTGGCTGGTGAACAGCTATCTGCCGACCACCGCGATGGATGCGGGCGCGCAGAATTCGGTGATGATGGTCGCGCGTTACGCCGGGATCATCGCCGCGGTGCTGTGGGCGCTCGGCGCGCTCGGGATCGGCATGGAGAAGTTGGCCGTGGTGCTCGGCGCGCTGTCGGTCGGGATCGGCTTCGGCCTCCAGGCGATCACGCAGAACTTCGTCTCCGGGCTGATCCTGCTTGCCGAGCGCCCGGTGAAGATCGGCGACCTCGTCCGGATCGGCAACATGGAGGGCGACGTGAAGCGGATCAACGTCCGCTCGACCGAGATCCAGGTCGCGGACCGCTCGACGCTGATCGTGCCGAATTCGGAGCTGATCACCAAGACGATCCAGAACATGACGCTGGCAGCACCCATCGGCCGGATCCAGCTGCAATTCTCGGTGCCGCTCGAGGAGGATCTCGACGCGGTGCGGACGATGCTGTTCGCGGCGTTCGCGGAGAAGCACGAGGTGCTCGACGATCCCGAACCCAAGGTGTTCATCGATTCGATCGACGCCGGCCGCGCCAAGTTCAACTGCTTCGCGTACGTCGCGAGCCCGCGCGATGCCTATCCGATGCGCAGCGAACTGCTGTTCACGCTGCTCCGCCAGTTCCGCGAGGCGGGCATCGAAGTCGGCTCGACCGCGACCAAGATGGAACTGGTCGGACCGCTGCCGACCCCGCCCATTTCAGAACAGACCGGCGATCAGAACCCCGATCAGAACAGGACGTAGGGCAACGACACGCTGAAGCTCGATCCGGCCGCCATCGTCCCGCGCGGGCGGATGCGGACGGTGGTGACGGACTTGGGCGCGGACGTCGGATCATAAGTCCAGCTGGTACCGCCGTTCGCTGAAAAATCGACGTCGTCGGTGGTGCTGGCGGGCGCGGTATAGGTCACCGCGAGTGACGATGCGGGCGAGCCCTCCGCCGTCGTCACGAACGCAGTCGAGGCACTCCCGTCGCCGTCGAGCGCGACCGCGCCGCGACTGGGCGTCGGCAGGACGATCGCGAGCGAATTGGCGTCGACCGCGACGATATCGGAATTGGTCAGCGTGATCGTCGTCCGCTGTTTGCTGCCCGGAATAGCCCGTGGATTGTTGGTCGCCGACAGCGGATCCCAGGTCGTCCGGGTGATGATCGTCACGCCGATCGGCTTGGCCGCGACGATCATCGTCACGGAGACGTTGGCGACGGGGATGGTCGCGGGGTTCTGATCCAGCGTGCCGACGCAAGCGCCCAGCAAACCGAGCACGTCGCAGAACCGCCACTCCCATGCGATCTTGAAGCTGCCCGTATAGGTGCCGGGCGCGACTGCGGCGGTCGACGACGGACGGACGTGAACCTGCACGTTGCGCGCCGTGCCGCCGAGCAACCCGAGCAAATTGATGACGCCGCCGTTCATGTAGACGAACGGGGTGCCCGGCGTGAACGGATAGGCGCCCGCGGCGTCCGCCGCGACCACGTACTTGGCCGTCACGGTGTTCGCGGGGTTGGTCGACGTCAGCTTGAAACCGTCGGGGCTGGTAACGGTCGCGCGCAGATAGTTGCCGCCCAGCAGCGAGATCACGGTGCTTGGACAGTCGAACCCGCCGGGCACGTCGACATAGGGCGGCGCACCATTGACCAGCGCCGGCGGCGAATAGGTGCCGAGCGCGGTCGGACTTGGACTGGTCACGGTACAGGCCGCCCAGGCCGATGACGGCATCGCCAGTGCCGTGATGGCGATCAGCGCTTTCTTCAGTCCAGTCGTCAACGCTTGGTCCCTTCGCGCCTTACTCGTGCGACAGGGGCTAGTCGGCGATTCGTTAAGGCACTTTCAAAGACCTGAAATGGGTGTTTTCGTCGAACCGGTTCATCGTGACGGTGTCGGCGGCCTTGCGGCGCTTGCGGCGGCCGCCAAACTGATGAAACGTGGCGGGCATGATGATCGCTCCCACCGCATCCCGCCCTTCGGCCCAGCCCGGCACCGTCCTGATCGCGAGCGTCGCCACCGCCGCGCTGGCCGGCCTCCTGTTCGGTTTCGACACCGCGGTGATCGCCGGGGTCACCGGCGCACTCAAGGCCAAGTTCGCGCTCAGCGAGGCGTGGCTCGGTTTCACCGTCTCGTCCGCGCTCTGGGGTACGTTGATCGGCGCGTTGTTCATCGGCACGCTCGGCGATCGCTACGGCAGTCGCAACGTGCTGCGTATCCTCGCCTTTCTCTACGTCGTCACCGCGCTTGGCTGCGCGCTGGCGTGGAACTGGCACAGCTTCCTCGGCTTCCGCTTCATCAACGGCATCGCGATCGGCGGCTCGTCGGTACTCGCGCCCGCCTATATCGCCGAACTCGCGCCACCCGCCCAGCGTGGCAAGATGGTCGGCGGCTTCCAGTTCGCGGTCATCCTCGGCATCCTGCTCGCCTATGTCTCGAACGCGGTCATCGGTTCGCTCGATCTCGGCGACGTCGAGTGGCGGTGGAAGCTCGGGATCGTCGCGGCGCCGTCGCTGGTCTTCTTCGGTCTACTGTTCCGTATCCCCAATTCACCGCGCTGGCTGCTCGCCAAGGGGCGCGATGCCGAAGCGAAGGACGTGCTGGCGCTGGTCGGCATGAGCCCCGACATCGCCCGGCAAGAGCTGGACACGCCGAAGGGCGATGCCAAGCTCTCCTGGACGCGTCATCGCAAGCCGATCACGCTCGCCTTCCTGGTCGCGATGTTCAACCAGTTCAGCGGCATCAACGCGTTCCTCTATTACCTCAACGACATCTTCAAGGCGTCCGGCGGCAGCCTCTCGCCCGATCTCCAGGCGGTGATGATCGGGGTCGCCAACATGGTCTTCACGCTGCTCGGCATGCTGCTGATCGACCGGATCGGCCGGCGGACGCTGCTGCTCTGGGGCTCGGCCGGCATGACCGCGGCGCTCACCGTCGGCGGGCTGGCGCTGCTCGGCGTGCTGCCCAACTGGCTGCTGCTACCATCGCTGATCGTCTTCATCATGTTCTTCGCGCCGGGCTCGGGCGCGGTGATCTGGGTCTATATCTCGGAGGTGTTCCCGCAGAACGTCCGCGCACGCGGGTCGAGCATCGGGTCGTCGAGCCATTGGGGCTGGAACGCGGTGATCGCGCAGGTATTCCCGATCGCCGCGGCATGGTCGGCGGGCGTGCCGTTCCTCTTCTTCGCCGCGATGATGGCGGTGCAGTTCGTCACCGTGTTCCTCTACTTCCCGGAGACCAAGGGCGTGCCGCTGGAGGAGATGGACGCACACATGTCGCGGTAACCGGCGGTCGCGACGATTCACTGCCGAACCGGCACAATCCTGCGACAATTGGGCGCTAGTTCAAACCCCTGATCGACGGTCGATCATCGGGATGGAACGGGTATGCGCAGTTTGGGTCTGGTTCTGGCGGTGAGCATGCCTGCAATGGCCGCCGCGCAACAGGCGCCGTCACAGCCTGCCGCTGCGGCGGCCGCGCAGACGCCGGAACAGGACGAGGCGGCCGACGCCGAGGAGATCGTCGTCACCGGTTCGCGCAAGCTGCCGGGCTCGGTGATCGGCGACATCCCGCCCGACCAGACGCTGGGCCAGGCCGAAATCCGTTCGTACGGCGTCAGCTCGATCTCCGACCTGCTGGCCGAACTCAGCCCGCAGACCACCAGCGGTCGCGGCAGCGGCGGCGCGCCTGTCGTGCTGCTCAACGGCCGCCGTATCTCCAGCTTCTCCGAGATCCGCGACATCCCGACCGAGGCGATCCAGCGCGTCGAGATCCTGCCCGAGGAGGTCGCGCTCAAATACGGCTACCGCGCCGACCAGAAGGTCGTGAACTTCGTCCTGCGCCGCCGCTTCCGCGCGGTCACCGCGGAGGCGACCGACCGGATGCCGACCGAGGGCGGCAGCAACACGCCGCTGGGCGAGGTCGACCTGCTCACCATCGCGCGTGACCGCCGGCTCAACCTCCACGTCGAATACACCTCGACCTCGGCGCTGACCGAGGCCGAACGCGACATCGACGCGCTGACTGCTACTGCCCAAAGCCCACGCGGCGCGAACAACACGGTCGTCGACCAGCGGCCGTTCCGCACGCTAGAGCCTGAAAACAGCACGTTCACCGCGAACGGCGTCTATGCGCGCAACATCTTCGGCAACATCGGTGCGACGATCAACGGGCGCCTCGAATCGACCGACAGCCGCAGCCTCAACGGGCTGCCCGTCGCCGCGCTGACGCTCGCGGACGGCACCACCGTCGTCAACCGTGCGCTCGACGACGACGGATTCCTCCCGCTCGCGCAGCGCACCTCGTCGATCGCCGCGCATCTCGGCACCACGCTCAACGGCGATCTCGGCACGTGGCGCTGGAACGTGACGGGCAATTACGACCGCAGCGATACGCAGACCTTCACCGAGGCGGGCGTCGATGCGACCGCCTTCAATGCAAGGCTCGCGGCGGGGGATCCGACCGCCAATCCGTTCGGCCGTCTCACCGCAGGCGACATCGGTGCGGCGCCCGGCAACCGCGCCTATGCCTCGCAAAGCACCGGCGGCGTCGATGCGGTCATCAACGGCAATCTCTTCAACCTGCCGGCGGGCGCGATCTCGACGACGATCAAGCTCGGTGCGGAAACCGCCGATTTCAGCAGCCGCTCCTTCCGTGCGCTGCGTGAACAGACCGGGCAAGTCTCGCGCGATACGGTCAACGGCCAGGTCAACGTCGACCTGCCGCTCACCAGCCGGTCGAAGGGCGTCCTGCCGTTCCTCGGCACGCTGTCGGCGAACTTCAACCTCGCCGAGGATCACCTGTCGGACTTCGGCACGCTGACCACGCTCGGTTACGGCGCGAACTGGTCGCCGATCGAGGGCGTGCGCGTCATCGCCTCGGTCACCGACACCGACGAGGCACCGACCGCACAGCAGCTCGGCAACCCGTCGATCGCCACGCCGAACGTCCGCATCTTCGATTACGTGACCGGCACGACCGCCACCGTCACGACGATCAGCGGCGGTAATCCCGGGCTGGTCGCCGACAACAACCACGTCAAGAAAGTCGGCCTGACGCTGAAGCCGTGGACCGCCAAGGACCTGTCGATTACCGCGAACTATGTCGAGAGCCGGGTCGACGATCCGATCGCCGCCTTCCCCTCGGCGACCGCGGCGATCGAAGCGGCGTTCCCCAGCCGTTTCACGCGTGATGCCGGTGGCAACCTGTTGCAGGTCGACCGCCGTCCGATCAATTTCGCGCGTAGCGAGCGCTCCGAACTGCGCTGGGGGATCAACTTCTCCGCGCCGTTGAAGTCGAAGATCCAGAAAGAACTCGAGGCGTATCGCGCAGGCACCGGCCCCAATCCGTTCGAAGGGCTCCAACCCCCGGGCGGCTTCCGTCGACCCGAGGGTGCGACCGGCGACGGTCCGCGCGGGCAGGGCGGTGCAGGTGGCGGTCCGGGCGGAGGCGGCGGACGGGGCCCTGGCGGCTTCGGTGGTCGCGGCGGACAGGCCGGCGGCCGTATCCAGTTCGCGGTCTATCACACCTGGCACTTCACCGATCGCGTGCTCGTCGCCGATGGCGGCCCACGCCTGAACCTGCTCGACGGCGATGCGATCGGCAACAGCGGTGGCCAGGCGCGCCACGAACTGGAGGCGCAGGCGGGCTACACCAACAACGGCCTCGGCGCGCGCATCTCCGCCAATTACGCGACCGGCACGACGGTCAATGGCGGCACCGCGGCCGCGCCCTCGACGCTCAACTTCGGCGGCCTCGCGACCGCCAACATCCGTCTGTTCGCCGATCTCGGCCAGCGCCTCGAATGGGTGAAGGCGCACCCGTGGCTGCGCGGCATGCGCGTCAGCCTGTCGGTCGACAACGTCCTCAACACCCGCCAGCGCGTCACCGATGCAACCGGCGCGACGCCGAACAACTACCAGCCGGACTATCTCGACCCGTTCGGCCGCGCGGTCCGGATCAGCGTCCGTAAGCTGTTCTTCTGAGCGCCATTTTGCCGCGAAACTCGATGCATCTATCCTGTTGCCCGACGACGAAGCGCGCCTATGATGCGACGAGATCGTTCGAAACCTAGGATAGTGTTCGCATATGGCTTTGAAAATGACCGCGCTTGCGGGTGTCGCTGCAATCGCCCTCGTCTCGCCCGCCATGGGCCAGACGCAGCGGCCCGCTACGCCCACGGCAAAGCCGGCGCCGGTCGCAGAGCTCGTGAAGTCGGTCGATATCCCCTACCAGCAGTTCACGCTGAAGAACGGCCTGCGCGTCGTCGTGCACACCGATCGCAAGGCGCCCGTCGTGGCGGTGTCGGTCTGGTACAACGTCGGCTCGAAGTTCGAGCCCAAGGGCAAGACCGGCTTCGCGCATCTGTTCGAACATCTGATGTTCAACGGCTCCGAGAACGCACCGGGTGATTTCTTCGAGCCGCTGAAGCAGGTCGGCGCGACCGACTTCAACGGCACCACCTATTATGATCGCACCAATTATTTCGAGACGGTGCCGACCGCCGCTCTCGATCGCGCGCTGTTCCTCGAATCCGACCGCATGGGCTATCTCACCGGCGCGATCACGCAGGGCGTGCTCGACGAGCAGCGCGGCGTCGTCCAGAACGAAAAGCGCCAGGGCGACAACCAGCCCTACGGCCTGACCGAATACAACATCACCGAGGGGCTGTTCCCCGCCACGCACCCCTACGGCCACACCACGATCGGCTCGATGGCGGATCTCGACGCCGCCTCGCTGCAGACGGTGAAGGACTGGTTCAAGGATCATTACGGCCCGAACAACGCGGTGCTGGTGCTTGCCGGTGACGTCGATGCGGCGACCGCGAAGCGTCTCGCCGAGAAGTATTTCGGTGGCATTCCCAAGGGTGCGGAGAGCATCGTACCCCCGGCGCCGATCCCGACGCTGCCAGCGCCGGTGAGCGAGACGATCAAGGACCGTGTCGCCGCGGTGATGATCAGCCGCAACTGGGTGGTCCCCGGCCTCAACGACAAGGACGGCACCGCGCTCAGCGTCGCGGCGGGCGTGCTCGGCGGGCTCGCCAGCAGCCGGTTCGATACCGCGCTGGTCAAGAAGGAGAAGCTGGTCACGCGCATCTCCGCGTCGAACAACAGCTTCAGCCAGCTCGGCATGTTCCAGATCGAGGCGATCGTCCGGCAGGGCGTCGACCCTGCGCTGGTGTCGAAGCGGATCGACGAGATCCTCGCCGACTTCCTCAAGAACGGCCCGACCGCCGACGAGGTCAGCCGCGTCGCGACGACGACCGCGTCGCGCACGATGGAGGGGCTCGAGTCCGTCGGCGGGTTCGGCGGCAAGGCGGTGACGCTGGCCGAAGGCGCGCTCTATTCGAACGATCCCGGCTATTACAAGAAACAGCTGTTGCAGCTGGCCGCCGAGACGCCCGCGAGCGTGAAGGCCGCCGCGGCGAAGTGGCTGTCGCGCCCGGCCTATTCGCTGACCGTCGTACCGGGCGCGCGCGATGCGTACGCCAACGCGGTCGTGCCGCCCAAGGTCGACGTCGTGCCCGCACCCGAGGCGCCGCCCAAGGGGACACGTGGGCCATTGCCCGGCGTCGGCACGGTTGCCGGCCTGAGCTTCCCGAGCGTCGAGCGCACGCGCCTGTCGAACGGTATCGAGCTGGTCTACGCACAGCGCACCGCGGTGCCGGTGACGCAGGCGGTGCTGAGCTTCGATGCGGGCGTGGCGGCGGACGTTCCGACCAAGCTCGGTACGCAGAAGCTGACGCTGTCGATGATCGACCAGGGCACCGCGACGCGCGATTCGGTCGCGCTGGCCGAAGCCAAGGAGCGGCTCGGCGCGGAGATCGGTTCGGGCGCGTCGAACGACCGGACCTTCCTGTCGTTGCAGGTGCCGAGCGCGAACCTCGCGCCCGCGGTCGACCTGTTCGCCGATATCGCGCAGAACCCGGCCTTCGCCGATGCCGAGGTCGCGCGCGTCAAGAACCAGCAGCTCGCGCAGATCGCGCAGGAACTGACCAGCCCGCAGGGATTGGCGACTCGCGTCCTGCCGAAGCTGCTCGGGCCGACCTCGCCCTATGCCAAGGCGCAGGGTAGCGGCGATCCGAAGGCGGTAGCGGGCCTGACCCGCGCCGATCTGGTCGCGTTCCAGCAGGCGTGGCTGCGGCCGGACAAGGCGAAGATCTTCGTCGTCAGCGATCGTCCGCTCGCCGAAGTGAAGGCCGCGCTCGATACGCGGTTCGGGACGTGGCGGCCGACGGGGGCGCCGGGCGTCAAGGCGTTCCCGGCGACCGTCACGCCGTCCGCGCCGAAGATCGTGCTGATCGACCGGCCGGACAGCCCGCAGTCGCTGATCATCGCGGGCATCCCGACCGGATTGAAGGGCACGCAGGACCTGCTGCCGATCGCGACCGCGAACGATGCGCTCGGCGGCAGCTTCCTCGGCCGCGTCAACATGGACCTGCGCGAGAGCAAGCATTGGTCCTACGGCGTCTCGGGTCGCTTCCAGCAGTCCGAAAATGCCGCGCCGTACATCCTGTCGGCACCGGTGCAGGCGGACCAGACCGGCCCGTCGATCGCTGCGTTGCGCACCGATATCGGTGCGTTCCTCGGCAAGGAACCGATGACGCAGGCGGAGTTCGACCGCGCGATCAACGGCGCGATCCGCTCGCTTTCGGGTAATTTCGAGACGTCGGACGCGGTACTCGGCGCGATGCAGCAGAACGACCTGCTCAAGCGGCCCGACAATTACTACGCGACGATCACGCAGCGATACCAGGGACTTAACCTGCCTCAACTCAACACCGCGATCCAGCAGGCGATCGATCCGAAGAAGACGATCTGGGTGGTGGTCGGCGATGCGAAGACGGTGCGACCGCAGCTTGACAGCATCGGCCTGCCGGTCGAGGTCGTGCCTGCGGCGGCGGTTGCCGGCGCCAAGTAGTTCAGGAGAGAGTGCAATGGCAAACGTCGATGGCAGCTGGGATTGCGTGGTCAAATCGCCGCTGGGCGATCAGAAGATGACGCTGACCGTCAACAGCGCCGGCAGCACCTTCACCGGTGCGGTATCGGGCGCGATGGGTGGCATGGACGTGACGGGTGACGTCGATGGCGACACGATCACCTGGAAGCAGAGCATGACCGTGCCGATGCCGATGACGCTCGACTGCAAGGCGACCGTCGAGGACGACGTCCTCAAGGGCAGCGTCGCGGCCGGCGCCTTCGGCAGCTTCCCGCTGACCGGTACGCGTACGGCCTGACCGGAAGGCCAGTATCCGAGACCTGAAGGGCCCGTCTTTCCAAACAGGGAGAGGCGGGCCTTTTCATGGGCATGGATACAATCCGGGATTTCGCGTCGGCGATAGAGTTGATCGTGAGTCGCGCCGCGATCCGATCGGCACCATCGGGCGATCGTTCCTAGATGAGCCTGCAGTCGATACGATCGAGATATCTGCCCGGATCGATGTCAAAACTGTACAAAACTCTAAAACACGGCGATGTAACTGGTTCTTAGGAGGCTGTAGGCCAAGGTCTGCGCGAACAGCCGCCGGGACCGCCCATGAAACGTCTTCCCCTGATCGCCCCGAACCCGCCGCGCCTGAGCGAGCATCTCGATGCGCTGCGCCGCGTCGAGGAGTCGGGGGTGTTCAGCAACAACGGCCCGGAGGTGCGCGCGTTCGAGGCGGGCGTGACCGAGACGCTGTTCGGCGGCCACGGCGCCAGCCTCGCGGTCGGCAGCGCGACGCTCGGCCTGATGCTCGCGATCCGTCACGCATCGGGCATGCGGACGGGTAACCTCGATCCCAAGCCCGGCACGCTGGCGCTGATGCCCGCGATGACGTTCGCCGCGACCGCACAGGCGGCGGCATGGGCGGGTCTGACGCCGCTGATCTGCGATATCGATCCCGACGACTGGGGTGCATGCGCGCGCGACGAGGAGCGGCTGCTGCACCGCCACGGCGAGCGGATCGGCGTGGTCGTGCCCTATGCCACCTTCGGCAACGCGATCGACCTCGATCGGTACGCGCATTACCAGAAACGCTACGGCGTCGGCATCGTGATCGACGCGGCGTCTTCGCTCGGCACGCGCGACGATGCGGGCGAGGGGTTCGGCGCGCGCGCGCCGTTCGCGGTGGTCCACTCGATGCACGCGACCAAGACGTTCGCGGTCGGGGAGGGCGGGCTGGTCCACAGCGGCGACGTCGACCTGATCGCGACGCTGCGCGCGATGGGCAATTTCGGATTCGAAGGCAGCCGCAACGCGACCCTGCCCGGGATCAACGCCAAGCTGCCCGAGATCGTCGCGATCATGGCACAGGCCAAGCTCGCCGAGATCGACTCCGTCACCGCGCATCGCGCCCTCCTCGAAGCGACCTACCGCGAGACGCTCGCGACCTTCCAGCTCCAGACGGTCTCGGGCCAGCGCCGCGCGATGCAGTTCATGCCCGTGCTGCTGCCCGAGCGTCTCGCGCATCACCGCGACGCGATCGTCGAGGGCATCGAGGCGCAGGGCATCGGCTGCGGCCGGTATTTCAGCCCGCATCTCGGCGAACAGCCCTGGTTCCAGGCGACCGCGGTGATCGAGGCGACGCCGGTCGCGGACAGGATCGCCGGGCGCATGCTGTCGTTGCCGATCACCGATGCGATGACCGTCGCGGATGTCCAGCGCGCGGCCGGAGCAGTCGTGAACGCCTGCGCGGCTATCGTCCGGCCGCGCGATCGGCGTGCCTCGGTGCGCGGTGCTGGGGGCACGGTCGCGTCGGTGATGGTGATCGGCGGCGGTCCGGCGGGGACGGCAATGCTGACCTCCGCGACCAAGCGCGGCCTGCTGCCCGATCTCGCCGCGTCGGGGCTGATGGTGATCGAGCGCGGTGGCGCGATCGGCGGCGGGCAACTCGGCCGTTACGCGATCACCTCCGATTCGACCGCGGACACGTTCCTGAGCAGCGTGCGCGACAATATTCATCCCGAACTCGCGCGGCTGGTGGATCACCCCGCCGGGCGTGCGGTAGCCGCGCATCAGAACGCGCTCGGCGTGCCGCTGGCCGAGGTCGGCCCGTTGCTGCGCGCCACCGGCGACCGGCTGACCGATATCGTCCGCCAAAACGGCGGAACAGTGCTCGTCGGGCACGAGGCGCTCGGCGTGAAGCGGGTCGGCGACGCGCTGTGGAGCGTACAGCTCCGACGCGTGGCCGACGGTCATGTCTTCGAGCAGGTCGCGTCCAGTGTCGTCGTCGCGACCGGCGGCCATCAGCCGCTCGATCGGCTCGCGACGCAGCGTGTCGCCGGCGCGCGCCTGATCGATCTCGCATCGGGCAAGTTGCTGCAATCGGATGATGTCCTGACGCTCGGTGGTTTCGACAAGGTCGTCGATCTGCTCGCGGGCAAGCGCAACCCGCGGATCGCGGTGATCGGCGGGTCGACCAGCGCGCTGACGACGATCGCGCTGCTGTTGAAGAGCCAGCCCGCGTTGCCGCTCGGCGCCGGCGCCATCACCTTACTGCACCGGCGGCCGCTACGCCCCTTCTACCATTCGGCGGAGGCCGCGCATGCCGAGGGATTCACCGATTTCGGTCCCGACGACATCTGCCCGGTGTCGGGCTTCGTCTATCGCCTCGCCGGATTCCGCCTCGAGGCGCGCGAGCTGGTCGTACGGATGCTCGGGATCGATGGCCGCGTACCCGATCCACGCGTCGCGCTTCACCGGATCGCAGGCGACGACGATGCAGCCGCCCGCGCGTACATCGAGCAAGCGGACATCGTCATCGCCGCGCTCGGCTACCGCCCGATCGCGATCCCGATCGCGGACCGTGACGGCCGCCCGATAGCCTTGGCGGCGCATGACGGCCGCCCGATGGTCGATCGGCACTGCCGAATCATGGATGCTGCCGGCATGCCGATCGCCGGGCTCTATGGCTTGGGACTCGCGGCCGGTTTCGTGCCCTGGGGCCCGCTCGGCGGCGAATGCAGCTTCACCGGGCAGGCCAACGGCCTGTGGCTCTGGCAGAACGCGGTCGGATCGATGATCGTCGACCAGGTGATGGAAGCGCAGGTAAAGGCCGCCGCCTGATCGGACGGCCCCCGTCAGACGTCGGGTTACACCTTCGCGGCGTAGATCATCCGGCCGGCCCCGAGCCGTGCGAACACCTGGTCGAGATCGCGCTCGCCGACTGCGAAGCACCCCTGGCTGCGACCCAGCATGCCATGGCTCTCGATCATGTCTTTGTTCGCATACCACGCCGAATGCACCACGATCGCACGATCGAGCGCATTGTTGTTAGTCGGGTCGAGCCCGATCAGGCGCTGCGAGCGGCCATGCTTGCCGACATAATAATCGTCGGTGACGAACGCGCCCTCGGACGAAGCATTCGAGCCGAAGCGGTTCGAGAAGCGCTCCAGATAGCCGGTATGCGCCGGATCCGACCCGCTGCCGTGCGCGACCAGCAGCGACGTGCTGCGCCCGCTTGCGAGGTCGACGAAGTGGAACCGCGGCTTGCCCGACGGTGCCGCGAAATCGGCGATCGCGATGCGGTCGTGATGCTGGATGCGGCTGCCGTGACGGCTGAGCGACGCCATCGCCTGGCGCAGCAGATCGGGACGAACCACCTTCGGCGACGTCAGTGCGACCGTCGTCCGCGGCAGCGGTGGCTGCGTCATCGGCTTCAGATCACGTGCGGTCAGCGGACGTCCGAGACGCGTCGTCGCCGACACTGCCCCCGGCACCGCCAGAGCCCCCGCCAATACCAAACCATTCTTCAGAAGCGCGCGTCGTTCGCGCACAAGACCTTGCTCGTCGTGCATCGATTTTCCCGAAATTGCCCCGTTTCTTGGAACATCCTATAGCCGATTTTCCGTGAATATTCTGCAACCATTTCCACTGGTTGTGGGTCCGTTCCCTCAAACTACCCCGGCTTGGGGTCGGTTCGTCGACTCAATCCTCCGACGGCACGTTTTCGAGAATCGCGCGTTGGGCGAAAATATCGGGATTCGAGGACGGACGCGACGATGGGCAAGATGGCGAACGGGATGGCGCGGTCTTTCATGGCAATGGGGCTGACCTTTGCGATCCTCGCGGGCGCAAATCCCGCGCAGGCCGCATCGGCTGCCGCCATCGCCGCGATGCCGATCGAGCAGGCCGCGACCGAACTCTCGCCCAACCAGTACGTCTGGAAGGACAATGGCTCCAGCGAGGCCGTCAGCGTCGTCGTCAGCCTGATGGAGCAGCGTGCGTTCGTCTATCGCGGGTCGACGATGATCGCCGCGACGACGATCTCCAGCGGCAAGGATGGCAAGGACACGCCGGTCGGCACCTATCCGATCCTTCAGAAGAATGCCGTCCACAAGTCGAGCCTGTACGACGATGCGTCGATGCCGTTCATGCAGCGCCTGACCTGGGACGGCATCGCGATCCACGCAGGCCGCAACCCGGGTTTCCCCGCATCGCACGGCTGCATCCGCGTGCCGCTCGGTTTCGCCAAGCAGTTGTTCGGCGTGACGACGCTGGGGACTACCGTGACGGTGACGGACGATTTCGAGGGCGGCGTGATGCCGGAGGCGCCCGTCGCGGATCAGGAGACGGCGGTGGCGAACCTGCGGCAGTCGATCTCGCTGGAGAAGTGATTGCCGATAGGGGAGGGCAGTAATCCCTTCCTTGTTCTCCCGCGAAGGCGGGAGCCCAGTCTGGGTCCCCGCCTTCGCGGGGAAACAATCTCTGATACAGATGTCTGCAGGTCAGGCTGCGATTGGGAGCCCGAGCTCAACCAATCGCGCACGAAAATCCGCCGCATCGCTGAACAGCACCGATTCGATTCCCAACGCCCGCGCCGCCGCCACGTTCGCCGCGTTATCGTCGACGAACACAGCCTCCTCCGCCGCCAGCCCGAATCGCTCCAGCGCCAGCCGATAGATCGCCGCATCCGGCTTCACCATCTTCTCCTCGCCCGATACGACCACGTCGCGGAACCGGTCGAACAGATGCGCTTCACGCGCGCGAAAGGGTGGCCAGAACTCGTGGCTGAAGTTCGTGATCGCGAACAGCGGTACGCCGGCCGCGTCCAGATCCTCGACGATCTCCTGCATCCCGGCGATTCGCGCGCCGATGCTCTCGTTGAATCGCGGCCCCCAGGCGGCGATCAGGTCGGCATACTGCGGATGCAACGCGGCAAGCTCCGCCGAGGTGTCGGCGAAGTCGCGGCCAGCGTCGTGCTGGAAGTGCCAATCGATCGTCACAACGTCGCGCAGGAACGCGTCGAGCGCCCGATCGTCATCGATCAGGCGCTCGTACAGGATCCGGGGATCCCAGTCGTAAAGGACACGACCGACGTCGAAAATGACGGCGGTAATCAGGGCGTTAGCCCTGGCGTGCCTTGAAGCGACGGTTGGTTTTGTTGATGACGTAGGTACGGCCACGACGACGGATCACGCGGTTATCGCGGTGACGATCCTTGAGCGACTTCAGGGAATTGCGGATCTTCATGATCGATTCGCTTCTTTTCAAATCTAGGTGTGCGGAAAGACGGGATCGCCTAATGGCGGGGTGTGTCCAAGTCAAGCAACGGACACGCTCATGCCATCCGGGAACCCACTCGGCTGGTCGGAGCGTTACTATAGCGCAACATTCTAAGGAAGTCCCGATGGCGGTTCGTTCGATCCTGGTCCTGACGCTGGCAAGCGCATCCCTCACCGCGTGTGCGACCGGCCCGTCGCTGCCGCCGACCGAGGTGCTGCGTTATCATCTCGGCGAGCCGATCGACCGCGGCACCATCGCCGTCCAGCCGCTGACCGCCGGCGGCCCGGCCAGCATCGAGTTCAAGACCTATGCCGCCGCCGTGCAGGGGCAGCTGCTCCAGGCCGGCTACAGCGTCCCCGCACCCGGGGCCAAGCCGCTGCTGGTCGCCACCGTAGGCTTCACCCGAACCACGCAGGCAGGCCCGCCCAAGCGCTCGCCGATCAGCATCGGCATCGGTGGCGGCGGCTTCAGCGGCGGTGGCGGTCGTCGCGGCGGCGGCGGTGGCGTCGGTCTCGGCGGCGGGGTCGGTTTCCCGATCGGCGGCGGCGGGAGCACCGCGATCCTCGTCTCCGAACTGTCGGTGACGATCAAGCGCAGCGCCGACCAGTCGCCCGTCTGGGAAGGCCGCGCGCAGTCGTTCGCCGATGCCCGCAAGGCCGACGCGACGACCGATATCCAGGCCGGAAAGCTCGCACGCGCACTCTTCGCAGGCTTCCCCGGCGAGTCCGGTCGCACTATCCAGGTGAAATGAACGCCCCAAGAGAAGCGAACGCAAACGCCATGAGCCTGACCGTCAACGCAGCCTTCGATGGCGGCAACATCCGTGTTGTCGCTATTGAGGGAGACCGTATCGACCTGGAGATCGTCACCGATTTCCAGTCCGATTTCTTCCAGTGGTTCTATTTCCGCGTGGCGGGCGCTGCCGGACGGACGCTGACCTACCGTATCCTGAATGCGGGCAAGTCGGCCTATCCGTTCGGCTGGCCGGGATACAAGACGCGCGCCAGCACCGATCGCCAGGCGTGGCGGATGATCGAGACACGCTATGACAATGGCGTGCTCGAATTCGACTTTACCGCCGATACCGATCTCGCCTGGTTCGCGTATTTCGCGCCGTACACAATGGAAATGCACGAGGCACTGGTGGCGCGCACCGCGCTGTTGCCGGGCGTCGCACACCGCGAACTCGGCCAGTCGCTCGACGGGCAGGCGATCGACTGCTTCACGATCGGGTCGGGGCCCAAACAGGTCTGGATCTATGGTCGCCAGCACCCCGGCGAATCGATGACCGAATGGTGGATGGAAGGCGCACTGGAGCGGCTGACCGATTCGGCCGATCCGATCACGGCGGACCTGCTGGCGAAGGCGACCTTCAACGTCGTCCCCAACATGAACCCGGACGGCACGCGCCGCGGTCATCTGCGCACCAACGCAGTCGGGGTGAACCTCAACCGCGAATGGCACACGCCGACGCCGGAGAAGAGCCCCGAAGTCCTGTGCGTGCGCAATGCGATGGACCTGACCGGCGTCGACGTCGCGATGGACATCCACGGCGACGAGGCGATCCCGGCGAACTTCATCGCCGGCTTCGAGGGCATCCCGTCCTGGACCGACGCGCACGGCGAGAAATTCTACGAATACGGCCGTCGTCTCGCCGCGCACACGGCCGATTTCCAGACCGAGAAGGGCTATCCCAAGTCCGCACCTGGGACCGCGAACCTGTCGATGTCGACCAACCAGCTCGCCGAGCGCTTCGGTGCAGTGTCGATGACGCTGGAGATGCCGTTCAAGGATCACGACGCCAATGCCGATCCCGAGTTTGGCTGGTCGCCCGAGCGCTCGAAACAGCTCGCGCATGCGATGCTCGAGACGCTCGCCGGCATGATCGACGAAATCTGACCTGATAACAACGGCTTGGCATGGTCTGGAGGCTTGGGTTCAAGCATTACGGACCGTGCGTTGGCCTAACCTTATCCTAACCTTTGAACCCTTCCGTTCAGCCCCGCCATCCCAGGAGCCCGAATGCCGACCCTAGTCCTGATCCGCCACGGCCAGTCCACCTGGAACCTCGAGAACCGCTTCACCGGCTGGTGGGACGTCGACATGACCGCCAAGGGCGAGGCCGAGGCCAAGGCCGCGGGCGAGCTGATGGCCGCCAAGGGCCTCGACTTCGACCAGACCTTCGTCAGCCTTCAGACCCGCGCGATCAAGACGCTCAACATCGCGCTGGAGGCGATGGGCCGGCTCTGGCTCCCGGTCGAGAAGGACTGGCGGCTGAACGAACGTCACTATGGCGGCCTGACCGGCCTCGACAAGGCCGAGACCGCCGCCAAGCACGGCGATGCGCAGGTCCATATCTGGCGCCGCAGCTTCGACGTCCCGCCCCCGGTCTTGGAGGACGACAGCGAGTTCGACCTGTCCAAGGACCGCCGCTACGCCGGCATCGCGATCCCCAGGACCGAGAGCCTCAAGGATACCATCGCGCGCGTCCTTCCCTATTGGGACGAGCGCATCGCCCCGGCGCTCAAGGACGGCCAGCGCATCCTCATCTCCGCCCACGGCAACTCGCTCCGCGCGCTGGTGAAGCACCTCTCCAACATCCCCGACGACGAGATCACCAGCCTCGAGATTCCGACCGGCCAGCCGATCGTCTACGAACTCGACGCCAACCTGAACGCAACGGACCGCTACTACCTCAGCGAGCGCTGACTTCCTCCGGGCAAGTCACACCACCCCGGCGAAGGCCGGGGGCCAGTTGGAAAGGTGGCAATAACGGAACGCCGTCCGCGGTTAGCGACGTTCCCCAACTGGACCCCGGCCTCCGCCGGGGAGGTGCGGCAGGGGCAATGTCGATGGCGCTCGCTGGCTGGTCGCTGCCCGGCTCCACCAACACCGTTGCCCTTGCCCCCCCACGTCGCTAGGCACGGCGCTCCTTGAATCAGGGGGCGATCGTGGCTCTAGTCGGCATCATCATGGGCAGCACCTCCGATTGGGAGACGATGCGCCACGCCGCCGAGACGCTCGACGCGCTCGACGTCGCCTACGAGACCAAGGTCGTCTCCGCGCACCGCACGCCCCAACGCCTTTACGACTATGCGACGACCGCCGCCGATCGCGGCCTCAAGGTGGTGATCGCCGGTGCCGGCGGCGCGGCGCACCTCCCCGGCATGGCCGCCTCGATGACTCATCTCCCGGTACTCGGCGTCCCCGTCGAATCGAAGGCGCTGAAGGGCATGGATAGCCTGCTCTCGATCGTCCAGATGCCCGGCGGCATCCCGGTCGGCACGCTCGCGATCGGCAAGCCCGGCGCGATCAATGCCGGCCTGCTCGCCGCCGCGATCCTCGCCACCTCCGACGACGCGCTCGCCGAGCGCCTCAAAGCATGGCGCGGGGCACAGACCGACGCCGTCGCCACCGACCCCGCTTGAAGACGATAGCCTGAAAGACGCTGACATGACGCCGCTTCCCCCCGGATCGACCATCGGCATCCTCGGCGGAGGCCAACTCGGCCGCATGCTCGCGACCGCCGCGGCCCAGCTCGGCTATCACACGCACGTCCTCGCGCCCGACCAGGAGAGCGTCGCCGCACAGTCCGCCTCGACCATGACGCGCGCCGACTATCACAACCGCATCGTGCTCGCCGACTTCGCCGACGCCTGCGACGTCATCACCTACGAGTTCGAGAACATCGCGGTCGAGCCCGTGGAATGGCTAGCCGACCGCGTCCCGGTCCACCCGAGCCCCCGCGCGCTCCGCGTCGCCCAGGAGCGGATCGGCGAAAAACGCTTCGTGGAAAGCGTCGGCGGCCGCCCTGCACCCTGGGCCGCGGTCGACAGCCTCGAAAGCCTGCAGGCGGGCCTGAAGGCGATCGGCACCCCCGCCATCCTCAAGACCGCGCGCTTCGGCTATGACGGCAAGGGCCAGGTCAAGATCGACACGCCCGATGGCGCGCAAGCCGCCTGGGACACGATCGGCGGCCCCGCAGTGCTCGAAGCCTTCGTACCGTTCGAGCACGAGTTCTCGATCCTGATCGCCCGCGGGCTCGATGGCAGCATCGCGCGCTACGACCCGCCACTCAACGTCCACCGCGAAGCGATCCTCCGCCACTCCACCGTCCCCGCACCTGCGGCCGTACTCGCCCAGGCCGACGAAGCCGCCACATTGGCCGAACGAATCGCGGACGAACTCGACTATGTCGGCGTGCTGGCCTGCGAGTTCTTCGTCGGCGCCGACGGCCCGGTCTTCAACGAGATGGCCCCCCGCGTGCACAATTCGGGTCACTGGACGATCGAAGGTGCCGAATGCTCGCAATTCGAGAACCACATCCGAGCGATCTGCGGTCTGCCGTTGGGCGCGACGACGCTGACCGGACGTGAAGCGGCGATGGAAAACCTGATCGGCGACGACGCGGATCGCTGGGCGGAGCTACTTGGCGAGCCCGGCGTGCACCTGCACCTGTACGGCAAGGGCACCGCACGGCCGGGGCGGAAGATGGGCCACGTCACGCGGATCGTTCGCTAACCTCGCGTCCCGTCATGCCGGACTTGCTCCGGCATCCACCGCCCCGCATCATCCACAAAATTGGGTTTGCGGAACCGTGGGCCCCGGAACACGTCCGGGGTGACCGAGCTGTTGGGCGAACCGCCTTCCGTCTCCACGGCGTCGTTCACCCCTTCCGTTCGTCCTGAGTAGCCGTCGAGTAGTCGCCGAAGGCGGCGTATCGAGATGGCGTATCGAAGGATAGGTTGGCGCGCGGAACCCATGCTTCGATACGAGCCCTCGATACGCTGCTGCCCAGCTACTCGATCTCTACTCAGCACGAACGGGAGTGGAATGAAAATGGTGCCCGGAGACGGGGTCGAACCGCCGACACTGCGATTTTCAGTCGCATGCTCTACCAACTGAGCTATCCGGGCACGTCCGGTCTGGGACCGGAGAAGCGTCCGACCTTGCGATCGGAAGGGCGCGTTTAGTCGGGGTCTTCGGCGCTGTCCAGCCCCGTTTGCGCAATTGATCGGCCGGGAATGCGATAGCCTTCGCCGAGCCACTGCAGCAAGTCGCGGTCGCGGTGGCGGCTCGAGCAGAACGGCTTGTACTCGGCGACTGCGGGCTGGTCGCAGATCGGGCATTTGACGGTGGGGGCGGTGGGCGTCATCGGGCACTCTCCAGTTCGTGAACGACGCCCGTACGGCGCGTGAGTTCCGCGAGCCAATCCGGGCGCGTCATCAGACGTGCATGGACGGCGGCGGGCAGGGTATGACGGCGCGAGGCGGTCGGCGGCGTGCGTTCGAGCGTACGGAGTGTCGCGCGGGTCGCTGCGCCGACCGGATCGGCGCGGAGAATCTCGGGGATCGACGCGCGGGGCCTTGGCCGGACGATCTGCAGGAAGCCAAACCCGTTCATCGCGGTGCGCTCGAACGGTTGAGGCAGCGATTCGTCGATCGCGCCCGCGACGGCGTTGCGTTGCGACTTGCCGGCGATCGTCGGGAAATCGATCCCGATCGAGCCGCCGATGCCGTGTCGGCGGATCGCCCGCGCCACGCCGTGCGCGGCGGCGACTGCGAGCGTATCCAGTGGCGGTGCGCCGTCGACGTCGAACAGAGTCATCGCCGGCGTCGGCGACAGGCGCAGCGCGCCGAGCGGGAACACGATCTCGCCGCTTACAGCCTCGTCGAGGAGTTCGGACCAGCCCGCCGCCTCCAACGCGTCGGGTTCGTGGGCGCGCGGGCTGCGGACGGGCAGTCCGGTCGCCATGAGGCGCTCGTACAGTGTCGGAGCGGGGCAGGGCGGCAGGTCGCTGGGGACGGCCTTGGCGAGCTTCGCACGGCCCGCTTCGGGGAGGGCTTCGCGGACGATCTCGACGGCGAGGCTGGCGCCCTGCGTGATGCCGGGGGGGAGGTGGTTGATCAGCGCCTCGCCGCCGTCGAGCGTGACGTGACCGCGGCGGCCCGGCAGCAGCTCGACGAACCGCGCACGTGCGACGAGGCCGACCTTCAATGCCTCGGTGTCGAGTTCGATCGCAGCTTCGATAATCTGGTCGTCGTCCACCAGCGCGGCCCGCGCTTCGCCGATGCCGGCTTCGTAGAGCCATGCAGGCCCCGAGTCAGGCAAGCGCGACGCCTGCGGTCTTCAACAGCGCGCGCGTTTCGAACAGCGGCAGGCCGACGACGCCCGAATGACTGCCCGACAGGAAGCGGACGAACGCCTCGGCGCGGCCCTGGATCGCGTAGCCGCCAGCCTTGCCGAGCCCTTCGCCGCACGCGAGGTAGTCGTCGATCTCGGCGGGGGAGAGCGGCTTGAACGCGACGATCGTGTCGGCGATCCGCGTGCGCACCTTGCCGGTCGCATCGATCACGCAGACCGCGGACAGGCAGTGATGGCGTCGGCCCGACAGCTTGCCGAGCAGGCCGCGCTGGATCTCGATCGTGTCGGCGGGCGGCAGGATGCGGCTGCCGAGCGCGATCGTAGTGTCGCCGGCGAGGACGATCTCGCCCTGAGCACGTGCGACAGCGCTGGCCTTCTCGACTGCGAGGCGAACAGCATAGGCGCGGGGCGGTTCGGCCTTGCGCGGGCTCTCGTCGATGTCGGGGGATTCCACGCGCGACGGAACGACGCCGAGCCGTGCGAGCAGGTCGCGGCGGCGGGGCGAGGAAGAGGCCAGAACCAGCATTGGTGCCTCGTCTTGAAAAGCGGCGGGCGCCGGAGCACCCACGGGCTTATTTGAAGCGGTAGGTGATGCGACCCTTGGTCAGATCGTACGGCGTGAGTTCGCACAGCACCTCGTCGCCGACCAGCACGCGGATGCGGTTCTTGCGCATCTTGCCGGCGGTGTGACCGAGAATCTCGTGGTCGTTTTCGAGCTGAACCCGGAACATCGCGTTGGGGAGGAGTTCCACCACGCGGCCGCGCATCTCGAGCAGTTCTTCCTTGGCCAAATATAATCTCTGAATTGGGGGAATTTCGGGACGAGCGCCCTTACCGCAGGTTCGCGAAAAAGGAAAGCACGGCCGAAGGCGGATACGGGCGTGATGCCCGAACCCGCTTGCTTGATCCCTATATCGGTCATCGAGCGTCGTTGGACAAGAGCACCGGTCGAGGACGACGGACGCGGAATGTCACAGCAGGCTCGGCTGAAACGCGTTGGCTTCGCGTGCCGCGCGCCGGAACGCGGCGCGGTCGACGTTGGGGATGCGCGGGCGCTTGCCCTGGAACAGATCGGCAAGCGTCAGGATCTGGAGTTTGGGAAACGTCTCGTCGACGCCGGCACGGTAGATGCCGACCGCGGCGGCACGGCGCTCCATCTCGCGCGTCGGTTTGGCGTTCATGATGAGGATGCCGATCGGTGCCTTCTCGCGCGCGATCGTCGCGGCGAGCGTCTCGACCATCGCAGTGTCGGGATTGAGCCCGCCCTTCACCGACACGATCGCGCGGTGAGTCACCATCTTGCCCGATGCCGGGTCGTGATCGTTAAAATAGATCAGTCCGTCGATGCCGCCGTCCGCCCCCTTTTTCCTGCCGCCGAACGGCAGCGCATCGACCATCGACACCGCCCACCACTGGAACTGGTATTTGTCGCGTAATGCGAGGTTACAGGCGGAGGCGAGATCCTTCGGCGTGCCTTCGACGGTGAAGGTGACGGCGGGAAACGCATCCTTCATCCGCTTCTCGATCAGCGAGATGGCGAGGTGTGTGACGTCGATGCCGATCCATTGCCGCTTGAGTTTCTCCGCGGCATGCACCGCAGTGCCGCACCCGCAGAACGGATCGAGCACGACGTCACCCTCGTTCGACGAGGCGGCGATGATGCGCTCCAGTAGGGCTACCGGCTTCTGCGTCGGGTAGCCGAGCCGTTCCTTCGAGACGGGGGCAATGATCGGTATTTCCCAGACGTCGTTCATGGCGACACCCAGCGACGTGCCCGATTCCCGGGTCGGGTTGCGCATGCCGTCGGCCGTGAACGTGACCTTCTGCATCGATCCCTTCCACCGTTTCAGCGAACTCGCCGACGGCGGCACGGTGAGCGTGTTGAACAGATTGCCGCTCTCGCTCTTGGTGTAGAACAGCAGGCAATCGTGCATCCTCTGGAACCGGTGCGAGACCGATGGCCAACGGCGATAGCTCCAGACGATCTCGTTCTGGAAATGCCGCTTGCCGAAGATCGCGTCGAGCAGCAGCTTCAGATAATGGCTCGCGGTCGGATCGCAGTGGAGATACAGGCTGCCGGTCGGTTTCAAGACGCGGTGCAGTTCGAGCAGGCGGACCGCCATCATCGCCAGGTACGCCATCATGTCGTTGTCGCCGAGAAACCCGCGCATCGCGTTCAACAGGTCGAACGCCTTGGTATTGCCGCTGCGGGCAACCTGGTCGAAGGCGTCCTCCGCGGTCTCGTTCCAATGCCAGGTATCCTCGAACGCCTCGATCTGCGCGCTTGAGGATTTGCCGTCGGGCTCCTTGAAGAGGATGCCGTAGTTGGCGTTCGAATTGAACGGCGGGTCGAGATAGATCAGATCGACGCTCTCGTCGGTGATCTCCTTGCGGAGCACGGCGAGGTTGTCGCCATAGAAAAGATGATTCTCGGGCCTGTTGCGCATCAGTGGAGGATGCGGGGACAAACGAGCGTTCGTCCAAGCGAGATGCATCCACGGTCGGCGGGTATGCTCCAAACTGGAGTTTTTAACGCGCTGTATCCGTGAGCTATGCAGGATTATACTTTGCCAGGAACGTACCCATCGCCTTCAGAAATTCGAGCCGGTCCTCGCCACGCGTGAAATGATGATCGCCGAGCGGTTGTTCGATATACTCGTACGGCTTGCCCGCCTCCTTCAGCGCCGCTGCCATCATCCTCGATTGCTTCACGGGCACGCGCTTGTCCTCCTTGCCGTGCAGCATCAGGATCGGGATCGAGAAGGTCTGCGCACCATAGCGCGGCGAAACGCTGCGATAGTCGGGCGCCTGCTTCTTCAGCCAGTCGCCGCGCGTCTTTCCGTACAGGAACTTGCCATCGTAGCGCTGCATCGCCTGCAGATCGGACACGCCGGCATAGGAGATCGCGCACCGATAGGGCGCCGCATCGCCGGTGCCGTTCCGCTGCGCCGCGCGCATCGCTGCATAGCCGCCATAGGACGCGCCGGCCATGCACACGCGCTTCGGATCGGCGATGCCTTGTTTAGCCAGATGCGTAATCGCATCGTCGAGATCGTCCTGCATCTTCAGGCCCCATTGCCCCTCGCCGAGCTTGGCGAAACTGGTCCCGTAGCCAGACGAGCCGCGGTAATTGGGCTGGACGACGGCATAGCCCGTCTCCGCCAGATACTGCGTCCACCAGTCCCAATCTTCCGAATCGCGCGCGAACGGGCCGCCGTGCGGCAACACGATCAGCGGCAGGTTCCTGGGGCTGTGCCCACGCGGCAAGGTCAGCAATGCCTCGATCTCTACGCCATCACGCGCCTTGTACCGGATCGTCGATACCGGCGACAATGTTCGCGCCTTCAGCACGTCGTTCTGCCAGGAATAGCGCTGCATTGATCCGTTCGCGGGATCGTAGAAATACAGCGCCCCCGCCTGGGACGGCGAGCCGACCTGCACCAGGAATTTCGACCGGGTGCGATCCCACGACACGATGCGCGCGCGCCGCTCTCCGACAGCCTTGTCGACCGCGTCCTGGATTTCCTTCAGCTTGGGGTTCAGCCAGACGGTATGACCGAAGCGATCGGTGACGGTGATACCGTCGATGTCGTCGCCGGTCGCATTCTCGATCACGCCATCGACGTCGTAGCCATCCGCGCCGTACAGCTTCTTGCCGAGCTTCAGGTCGGGTAGCGATACCTCGAACACCTCGTCGCGACCGCCGGAATCGTCCGTCGCGATGGCCGTGCCGTCGGCGCGGAACGTCACCGGGATGACGATATCCTGCTTGCCGCGGGCCGATGCGATGACCTTGAACGGATCGCGATTGGCGCTGCGATACAGAAGCGAGCCCTTGCGGGTGTCGTCCTCGTACCGATAGCCCATCCGGACGACGCCCGCGCCATCCGCATACCAGTCGAAGACGTTCGTCTGGCTGCCCGCGACGGTCTTGGTCTTGCCGGTCGACAGGTCCACCTCGGAGACCGAGGGATACCATTGGCTTTCGCTTTCGATGCCGGTCTGGCGCGACAGCAGGACACGCGGTGTGCCGTCGCGCGCCGCCCACAGGATCTCGTCCGCGCGGACACCCGAATTCTTCCAGTCGATCCGGTTGATCTTGGTCATGTCGGCTTTGACGCCCAGCGTGCGCGTGACGTAGATCTCCTCGCCGTACAGCATGTCCTGCGATCCGATGCCGACCGCCAACCAGTCGTCACCGACCCAGCGCCACCAATTGATGTCGACCGTCGCCCCGACCTTGATCGCGGCGAGCTTGCCACCGGGAAACAGCGGCGCGACGACCAGCACCTGGACGCCGTCGATCGCCATCTTCGCGGCGATACGCGTGCCGTCGGGCGACAGCTTGGGATTGGCGATGCCGGGCAGTTTGGCAAAGGTTTCGACCGGCACCCGGTTCGAGAGCGTGGCGTTCGCCTTCGGCGCGGCGGCGGGTGGTGGCGCAGCCTGCGCCACCGCGATGGTCGGTATCATTGCACCGGCCAGCAGACCCATACGCCACGTCATTATCAGTCCCCCCCCGGCCATTCCCCAATGACCGTTTGTGCAGAGTATCGCGTTCGGTAGCCGGCACAAGAGGAGGCTGCAGCGGATCAGTGCAACACCGAGGTCGATGGGACTGAGCGGAAATTGCGCACGCGGCGAACTGCCTTGGTATCGCGCGGGAATGGATGGCAAATATTGAGGCACCGGGCAGTGAATGGATCGCAGAGCGGCCAGCGTAACTGGCCGATCGGCGATCCTGTTCAGCTCACCCCACGCCGCCGCCGGCCAGAGCCGCGAGCAGCAGCAGTGCGACGATGTTGGTGATCTTGATCATCGGGTTCACCGCGGGGCCTGCGGTGTCCTTGTACGGGTCGCCGACCGTGTCGCCGGTGATCGCGGCCTTGTGCGCTTCGGACCCCTTGCCGCCGTGGTGGCCGTCCTCGATGTATTTCTTGGCGTTGTCCCATGCGCCGCCACCGCTCGTCATCGAGATCGCGACGAACAGCCCGGAGACGATCACGCCGAGCAGCATCGCGCCGAGTGAGGCGAAGCCGGCGGCCTGGCCCGCCACCGCGGTGATGATGAAATACACGGCGAGCGGTGAGAGGACGGGCAGCAGCGAGGGGACGATCATCTCGCGGATCGCAGCCTTCGTGACTAGGTCGACCGTCCGTGCATAGTCGGGGCGGCTGGTGCCGAGCATGATGCCGGGGTTATTGCGAAACTGCTCGCGAACCTCCTCGACGACCGCGCCGGCTGCGCGACCGACGGCGGTCATGCCGAACGCGCCGAACAGATACGGGAGCAGCGCGCCGAGCAGGAGGCCGACGATGACGTATGGATTGCTGAGGCTGAAATCGACCGTGACGTCGGGGAAGTACGTCGCGAGATCGGTGGTGTAGGCGCCGAACAGGACGAGTGCGGCAAGGCCTGCCGAGCCGATCGCATAGCCCTTGGTGACCGCCTTGGTGGTGTTGCCGACCGCGTCGAGCGCATCGGTCCGCTGGCGAACATCGTCGGGCAGGCCCGCCATCTCGGCGATCCCGCCGGCGTTGTCGGTGACCGGACCGTAGGCGTCGAGCGCGACGACCATGCCGGCCTGCGCAAGCATCGCCGTTGCCGCAAACGCGATGCCGATGATCCCCGCCAACTGGTACGCGACGATCACCGCGACGACGATGACCAGCGTCGGCAGCGCGGTCGATTCGAGGCTGATCGCGAGGCCCTGGATGACGTTGGTGCCGTGGCCGGTCTCCGATGCCTTGGCGATCGACTGGACCGGGCGGTGGTTGGTGCCGGTGTAATATTCGGTGATCCACACGATCAGCCCGGTGACGACGAGCCCGATCATCATCGACCAGAACAGGTCCATGCCGGTGAAGTTTTGCGTCAGCGAGGGGGCGGCTTGCGTCGTCAGGTCGTCGGTTGCGGGATCGAGAAAGCCGGCGCCGCCGATCACGCGGTGGAGGTCGCCGAGCACATACTGGGTGGCGAGATAGATCGCGGGGATCGACAGGATCGTCGAGGTGAAGAAGCCCTTGTAGAGCGCGCCCATGATGCTGCCGCCGCCGAGCCGCACCATGTACGTGCCGATGATCGAGGTGACGATGCACACGCCGCCGACGAGCAGCGGGAGAGTCATCAGCCGCATCAGTTCGGCGCCGCTCGCCTGGATCAGCAGCGCGATCGAGATCATCGTGACGCCGAGCGTGACGACGTACGTCTCGAACAGATCGGCGGCCATGCCCGCGCAGTCGCCGACGTTGTCGCCGACATTGTCCGCGATGACCGCGGGGTTGCGGGGGTCGTCCTCGGGAATGCCGGCCTCGACCTTGCCGACCAGATCCGCGCCGACGTCCGCCGCCTTGGTGAAGATGCCGCCGCCCAATCGCGCGAAGATCGAGATCAGCGAGGCGCCGAACGCGAGCGCGGTGAGCGCCTCGACGATGATCCGGTCGTTGGGCGCATGGCCCGCGGGTCCCGTGAGGTACCAGAAGAACGCACTGATCGCGAGCAGGCCGAGACCCGCCACGAGCATGCCGGTCACGGCGCCCGATCGGAACGCCATCGTCAGCCCGGCCTGCAAAGAGGTGCGCGCGGCCTCCGCGGTCCGCACGTTGGCGCGGACTGAGATGTTCATCCCGACATAGCCTGCGACGCCCGACAGCACCGCGCCGATGACGAAGCCGATGGTGGAGATGTAACCGAGCGTCACCAGCAGGATGATCGCGACGATGACGCCGACGATCGCGATCGTGGTGTACTGGCGCCCGAGATAGGCCTTCGCACCCTCCTGGATGGCGGCGGCGATGTCCTGCATCTTCTCGTTGCCGGGGGAGGCCGCGAGCACCTGTCGACTGGTGACGAAACCATATACGACGGCGATGACGCCGCATATCATGGCCAAATAGACGGTCGTCATACGGCGCTATCCCTCTTGTCAGGTCCTCTCCGGTCCCGGCTTTGCCGAGTCCCGATGTAAGGAACCTACCAGTGCAGGGGTATTGCGCAAGTTATCCTCCGGGTTTGTGTTCGTAGCCTAGACTTGTCGGGAGCGGGACGGGTTTGCCGGAGTCGTGAAGGCTAAGGCCGGAGCCGGTTGAAAACCCACCGATACGAGCAGCGTCGGTGATGAAATCTTGCGGTGCAGCAAAAAGGAGTTGGTAGTCGTCTCCCGCAGTGGCTGCGGCGATCCGGTCGCCGGAGAAGGCGCGGTAGGCGTTGGAGAGCGGGATTCGCGCGAGGTTGATGCTGACAGCGAGGCCACTGGCGAGCGCCATGCGGGACGCGTCGATGAGCAGCCCGTCCGAGACGTCCATCATCGCATGGACCTGGGGACCGAGGATACGGCCGTCGCCGAGCCGTGGCTGCGGGCGCCGGTATGCGGCGAGCAGTTTCGCTGGGCCTTGTGCACCGAGTGCGATGGCTAGCCCCGCACCGGCATCGCCGATTGTGCCGGTAACGTAGAGCGCGTCGCCTACCCGTGCGCCGTTGCGGGCAGGGGCGGCGGCGTCGCTGCCGAACGCGGTGACCGTCAGGACTCGCGGCGCATTCGGTGGGAGCGTCACGGTGTCACCGCCGATGATGCGCGTGTCGAAGGCCGTCAGGACTTCCGCGAGCCCTTCGAGAAAAGCATGATCCCAAGCATCGTCGCCGAGCGGGTAGTTGAGGAGGATGCCTTCGGGCTTCGCCCCCTTCGCGGCAAGGTCGGAAAGGTTGGTCGCGACCAGCTTCCACGCGACGTCCTGCGCGGGATCGGTCGGGAGGAAGTGCACGCCTTCGACCAGCGTGTCGGTGGTTACGACGAGCGGGCCAGCGTCGATCAACGCGGTATCGTCGTCGAGACCACGCGCTGCCGGATGAAGCGGAAGCCGACGCAGTGCAGCAATGAACTCGGCCTCAGTCAGGATCTGCTCTCTCTCTCTCTCCTCCGGGGAGAGGGCTGGGGTGAGGGGCTGTTCCAGGCGCCGCACTGTTTGGCAGCCCCTCACCCCGACCCTCTCCCCAGAGGGGAGAGGGAGTTCGTCAGGCACGCACTTCTTTTGCGATGCCGTCGAGCAGGCCATTCACGAACCCCGACTCCCGCTTGTCGTAGAACGCATGCGCCACATCGACATATTCGCTGATCACCGCGGCGACCGGCACGTCCTTGCGGGCGAGAAGTTCGTAGGTGCCGACACGGATGATAGCCTTCATCGGCTTGTCGAGCCGCGCGAGCGTCCAGCCCTTGGCGAGCTTGCCCTCGATCAGCACGTCGATCTCGCCGGCACGCGCGTTGGCGCCGGTCACCAGGTCGTCGAAGAAATCGACGTCGGCCTCGGCATATTCGACGTCTTCGATCGTCGCGCCGAGCCGGTGCTGGTGGAATTCGTTGAGCAGGACGGGCATCGCGGTGCCCTCCATCTCGTGCTGGTAAGTCGCCTGGACGGCGGCGAGGCGAGCGGCGGCACGCGCCTTGGTGCGGGGGGCGGTTCGAGTCATAAGCGGTTGCCTGTAGGCGCGGGGGGCGTGTGTGTCAGCCCTTTGCGTTTCGCGCGCGTTGGCAGAGAAGAGTTTGTTCACGCGAAGGCGCAAAGGCGCGAAGATGTCGCCCTGCGGCGCAGCCGCTGCACAATGGTACTTGGCGTCGTGAAACAGCCGCTACGCGGAAAGCGCACAATCTTCGCGCCTTTGCGCCTTCGCGTGAACGACTCTAGCTGTTCAGCCGCAGCCTCAACGCGACCGATTTCGCATGTGCAGGCAGTCCCTCGGCATTGGCCAGCGCGACCGTGGCTGGGCCGAGTTCGCGCAGCGCAGCTTCGTCCAACGCCAGGAAGCTGGTGCGCTTCATGAAGTCGAGCACCGACAACCCGCTGGCAAACCGCGCCCGACGGCCGGTTGGGAGGACGTGGTTCGGGCCGGCTACGTAATCGCCGATCGCCTCGGGGGTGTAGCGGCCTAGGAAGACCGAACCTGCATGGCGGATGCGGTCGAAGAAGCCTTGCGGGTCGGGGATCGCTAGCTGGAGATGCTCGGCGGCGAGCCGGTCGACCAGCGGGATCGCGTCCGCCAGCGTGTCGACGACGACGATCGCGCCATTGATCTCCCAAGCAACGCGCGCGACCGCCTCCGTAGCCAGCTCGCGTAACTGGCGGTCGACGGCATCCGCGACCTTGTCCGCGAAGGCGGCGTCGTCGGTGAACAGGATCGACTGCGTGGTAATGTCGTGCTCGGCCTGGCTGAGCAGGTCGGCGGCGGTCCATTCGGGGTCGTTGAGCGCGTCCGCGACGACGACGATCTCGGAAGGGCCCGCGACCATGTCGATGCCGACGACGCCGTAGACCTGGCGCTTGGCTTCCGCGACCCAGGCGTTGCCGGGGCCCGTGATGACGTCGACCGGCTCGATCCGGCCCGCGCCGTACGCGAGCGCGGCGACAGCCTGCGCGCCACCGACTCGCCAGACTTCATCGACGCCCGCGAGATGTGCGGCGGCGAGGACCAGCGGGTTGATCTGGCCGTCGGGGGTCGGCGTGACCATCGCGAGACGGCCGACGCCCGCGACCTTGGCGGGGATCGCATTCATCAGCAGCGAGGAGGGGTAGGCGGCGCGGCCACCGGGAACGTAGATGCCGGCGGCATCGACGGGCAACCAGCGTGCGCCGAGCCTTACGCCAGCAGAGTCGACCGAGTCGCTGTCGAGGGGGCGCTGTTTCTCGTGGTACGCGCGGATGCGGGCGGCGGCGAGTTCGAGCGCGGTGCGCAGGTCGGGATCGAGTGCGTCGAACGCAGCCTTGCAGTCGCTCGCGTCGATCTGCCAGCCGGTGGTTTCGAGGTCGTGGCGGTCGTGCTTCTGCGTGAGGTCGCGGAGTGCGGTTTCGCCGTCGCGGCGTACCGCGGCGATGATCGTGGCGACGTCCTGCGTGACGCCGGCGTCGGATTCGCGGCGGTCTTCGACGAGCGCGGTGAAGCGGGTGGCGAAGTCCGCGTCCGAGGTGTTGAGGCGGATCACTTGCCCTCCTCCCGCATGCGGGAGGGGTTGGGGGTGGGCACGCGCTCACCGCGAGCGTTTCGGTCGAGGATAGCGAAAGCCCAACCCCCGGCCCCTTCCCGCTTGCGGGAAGGGGGGCAGAAGAGCGCCGTCATGCTGCGATCTCCTGCTCTACCGCGCGACGGAACGCCTCGACCAGTGGCACGACCCGCGCGCGCGTCTTCATCGCAGCGCGGTTGACCACCAGGCGGCTGGTCACCTCCATGATCGTCTCGACCTCGACCAGTCCGTTTTCCAGCAGCGTGCGGCCGGACGAAACCAGGTCGACGATCCGCGGTGCCAGCCCCAGCGTCGGCGCCAGTTCCATCGCGCCGTTGAGCTTCACGCACTCCGCCTGGACGCCGCGGCTCGCGAAATGCGCCGCCGTCACATGCGGATATTTGGTCGCGACGCGGACGTGGCTCCAGCCGCGCGGATCGTCCTGCGCGGCCATCTCGGCAGGTTCGGCGACCGACAGCCGGCAATGGCCGATGCCGAGGTCGACCGGCGCGTACAATTCCGAATAACCGAACTCCGCGATCACGTCCGACCCGACGATGCCAAGTTGCGCCGCCCCATGCGCAACGAAAGTCGCGACGTCGAACGCGCGCACCCGGATCAGCGAGATCGCCGGATCGTTGGTAGCGAACCGCAGCGCGCGGCTGTTTTCGTCCGAGAACGACGCCTCGGGATGCACCCCGGCGCGCGCGAGCAGCGGCAGGGCCTCGGCGAGGATGCGTCCCTTGGGGACGGCGATGATGATCTGACTGTCTGGCACGCGCCGGGCTTTACGGGTGGGGCTGGACGGGTGCAACAACCTGCGCATGGCAAATGAAACGGCAAACCGCGCGGCGTTCGATATCCAGGCGGGCTATTGCACCGCGATGGACGCGCCGATCACCGCGCGGGTCTGCACCGCATTGGCGGAGTCGCTCGATCGCAACAGCGAGACGGGGCGGCGGACACTCGACTGGTCTGGCGAACCGGTCGCCGATGCGCTGGCGTTGCGATTGGTCGGGGGCTTGCACGCACTGCACCGGGCGGACGTCGATCCGGCGCTCTCAGCCGTATTTTTGGGTGGAGAGACTGACCCGACGCGCGTCGTCGTGACGTTGAAGGCGACGCTCATCACCCATGATTCCGCGTTGCTGCCGTGGCTTGATGGTCCGCCGCAGACCAACGAAGCCGGGCGGTCGGCGGGGCTGATGACCGGGCTGCTTCATCTGGCGACGCGCTACGGCGCCAAGTTCGAGGTTCTGGAGATCGGATCGAGCGCCGGGCTGAACCTGCTGATCGACCGCTATCGGTTCGATCTCGGCGGCGTGATGGTCGGGCCGGCCGGTTCGCCGGTGACGATCCGCCCCGAATGGCGGGGTGAAACGCCGCCCGACATGGCGGTCGAGATCGTGTCCGCAAGCGGTGTCGATATCCACCCGCTCGACCTGTCCGAACCGGCGGCGGGGACGCGGTTGGCGGCGTATGTCTGGGTCGATGCGGTCGAGCGGCAGGCGCGGCTCGCGGCGGCGATCGCGATGGTGCGCGACGGCGGCGTCGATCTGGTCGAAGGCGATGCCGCCGACTGGGTCGAGGCGCGGTTGGCCGAGCCGCAGCCCGACGGCGTTACGCGCGTGCTGATGCATTCGGTGGTGTGGCAGTATCTGCCGGCGACCTCCCGCGAGCGGATACGGGTCACAATGGACGCAGCGGGCGCGCGCGCGACGGTGGAGCGACCGCTCGGCTGGGTGATGATGGAGCCGAACCGTGATCTCCACCGGCATGAGGTTCGCGTACGCGGCTGGCCGGGCGAGCGGGCGATGGAACTGGTTGCGCTGACGCATGCGCATGGCGCCTGGATCGAGGGGCTCTCGGCGCCGTACGAGACGCGAGACTACGTCATGCGACGTGGCGCCTACGAGAAGGACTGAGGCGTCGGATACGCGAGCGGCCCGGGATCGCTCCCGGGCCGCCCGAACTTCGTAAAAGGTCTTAGTAGAAGAAGCCGTTGTTCACCTGCACGACGCGGCCCGAGCGCGTGTCGACCAGGACGACGTCGCGGCCATAGCGGATCCAGCGCTGATACCCGTAGGCCGGGCGCGACAGGCGATAGGTCTGATAGTCGTTGATCCAGTATTGGCGGCCGTAATAGTTCGGCGCGAAGCGGTAGCCGACGGCCACTGGGCGATAGCGATAGCCGCGCGGGCCGACATAGGCGGGGCGGCGGTAGACATCACCGTGCGTGCGACGATAATCGCGCCAGTCCTCGCGGGCCTCGCGGCGGTCTTCGCGCAGTTCCTGGCGAGCTTCGCGGACGTCTCGGCGATCGCCATAGCGACGCGCGTCGTTCAGGTCGCGCCGGCTTTCGAGGACTTCGCGCTGGCTGCGGCGCGCTTCGCCGTAGCTCTGCGCGGTTGCGATGGTGGGGGCGAGGGTGGCGGCGGCAACGGCCGCGAGGATGATCTTACGCATGACTGCTCTCCTATATCGACGCCGAATCAACGGCATAAACAGGGTTTTGCTCCCCGGCCGCTGAACGCTTTCCGAATGCGGTGGTCAGGATTTAGACAGGTGCGCGGAAAATTCCCGCACCGTCGTCACGATGACGGAACGTTGAGAGTGCCATCACATCTCTTCGCTCGCTCAGATGCCCCAACGGCGCATCGCAGCGATCACAGCGTCGGGTTTCTGCCACGGCACGAAATGCCCCGCGTCGATCTTCTCGATCGTCAGGTCGGGCACGTAATCGCCAAGGTCGAGCTGGCGCGGCAGCAATGCGCTGTCCTTCATCCCCCAGATCACCAGCACTGGCATCGCGGTCGGCGGAAACGGTGCATCGAGAAAGGCGGGCCGGGGCGGGGTTTCATCCATTGCGGGAACGACGATCGCGCTCGCGCGGTACCAGTTGAGCATGCCGGTGATCGCGCCGGGCTGGCCCCATTCGTCGAGATAGGCGGCCTTGTCTTCGGCCATCGCGGCGAGGTCGGCGTGCTTCGAGAAACTGGTGTCGAAGAAGGTTTCGAGGCCGACCGACTGGATATGCTTCTCGAGATCGAGGTTGCGGAAGGCGCGGATATACTGGCTGGCGGCGCGCTGTTCGAGGTCGTCGAACATGGTCCGCTGGAAGACGAGCGGGTGGGGGGCGTTGATGATGACGAGCTTCGCGATGCGCTCGGGGTGGCGGAGCGCCGCCATCCACGCGACCGCGCCGCCCCAGTCGTGACCGACCAGCGTGAAGCGGTCGATGTCGAGGTGATCCGCGAGCGCGATCAGGTCGGCGACGATCTTGTCGGGGGTATAGCTGTCGACGCCCTCCGGCTTGGACGATCGTGCGAACCCGCGCTGGTCGGGGGCGATCACGTAGTGATTGCGGGCGAGGTCCGGGGCGATGGCGCGCCAGGTGCGGTGCGATTCGGGGAAGCCGTGGAGCAGGATGATTGGCGGGGACGCGGGGTCGCCGCTGATCGCGATGTCGAGATCGACTCCGGTGGATAGCGCTATGCGTTGCAGTGTCATGATTCCCCTCTCGCTCGCGGGAGGGGTCAGGGGAGGGCCTGCCCGTCGCGCTGCCCTTGGAACATGCCCTCCCCCGACCCCCCCCGCAAGCGGGAGGGGAGGATGCGCTTTCGACTCCCCTCCCGCACGCGGGAGGGGCCGGGGGTGGGCTCGCGGCAAGTTTCAAACGGAGCGGGCAGCGATAGCGCCTGCCCACCCCTACCCCCTCCCGCTTGCGGGAGGGGAGGAGTCACGGATAGCTGACCGTCTTCGGGATCGCCGGGATCTCGATCCATTCCTTTTCGTCGCCGGGTACCTTGGGGAAATTGCCCGCATTCCAGTCGCGCTTCGCCTGCTCGATACGATCCCGGTTCGAGCTGACGAAGTTCCACCAGACGTGGCGCGGCGTCTTGAACGCATCGCCGCCGCACAGCATTGCACGGCCGCCATGCGCCGACCGCAGCGTCGCTGAGATGCCGGGGCGCAGGACGTACAGCACTTGCGGTTCCAGCTTCACCCCTTCCAGCGTCGCCTCGCCCATCGCGAGGTAGATCGCGCGCTCCTCCGCCGCCGCGTCGATCGGCACGCTCGCGCCCGGATCGAGCGCGATGTCGGCGTAGATCGTCCCCGAATAGGTCGTCGTCGGCGCGGTCTGGCCCCACAGGCTCCCCATGATGATCCGCGAGCGCGCGCCGTGCGCCTCGATCGTCGGCAGCTGCGCCTTGGTGACGTGCTCGAACGCCGGGTCGATCTCCTCGACCGCCTCGGGCATCGCCAGCCAGGTCTGGATGCCCGACAGGTTCGGCCCCTCGGCGCGCTCGTCGCCGGGCGAGCGTTCGGAATGGACGATGCCGTGGCCCGCGGTCATCAGGTTCACCGCGCCCGGCTCGATCCGCGCCTGCGTGCCGAGCGAATCGCGGTGATCTATCGCGCCATCGAACAGATAGGTGACGGTCGACAGGTTGATATGCGGATGCGGGCGCACATCGATGCCTTGGCCGACATCGAGATGCGCCGGCCCCATCTGGTCGAAGAACAGGAACGGCCCGACCATCGTCCGCTCCTTGTTCGGCAGCGTGCGGTGGACCTTGAAACCGCCGAGATCGTGCGTCGACGGCAGGATGGTCTGGAGGACGAAATCATCGAGCATGGCGTTATCCCTTGGCAGGTTCCGTGGCGTCGAGGAGTTCGACCAGGTCTGCTGGATAGAGCGTTTCGTCATGCGCGACGATGTCGTTTCGGGAAAACCAGCGGTGACCGACGAGCAGTTGCTTCTCCTGTTCGGTGAGATTGCCGGCCTTTACGTCGCACGTGTCGACGTCGATCCGGAAATAGCGCTCGTCGGCGGTGACCTCTGTGCCTTCGAAGGTGCGAAAGTCGACGACGCGGCGCGCGACTTCGGGGCCGCAGTCGATGTCGAGCCCGACCTCCTCCCAGAGTTCGCGGCGGGCGGCGGCGGCGTAGCTCTCGCCGGGATCGACTGCGCCGCCGGGCGTGCACCAGAGCGGCGGGCGGTCGGTGGGGGTGAAACGGAACATCAGCACGCGATCCTGGCCGTCGACCAGCAGGATCCGCGCGGCCGGGCGCGGGGTCCTCACAACCAACACCTCCCCGGCCAGCACCTCCCCGGCGAAGGCCGGGGTCCAGTTGGAAAGGTCGATATGGCGACGGGCTGCCCATCGTTACGCCTGTCTCCCAACTGGACCCCGGCCTTCGCCGGGAAGGTACCTGTTGTGAGGAAGCCACGAAGACTCATGCCGCATCGAGTTCCGGATAGGCGCGGAAGATGCCGTCGGTGTTGAACGCGAGGCGACGGTCGCTTTTCAGATAGGCCTTGATGCCCGGCAACTCAGCGACCTGATCATAAATCCGGACCAAATTCGGATAGTCGGGTTCGAGCGTCTTCATCCGCTTCGGGAACATGTACCGCAGCCCCTCGATCACCTGGAACAGCGACGTATCGGCGTAGGTCCATTTGTGATCGATCAGCCAGTCGCCCGGATTGGCCTGCGCCGCATCCTCGAAATGACCGAGATACTTCGGCATCCGTGCCTCGCGGAACTGTTTCGCGGCACGCGCGGCCTCGGGCTTCTGGTCGTCGTAATAGTCCATCATCGCGACCGGATGGTGGACGTTGTGGACCTCCGCGACGAGGTCGGCGATCGTCAGCTGGAGCTGGTTGAGCCACAGCCGGTCCGCCATGTTGGATGGGGCAAGACCGTGGCGCTCGCCGAGATACATCAGGATGTTGGCGACCTGCGCGATCACCAGGCCGTCGAGCTCCAGATACGGCGGCGCGAACGGCGTCCGTCCGGTGCGGTCGTTCAGATCAGCGAGCAAACCCTCTTCGCCTACGCCGCGCGCGCAATCCTCATACGCGATCTCGGCGCCTTCGAGCGCGAGCCGGACGAACTCGCCGCGTCCTTGAAGGGAGGGCCAGTACCAGAGCTTGTACGCCATCAAATCTCCCCAGGCGCGCGTGCCTTGATGGCGAGCGCGTGAATCTTCGTGCTCAACAGTTCGGCGAGCGCCTGGTTCACGAGCCGCTGGCGAGCGACGCGATTAAGCCCTTCGAACTGCGGCGTTTCCACCTCGACGCGAAAATGCGTCTCGCCGGTGCCGTCGTCGCCCATATGGCCGGCGTGAAGCCCGCTCTCGTTGACGACGGTCAGCTGCGTCGGGGCGAGTGTCGCGGTAAGGCGGGCGGTGATCTGGTCCTGTACGGAGCCGGTGGCGAGGTCTGTCATGCTTCCTATATAGCCCGTTTTGGAAGCGCGGGGAGCCGGTGGCGGACGACGGATACACAAACGATGGGCGAAAAGAGCGGAAAGAACGCCCCAGCCCACGGTTTCACGGCCGCGTGGAAGGGACGGGTCGCGTCTGCATGTGGCGCGACTGCGAGGAGCCTGGCGAATTTCGTGCGCCCCCGCTCGAAGGACCGAGCGACGGCGGCCCGCCGCAGTTCCGCTGGTTCTGCCTCGAGCATGTCCGCGCGTTCAATTCGGGGTATAATTTCTTCGACGGCATGACCGCGGACGAGATTCACTACGCGCAGCGCCCGTTGGCGGGCTGGGAACGCGAGACGCGCGCGTTTGCGCATGGCGGCGGCGACACCCCGCCGAAATGGGCGGACTTCGCCGACCCGATCGATGCGATCGGTGCAAGGTTCGGCGAGCGGATGGCGGCGGCGCGCAAGGACGGCCGCGTGCTGTCCGACGGCGAGCGGCGCTCGTTGCGCGTGCTCGGGCTCGGCACGGACACTGACCGGACGGCGCTGCGCAAACGCTACAGCGAACTTGTCCGCCGCTATCATCCCGATCGTAACGGCGGCGACCGCGCGCATGAAGCCGAGTTGCAGAAGGTGATCGCCGCCTACCAGCATCTGAAAGGTGCCACGGCGTTTGCCTGACGAAGCGGGAATGTGATCCATACTTACTCTGATCGATATTTCACGACGCGCCGGCCGGAACCGCACGGCTGGCGAGCGGTTCGTCTAACTCTTCCGGTCAATCGCCCGACCAATCGTACAGCGGCGGTTGAGTAACTGCCCGCGCTTGGCCTAGAGCTACCGGGAACACGAGGCCAACATGACCGATATCCCGAATACCCAGCCCGACAGCCGCGAGACCACGATCCTCGACGCACCCGACCGCATGGTGAAGGTGCGCGAGATGTTCGGGATCGATTCCGACATGGAAGTGCCGGCCTTTTCCGAAGCCGACGAGCGCGTCCCCGATCTCGATCCGGCGTACGTCTTCGATGCCGACACCACGCTCGCCGTCCTCGCCGGGTTTGCGCATAACCGTCGCGTGATGGTCCAGGGCTATCACGGCACCGGCAAATCGACGCATATCGAGCAGGTCGCGGCGCGCCTGAAATGGCCGTGCATCCGCATCAACCTCGACGCGCACATCAGCCGCATCGACCTGATCGGCCGCGATGCGATCGTGCTGAAGGACGGCCAGCAGATCACCGAGTTCCGCGAAGGCCTGCTGCCTTGGGCGTTGCAGACGCCGACCGCGCTGGTGTTCGACGAGTACGACGCCGGTCGCCCGGACGTGATGTTCGTAATCCAGCGCGTGCTGGAGACCGAGGGCAAGCTGACGCTGCTCGACCAGAACCGCGTGATCCGTCCGAACCCGTGGTTCCGTCTGTTTGCAACTGCCAACACGGTCGGCCTCGGCGACACCAGCGGGCTGTATCACGGCACGCAGCAGATCAACCAGGGCCAGATGGACCGCTGGAACATCGTCGTCACGCTCAACTATTTGCCCGCCAAGGTCGAGGCGCAGATCGTGCTCGCCAAGTCCGGCGAATACGACAAGCCCGAGGGCAAGAAGACCGTCGAGAACATGGTCCGCGTCGCCGACATGACGCGCAAGGGCTTCGTCAACGGCGACATCTCGACCGTGATGAGCCCGCGCACGGTGATCACCTGGGCACAGAACGCGCTGATCTTCGGCGACGTCGGCTTCGCGTTCCGCCTGTCGTTCCTCAACAAGTGCGACGAAGCGGAACGGCCGCTGGTCGCCGAATATTACCAGCGCGTGTTCGGCAAGGATCTTCCTGAGAGCGTGGTGGGTAAGGCCTGAGCCTTTGGCCAACGAAACCCCTCTCGATCGCTTCAAGGCGGTTCTTGCCGGCACGGCGCGTGCGATCTCGGAGGAGCCGGAGGTCGAGCTCGCGTTCACTGCCGACGCGCCGACGCAGAGCGGCAAGCACATCAAGGTGCCGATGCCGGCGCGCGCTCTTCCGCTCGAGCAAGTCGCTGAGGCGCGTGGGTTTGCGGACGGCTTCGCGCTTCGGTTAAAGCATCACGACATCGCGCTGCATAATCGTGCGGCGCCGGTCGACGCGGTGGCGCGTGCGGTGTTCGACTCGGTCGAAACCGCGCGGGTAGAGGCGCTTGGGTCGCGCGGCTATGCGGGCATTACCGAGAACCTCGAACGGGCGCTCGACGTTCGCCTTCGCGCCGATCCGATTACACGCGCGCGCAATCGTGACGAGGTGCCATTGTCGACCGCACTCGGCCTCATGGTACGCGAGCGGCTGACCGGGCAGGAATCCCCCGCGCTCGCCGCACCCGGTCTCGCGCTGGTGCGCGAGTGGATCGAGAGCAAGACCGACCTCGACGCGCTGGCCTACGCGCTCGACGACCAGAAGGCGTTCCAGGGTCTTGCGCGGAAGATGCTGCAGGAACTCGAACTGGTCGAGAGCGATCAGGTCCCCGAGGAGAGCGACGAAGGCGGCTCCGAGGACGAGGGCACCGACGAGCAGCAGCAGGACGAGGGCGACGAAGGCGACGAGCAGGGCGAGGACGGCCAGGGCGAAGTCGAGGCCCGCGGCGAACAGTCCGAGCAGCAGAACGAGGAAAGCGACGGCCAGGAGCAGAGCGACGAGTCGATGGACGACATCGACGGCGAGCCCGGCGACGACGGCGAGGAAGGCATGCAGCCGGTCCGCCCGAACCGTCCCTTCGCGGACATGGGCGGCGCGTTCGACTACAAGCCATGGACGACGCAGTTCGATGAGGTGATCGCCGCCACCGAGCTGTGCGACGCCGACGAGCTGGCGCGGTTGCGCGGCTATCTCGACCAGCAGCTCGTGCACCTGCAATCGACCGTGTCGAAGCTCGCCAACCGGCTCCAGCGGCGGTTGATGGCGCAGCAGTCGCGGTCGTGGGATTTCGACCAAGAGGAGGGTATCCTCGACGCGGCGCGCCTCGCACGCGTGATCGTCAACCCGACGCTGTCGCTGAGCTACAAGGCCGAACGGGAGACCGACTTCCGCGACACCGTCGTGACGCTGCTGATCGACAATTCCGGCTCGATGCGCGGCCGCCCGATTTCGATCGCAGCGATCAGCGCGGACATTCTCGCACGCACGCTGGAGCGCTGCGGCGTGAAGACCGAGATCCTCGGTTTTACGACGCGTGCCTGGAAGGGTGGGCAGAGCCGTGAGACCTGGCTCGCCGCGGGCCGTCCGCCGCAGCCGGGTCGCCTCAACGACATCCGCCACATCGTCTACAAGCGCGCCGATGAGCCGTGGCGCCGCGCGCGCAACTCGCTGGGCCTCATGATGCGCGAGGGGTTGCTGAAGGAGAATATCGACGGCGAAGCGCTGATGTGGGCGCATGCGCGTCTGGTCGCACGGCCCGAGGAACGTCGCATCCTGATGGTGATCAGCGACGGCGCGCCGGTCGACGATTCGACGCTCAGCGTGAACTCGGGTTCGTATCTCGAACGCCATCTGCGCCAGGTGATCGGCTGGATCGAGAGCAAGTCGCCGGTCGAACTGGTCGCGATCGGCATCGGTCACGACGTCACCCGTTATTACGCGCGCGCCGTGACGATCATGGACGTCGAGCAGCTCGGCGGCACGATCATCGAACAGCTGGCCTCGCTGTTCGACACCGAGTGATCACGGCTTGAGCGAGGGGCCGGGGATCGTCGCGCCATCGGACGGGTTTCACGGCCCGGTAAAACGATCGATCACGATTGCCGGCCACCAGACCTCGATCAGCCTAGAGCCCGTATTCTGGCAGGCGCTGGAAGCCGACGCGGTGCGCCACGGGCTGCCGCTATCCGCGCTCGTTGCCGAGATCGACGCGATCCGCATCGTCGCGGACGATCCCCCCAACCTTGCTAGCGCGTTGAGAACATGGCTCTTCAGTAACAATATGTGATAACCAGTCGCAATAGCGTTGACAGTGAGAACGACTCTCAATAGCGAGCCCCCAACTATCAAGGGGTTTCGCATGTCCGGTTTCTCGTCGCGCTCATCCGCCGCGCCTGCATTTCTGGCGCTTTCGTGCGTAGGATTCATCGCCAGCGCGCCCGCCTATGCCGCCGATCGTCCTGCCGAGGCGGCCAAGGTTCACGCGACGGACGATCAGGACAAGCAGCTCGAGCGCGACGAGATCGTCGTCAACGGCAAGAACGCGCCCGCGACCACGCTGGAGAGCCCGAAGGCAACGCGCAGCCTGCTCGACACCACGCAGACCGTGACGATCATTGGCGACCAGACGATCCGCAAGCAGAACCTGCTGACCCTGCGCGACGTGTTGCAGACCATCCCCGGCATCACCTTCGGCGCGGGCGAAGGCGGCGGCGGCTACGGCGACAGCATCAACCTGCGCGGCTATTCGGCCAACAACGACATCACGATCGACGGCGTCCGCGACAGCGCACAGTATAGCCGCAGCGAGACGTTCAACCTGCAACAGGTCGAGGTCTATAACGGCGCGAACAGCGTGTTCGGCGGTGGCGGATCGGTCGGTGGCACGATCAATCTCGTGACCAAGCGCCCGCAGGCGGAGACGCTGACGGTGGTATCCGGCGGCGTTGGCAGCGACGATTATTACCGCACGACGATCGATTCGAACGTCCGGGTCAGCGATCTGGTCGCGGTCCGCCTCAACGCAGTCGCGCACAAGAACGACATTCCGGGCCGCGACGTCGAGTATAACAAGCGCTGGGCCGTCGCGCCGTCGCTGATCGTCGGCGTCGAAGGGCCGACCAGCCTGACGTTGCAATATCTGCATCAGGAGGACGAGAACGTTCCGGTCTACGGCGTGCCGTATTTCCGTAACGCGGTGAACAACGGGCCGCTGCCGGGTGCCGACAATTCCGGCTATTACGGCATCCGCAACCTCGACGCGCAGGACATCACCGTCGACCAGGCGACCGCCACGGTCAGCCACAGCTTCTCCGACAAGGTCTCGATCCGCAATCTGAGCCGGTGGCAGCGCGTTCAGCAAGACTCGTTGACCAGCGCGCCGCAGGGTGTGTTCTGTCTGTCGACTGGGTTCCAGCCATTGCCGCTGACGAACGTCGCGACCACGCCTCTCACGTGCGCGGCGACGAGCGCGACCGGACCGCAGAACATTCCAGGCACCTATTATCCCAGTGGCCCGCGCGGTTTCGTGCGGAACCAGGAAAACCAGATTCTCTACAACCAGACCGATCTCCGTTCGGTCTTCGATACCGCCGGGCTTGAGCACACGCTGGTCCTTGGCGCGTCCTTCGCGCAGGAGGATTATACCATCGTCACGGGCAACACGCTGCGTACCGCGACCGGTGCGACGGTCGCGCAGCCACCGATCAACCTCGCCAACCCGAACACCGACTACACCGGCGCATCTAACTTCATCCAGGCCGGCCGGTCGCAGGGCACCACCAGCAATGCGGCCGTCTATGCCTTCGACACGATCAAGGTGATCCCGCAGATCGAGGTCAATTTCGGCTTGCGCTACGAACATGCCAAGGGAACGTTCCGCGCCGACACCTTCTCGGTCGTGCCCGACGCGACGCTCGGCAATTATACGCGCGGGCTGAACCAGACGAGCGACGAAACGCTGTTCTCGTACCGCGGCGGCATCAACTTCAAGCCGATCGAGACGGTCAGCCTGTATGCATCGTACGGCAATGCGACCACACCGACGTCTGCGACCGTCCGGCTCGGTTGCGGAACGCTGATCAATGCGCCCGCGGGTCAGTTGGACCCATGCGACGTAAAGCCGGAAAAGGCGGTGAACTACGAACTTGGCGCGAAGGCGGACCTGTTCTCGCGCAAGCTGCAACTTACAGCGGCCGTGTTCCGTAACGAGCGAACCAACTACCGCGTCGCCACGAACGACCCGATCGTCACGACGCTCGGCGTCAACGACGGCCGTTCGCGCGTCGACGGCATCGCGCTGGGCGCTAGCGGCAGCATCTCGCACGCCTTCTCGATCTTCGCCAACTACACGTATCTGAAGGCGAAGATCATCCAGAGCGTTTCGAACTTCTGTCTCGCCAATCCGGGGCCGGTCCGTACGACCGTCGGTACGGTCACGACGACGAACAATGCGTGCGGCAACTCGGCCGCGATCCTCGATACGCAGGCAGGGCAGGCGCTCGCGAATACGCCGAAGCATTCGGGCAGCCTGTTTGCGACCTACACGCTGCCGTTCGGTCTACAGCTTGGCTACGGTCTGACATATCAGGGTGCGTTCCCCTTGAACCAGAGCGCGCTGGCCACCCCGCTCGCGCCGACCACCGTGGTGACGCCGGTCTTCCACTCGGCGGATTACCTGACGCATCGTGCGTTCCTGTCGTACACCGTCGGCAACGGCCTGACCGCGCAGCTCAACGTGCAGAACTTCACCAACGAGAAATACTACACCGGCATCCGCAACAATGGCTGGGCGACGCCTGGCGAGGCGCGCTCGGTGCGGCTGACGCTGTTCTACAGCATGTGAGGCTCGGCGGCGATGCGGGCAGATTGCCGGTATCGCCGCTGCATTCTAGGGTGAAGCCATGTTGATCGCGATCCCCGATGTCCTCGATGCGGCCGGTGTCGCGCATGTCCGCACGCTGATCGACCAGGCCGAGTGGATCGACGGCAATGCCACGTCGGGGCCGCAAAGCGCGCTCGCCAAGCGCAACGAGCAATTGCCCGAGGACTCGGCGGCCGCGCGCGAGGCGGGCGGGATCGTGCTCGACGCGCTTGGGCGATCGGCCTTGTTCGTCGCTGCGGCGCTCCCTCTGAAAGTGTTCCCGCCGCTGTTCAACCGCTACGCTGGCGGCCAGGATTTCGGGCTGCACGTCGACAACGCGATCCGGATGAAGCGCGGCACCGATTTCCGCATCCGCAGCGACCTGTCCGCAACGCTCTTCCTCGACGATCCCGAGACGTACGACGGCGGCGAACTGGTGATCGAGGATCAGTTCGGTCCACAGTCGGTCAAGCTGCACGCCGGGCACATGGTCCTCTACCCCGCGTCCAGCCTGCACCGGGTGACGCCGGTCACGCGCGGGGTGCGTACCGCGTCGTTCTTCTGGCTCCAGTCGATGGTGCGTGACGACGGCGCCCGGCGGATCCTGTTTGATCTCGACCAGGGCGTGCAGGCGGTCGCGGTCGCACAAGGCCAAGGCGATCCGGCGACCGTGCGGCTGACGGGGGTGTATCATAACCTGCTGCGCCGCTGGGCGGACGCCTGACCCGCGATTGACGCGCGGCGATCCGCCTGCGACGCCGGCGCGAACAGGGCGGAGTGATGGGCGAATGAGCAAGCTGGCGATGCGGCGCGCGTGGTTCCAGATCCACAAGTGGATCGGGCTGGTGCTGGCGATCCTGATCATCCCGCTGTCGCTCAGCGGCGCGGCGCTGGTTTGGCATGACGCGCTCGACCGGATCGTCGATCCGGCGCGCTATGCGGTCTCGGGGAGGACCGTGGTCGGGCCCGACAGCTATGTCGCCTCGGCGCGTGCTGCGTTGAAGCATGGCGAGCGGATCGCGAATTTGACGATGCCCGACGACGACGGCCCGGTGGTCGTCGCGGCCAGTCCGGCCAGCGCGCCGACCCGGCCGGGGCCTGGCCAGCGGACGATGGTGTATCTCGATCCGCCGACCGCGCGCGTGCTCGAGGTGTCGCCCTCGAACGGCGGGCTCGTGCGGTTCCTGCACGTTCTGCACGGGAGCCTGCAACTGCCCGGCGTCGGGCGCTCGATCGTCGGCTGGATCGGCGTCGCGATGATGGCGTCGTGCTTCACCGGGCTGTGGCTGTGGTGGCCGACGGTGGGGAAGTGGACGCGCGGATTGCGGTTCCGACGGCACCGCGACGTCGAGACCAACCTGCATCACCTGTTCGGGTTCTGGATCGCGTTGCCGCTGTTCGTGCTGTCGCTGACGGGTGCCTGGATCTCGTTCCCGCAGGTCTTCGGGAAGCTCACCGGCGAGACGTCGCGGCCGAGAGGCGGTCCCGATCGCGGCGCGATGATGCGCGCAAAACCGCTGGCGTCGCCCGCGCAGCCTCTCGCGGTGGCGATCGGCAAGGCGCGCGGCATCGTCGACAATGCGTCGTTGCGGAGTGTCACGTGGCCGACCGACCTCAGCGCGGACTGGACGGTGACGTTTCAGGGCAGAGACTCGCCGATCGGTGTGAAGGTCGCGGACGACACCGGCGGCGCGACCGCCGCGCCCGCGCGGCCTCAGGGCGGCGTGGCGCGGTGGATTCGGCGGATCCACGATGGCACCGACATGGGGCCGCTGTGGCAGAGCGTGATTTTTCTCGGCGGGATATTGCCCGCGGTGCTGGCGGTGACCGGCGTGATCATGTGGGTGCGCGCACGCAAGTGGAAGGCGGAGTTGGCGGCGCGACGGGCGTAACCTGTCCCTCTCCCCTCCGGGGAGAGGGAAGGAGGAGCCTCTTGGCGACGGGAGGGTGAGGGGTAGTTAGGATCTGCGTCCCGAGCCCCATTCCCCTCACCCTCCCACGCGCAAGAGCACGCGGGCCCCTCCCTCTCCCCGCAGGGGAGAGGGGTAGCAGTTACCGCCCCAGCAGCACCCGCGCCTGACCGGCGATCTGCGCGAGCATCGCCGCGTTCGGCACCGCCGCATGGCGCGCGCGGTCGATCACCGCCTTGAACTGCGCCACCCGCGCCGCATTCGTCAGCAGCCACTTCTCGACCGCACCCTGCGGATCCTGCGCCCCACACCGCGCAAGGAACTCCAGCCGCAACTGCTGGAAATCGCGTGCCAGCCCGGCGACCAGCAACCGCTCCCAAGGATCGGTCGGACTGATCCGCGCCGCATTCGCCTGCGCCCAATCGAGCCCCAGCGCCTGCCCGAGATGCGTGAACGCCCGCGTCACCACCGCCTCGTCGAGCGCCATCCGCTCGCCAAGATCCGCCAGCCCGACCGCGCCGTCCATCTCGAAAAGGCGAACGACCTTGCGCACCAGATCGCCCGGTGCACCGACCGCCTCGAGCTGCCCCGCGATGCGGCTGCTCTGCGCGCTGGCCTCTTCGAGCAGCAACGCAGCAGTCTGGCTGTCGAGCTGCGTGATGCCCTTCGCCAGCCGCGCGAGGACGTCGCCCGGCACAGCGCCCGGTGCAGACACGCGCAACAAATCGGCGATCTGCGAGCGGGTCGCGACCGCCACCTCGTCGAACAGCGCGATCCGTGCCGCCTCGGGCATCACCGCGGTTTCGATCTCCGCCCACAGTGCCGGCAGGTCGAACAGGCGCTCGGCGACGACGAACATCGCCGCGATGTCGCCCATCGCCGCGCCTTCCTCTTCCGCCAGTTCGAACGGGTAGAGGATGCCCAATCGATTGACGATCCGGTTGGCGAGCTTGGTCGCGACGATCTCGGGCCGCAGCCGATGCTCGTCGATCGCTGTCTCGAACCGCTCGCGCATCGCCGCGGGGAAAGCGGCGTGCAGATCGGGTTTGAGCGCGTCGTCCTTCGCAATGTCGCTATGCTCGATCGCGTCCTGCAACCCGAGCTTGGCGGTCGCCAGCAGCACCGCCAGCTCAGGCCGCGTGAGCCCCAGACCATCCTGCCCGCGCCGCAGCAGGATATCGTTCGACGCCAGCCCCTCGACCGCCCGATCGAGCCTGCCGCCGCCCTCGAAGATCTCGATCACGCGGACATAGCTCGGCATCGCGACCGCGCCGTCCGCTTCCGCGATCGACAGCGCCAGCGTCTGGAGGCGGTTGTCCTCCAGCACCAGATGCGCGACGTCGTCGGTCATGCTGGCGAGCAGCGTGTTGCGGTCCTCGTACTCCAACCGCCCTTCGATCATCTCGCGGTTGAGCGCGATCTTGATGTTGACCTCGTTATCCGAGCAGTCGACGCCCGCCGAATTGTCGATGAAGTCGGTGTTGATCCGACCCCCGCGCGCCGAGAACGCGATACGCGCCGCCTGTGTGACGCCCAAATTCGCGCCTTCGCCGATCGCAATGACGCGCAGGTCCTCCGCGTTGACGCGCAGCCGGTCGTTGGCCGGATCGCCGACCGCGACGTTCGCCTCGGACGCGGCCTTCACATAGGTGCCGATGCCGCCGAACCAGAGCAGGTCAGCGGGCGCCTTGAGGATCGCCGAGATCAGCGCGCCCGGCTCCATCTCGCTCGCCGTCACGCCCAGCGCGGCCTGCACCTGCGGCGACAGCTTCACGATCTTGTCGGTGCGCGCGAACACGCCGCCGCCCTTCGAAATCAGGCTGGCGTCGTAATCCGCCCAGCTCGACCGCGGCAGCGCGAACATCCGGTTGCGCTCCTCCCAGCTGGTCGCTGGATCGGGATCGGGATCAAGGAAGATGTGGCGGTGATCGAACGCCGCGATGACCTTCAGCGTCTTCGACAGCAGCATGCCGTTGCCGAACACGTCGCCCGACATGTCGCCGCAGCCGACGACGGTGATGCTCTCGCTCTGCACGTCGAGACCGCGTTCGGCGAAGTGCCGCTGGACGCTCAGCCACGCGCCCTTGGCGGTGATCCCCATCGCCTTGTGATCGTACCCGACCGAGCCACCGGAGGCGAACGCGTCGCCCAGCCAATAGCCGCGTTCGAGCGCGAGCGCGTTCGCCACGTCGCTGAACGTCGCGGTGCCCTTGTCGGCGGCGACGACGAAATACGGGTCCTCGCCGTCGAGGATCGTCACGCCGTCCGGATGCACGACCTTGCCCTCGACGATGTTGTCGGTGATCGACAGCAAGGTGCGGATGAAGATCCGGTAGCTCTCGGTGCCCTCGGCGAGCCACGCGTCACGGTTCGACGGGGCAGGGAGTTGCTTCGGATAGAAGCCGCCCTTCGCGCCGGTCGGCACGATGACGGCGTTCTTGACGCGCTGCGCCTTCATCAGCCCGAGGATCTCGGTGCGGAAATCGTCGCGACGGTCGGACCAGCGCAGGCCACCACGTGCGACCGGGCCGGCGCGGAGGTGGATACCCTCGACGCGGGGCGAATAGACCCATACTTCGCGCCACGGCACGGGGGCGGGCAGGCCGGGGATCAGATGGCTGTCGAGCTTGAACGCGAGCGCTTCAGACGCGGCGGGCGTGAACGCGTTGGTCCGCAGAGTCGCCGCGATTAGGTTGCGATACGCACGCAGGATGCGGTCGTCGTCGATCGCCGTGACGGCATCGAGCCCGGCTTCGATTGCCTGGTCCGCTTCGATCGCGTTGCCGGGATGATCGGGGTGGTGGACCGCCGTGAACCGCGCGATCAGAGCGGCGGCAACCTTCGGCGCACGCCGGAGCGCATCGACGACGGTGGTCAGGCCATACGGAAGCCCCGCCTGGCGCAGATACCGGAACCACGCGCGGAACAGCACGATCGCTTCGGGACGCATCCCGAGTTCGACGATCAGCCGGTTGAACGCGTCGTTCTCGGCCGCGCCTTCCAGCACCGCCGCGATCGCGCCTTCGAGCACGCTCGCATCGCTCTGCTGCGCCGCGTCGTTCGCCTCAAGCACGAAGTCATGCACGAACGGCACGCTGTCGTCGCGCAACCGCGTCGGCAACTCGCCGATCACGCGGAAGCCGAAATTCTCCAGCACCGGGACTGCGTCGGACAGGGGGAGTGCACCACCCAGCTTGTAGATCTTCAGCTGCGGATCGGTGCCGGCTTCGCCCGGAACGAGGCGCACGCCGCGTGCATCCGCGTCGTTCAGTGCGGCGATGCGCTGGATGTCTTCGGCAGCTTCGGCCGCCGTGCTGAGATTGCGATAATTCTGCGGGAACGCAGCCGCCCATTTCAGCGCCAGACGCGCAGCGCGTGGCGGCGGCAACGTCTCGACCAGCGCGGCCTCGACGTCCGACACCCAGCCACGCACCATCCGCTGCAACCGCAGCGCAAGCGGCGCAACATCGGGCATCCGGCCATCGCCGCGCAGATCGAGCGTGTAGCGGATCATCGCGACCTCGCCGTCCTCCAGCGCGATCGACCAGTTGAGCACGCTGGCATTCGCCGCCTCCGCCAGCATGTCGCCGATCGCGACACGGCGCGTGTTGGTCACGTCGTCGCGGGGCAGCCAGACGAACCCGAACAGGTGACGCCCGAGCGCGGACTCGACCAGCACGAGCGCCGGCCGGGGCCGATCCGCGATGCTCATCGCCGTCAGTGCCAGATCCTCCAACGCATCGGGTGCGAACGCGATCACCAGGTCGTGCGGCAACGCCGTGAACGCATGCGTCAGCGCCTTGCCGGCATGACCACGCGGATCGAACCCGAATTTGGCCTTCATCGCCGCCAGGCGCGTGCGCAATACCGGCACGTCGCGCGGCATCGCGGCCAGCGCGGCGCTGGTCCACAGCCCGCTGTAAATCGACAGCCCGGCGACCGTCGCGCCCTCCATCACCGGCACCACGACCAAGTCGAGCGGGACGGCGCGGTGGACGGTTGAGATCAAATTCGACTTCAGCAGCAACGGTGCGTCGTTGCCCGCTTCGAACCACGCGATCGCGAGTGCGCGCGATGCTTCGGCGAGGATCGGCACGCGGTGTTCGTTGCGCGCGATACCGAGCGCGGCGTGACCGCTCCCGTCACGATGCCAGATCTGATGCCCGAGCAGAGTCAGATGCCCGTTCAGAAACCACTGCAACAGCGCGGCACCCTCGCCCTCGGGCAGCTTCGCGATATCGTCGTCGAGCGCCGCCTGCATCGCGCGCCAGTCGGTCACCGCCGCGCGGACGTCGGCCAACACGGCCGTGAGGTCCTCGATCAGCCCGCGACGGTCACGCGCATCGGCACGCTCCATCTCGAGATAGATCATCGATTCTGGCCGACCTGCGCCCTGGCCGTCCGCGTCGATCGCGTGCAGCGTGCCATCGGGGGCGCGCGTCGTTCGGACGACGGGGTGGATGATCCGATCGACCGCGATGTCCTGCGCGCCGATCGCCGCCGCGATCGAATCGACCAGGAACGGCATGTCGTCGTTGACGATCGCGAGCCGCATCCGCCGCCGCGTGTCGTCCGCACTGATCGGCTCGATCGCGATCGCCGGCGCGCCGTCGTCACGGTGCGCGGCGGTCGCGGCGACGAACGCCGCGGCCTGCGCGACCTCGCTCGCCCCGAAATCCCTCAGTTCGCCCGGAAGGGCCCGTTCGGTCAACCGGCCCGCGAGGGTTTCGGTGAGCGTCTTCAACGATTGGTTCGCCATAGGTCAGGGCCTATGCGCCTGCCTTCCGGCTAGCTCAACCCTTGTGGCAGGTGCGAAGGGATATGCTGCAACGCACCTAGATCGCGCCGTGCTCGGCCTCGGCGATCATGGTCAGGTCACCACCGAACCCGTCGAGAAAGCTTGGCAGTCCTCCGGTCGGCACATGGTGGCGCCGCGCATGCCGCAGGACCGTGGCGAACTCCGCCAGTCGCGCCGCGCCGAACGCGGGACCGAACACGAGCGTGACGATCCGTGTCGTCGTTTCCGTTTCGCCGGGACGGCCCGGCGCGGACCACAGCGCTGCACCGTCGTTGCCGTCATATTCGGCCGATACGGCGAGGTCGTGCGCCTGTCCGAGCGCCCGGTGGAGCGCCGCGCGGCCTCGCGTCTCGGCGTCACGGACTTGCGCAGCGCTCTCGCGGGCCATCGTCAGCTGATCGCCGAGCGGTCCGGCGATGACGTCCGCGGCCAGCGGATCGTCGTCCGATAGGATAGCCTGTGCCTGGGTGTATGGGATCGACGGTTCGGCATCGAACCCGCCGCTTGGACCATCGGCCCAGATCTGCGCCCCGCCCGACGGCGGGGACTGTGCGGGCGGGGTGGTGCTGACCGAGGCATGGAGTTCGGCCGACAGTGCCTCCAGCATGTCCGCGTCGGCGAGTTCCTTCCAGTTGATGACGCCGTAGATGAAGTCGATCGAGTCGCCGCTCGACGAGAACGGCATCAGGATGCCGCGGTATAGCGTCGTGCGGCCGCGGCTGCTGACGAACTCCGCCTCGAAGCCGATCGGTGCGCGGTTGGCGATGATCTGGAGGTAATGGTCGGTCAGGCGGGAGAGCAGCGAGCGGCTCGGCACGTCGGCGATCGTCGCGATCGGTCCTTCCAGCCCGCATTCCTCGCGCAGCGCGCGGCCGAGATATGCGATCTTCGGGTCGCCCATGCCGCGGCTGAAGTCGAGCAGCACGCTGTGCGGTCCGAAATCGGTGATCGTCTCGGGTTCGAGGTTGGCGATCGACGGGTAGGGGCGACCGTTCAGCAGCGACACCCAGTGGTTGTAGGCGCGGACGTGCATTCGTCGCTCGTCGCCGCCGAGGTCGAACATCACGTCGTTGACGCCGGCGTCCGCCATGTCGCGGACGAACGCCGTGCGCGCCTCCACGCCCCCGTGTTGCCCGTCGCGCCGGACTCCCATCGGTCCGTCGCTCAGCTCACAAACTCGATCCATGCCGACTGGCCCCCAAAGTCACCGTAATACATCTACACCCCCGTGGTGAACGACCCGTAAACACGCAAACCGCTTGTCAGCGCAAAAAAGCCCTGTTAAGCGCCGCCCCCTCGACCGGAGAAATCCAGCGTCGGGCCGCTTTAGCTCAGTTGGTAGAGCATCGCATTCGTAATGCGGGGGTCACAGGTTCGAGTCCTGTAAGCGGCACCAAACTACAAGCATTGCGCCTGACAGGCGATGACGTCGCGCGATGGCGTGCGTCGCGCTTGACTTGTAGGGTAATGTTGCTCAGATGTTCTCCCCGCAATAATAGGCGGGGATGGCATGGTCCAGACATCGAGCGGTTGTGAGCGGAACGCGTTTTCGCTGTGGTTGCGGACGGGTAAGGTGCCATCGGCGCTCAGTCCTGACGGTCTCGAACTAAAATTCAATCCATGGCATGATCCGGTAAGCGGCAGGTTTACCTTTGCAGGCGCGGGTCGCCATGATGGGTTTAGCAAGAGCGACACGACCAACACTGGGAGCGGTCGCCCGTCATCCCATGTCGGTCGCGCTCGGAGCCTCGATGATCATGATATGTCGCGCACTGCGGCGCGCCCGAAAGCCAAAGTGCCGCAGGCCAGTCCGATCGCGGGAGATGGCCAGAGGTCGGCAGAGAGCGGGTCGTTTACAGTGCAGTCCACGCACATTCCGGGGGCGCGGTTGGGTGACCAGCCAAACCCCATCGCTGAATTCGTCAGGGGCGTCGGTCTGGGACTTTACGATGTTGGGGAAGGAACGGTCGCAGGAGTCCGTACTGCGCTGACCACAAATCCGATCACTACTGTTCGCAGCGCCGGCCGCGGCATAGCCGGCATGATCGACACCGCGATCGCCGCCGAGGATATGCCCGCTCGCGTGCAAATCTCCCGTGCGGTAGGCTCGATCGGCAATGCATCGGCGCGTGATATCGGTAATGCCACGGGATCGGTTGCCGGGAATGTCGCGCTGGCGGTCGCGCCAGGGGCGGCGCTCTCCAAGGTTTCAGCGTGGCGCAGCCTGCGCATCGCGAGGCAACACGACACCTATAATCCGCCGCAGATCGGCTGGGTGAAGGAAACCCTCAAGCCCGATGAACCGTGGACAGCATATAATGATTCGGCGACTGGCGCCCGCGCAGGACAGGCGCCGACGCTCATGCGGACGATGCCGGACGGCTCGAAGCGACCGGTCAAGTTCGATGGCATACAAGGCGATTATGTTATCGATCGTAAGTGGGGCGTAAGGGACGCGCCGCATGCGCGAGCCCAAATATTGCGACAATCCCAGGTGTTGGCTCAACATCGACTGACTGGCACGTGGGAGGTTCCCAACACAGTTCAGAGGACAAAGGCGCTGAAAATACTGAAGAAGTTGAAGGTGACCAACATCAAAGTCAGGGTGGTGAAGCCATGATAGCCATACAGGTCGCCCGCATCATCGCTCGTTTCGTGGTTTTTGCAGATCTGACCGAGGCAGACCTGCTGGATCCGGATACCTCTGTCGAGATGATGGAAGTTCTGGGCGCACAGCTGGAAGCCCTGGAAAAGGGGTTTCTTCGCGAGTTGGTCGACGCCTTCGTTGTAGTCGCCGAAGAGTACGGCGGAGAAGCGCAGCAGGTGGTGCGTGACATCGCACACAGCTTCTATCTCGAAGAAGCGCTCGCAGCCGACGATCCGGCGAGACTGGCCGAGTTGGAAGCCTCGCGGGACGCGAGAGATTGAGACCGAGAGTACAGCAGCACCCGAACGACTCAGCGGTCATGGGATCACTATGTTAACACGGCCCCATCAGCGGTGATGGATATGAATTGTCTAATGATCTGAGTCCTCATCTTTACCCCCTGTGCGCCACACTACACGGAAGCTTAGCAGAACGACGCGGATCTCAACATCCGCTCGCGTCGCACTCGACTTGCAGGTAATGTTGCCCTGATGTTCTCGTCGCTATCGGGAGCGGGCAACGTGACCAGCGTACCTGACCAAAAGCGATATGCTTTCACGGTATGGCTGCGCACAGGTCGGCTGCCGCCTATGTATCGAGCCGCCGGACTCGAGTTCGAGTTCGGTCCATATCATGACCCGCGTGACGTTCGTTCACCTTTGCGCCAAGCGGGCAACGTGTACAAGTCGACGTGGGTTTTGGCTACGCAGGTTCTCAGTCTCGATCAGTCCGCTCTTCCGCAAATTCGGGAAGCGCTGGCAAAGTATGCCGCAAGCCGCGTCGTCAGCACTGCGGAACGTATCAGTATCGTGGACTGCAATAGACTCGCGACTTGGCTCGGGACCGCAACGGCCGCCCCTTGGACGTGGTGGTAATATCAGAGCTTTCGAGGGCCCGATGACGCTGGAGCATTCGTTCTTGGGCCTACGCGCCTCGCTAAGGCGAGATGATGTTTGCCGTTGCTGACAACCTGTTCGATCTGACCAGTCCCGCGAATGCGATGACCGCAGAGGTGCTGCAGAGTCACGCGAAAAAAAATTTTCGGAGTAGATCAAATCATCGATCCTCAATGGCATTACGATGAGCTCGTACCGATCGGTGCGCTCGGCAATCCAAGTAGAAACGGTGGATGGCCTGAGCGCGAGGGTGAACGACTTGCGCTTGCAACGGGCAAGTGGTCGTGCGAGCGAAGGAGGAATACGAGCCGCTCCAAGTCGAGATATTCCGCTTAGTGCAGCAGCATGCCGACCTCGCCTAAGATCGGAGAGTGGCACTGCTCAAGGCGGAACGCCTCACGCCAAGGTTGTTTGATCAGGAGGCGTTGGGCAACTATGTCGACCGGCAGGTTCGCTAAAACGTTCGCGACCGCTACACCTTACTGAGCATAGATGCAGCTGGTGCAGGACCCGTCCGGGTTAATCGCAGGGAGAACAATAGTTTGGGCAGCGATCTTACCTGCTGACCCCCAGGCGCAAGGATAAAGTACGTGGCATTCGATGTAACGCTCACGCATAAGACATTGAGCACTTCACAGGTCCGCGGCTTCTTAGACGCCGACTTTCGTCCGAGCCACGTGATCATTATCCATCCAAGCCAAATGGCAGCCGATCACACCCACGCCATTTCACGCCCGGAGGCGCAACGACGAGCAGCCCATTTTTCGACCCTCGGCCCTACGTCCCGGGATCGCTGAGTGAGTTCCACGACCTGCTGGGATCAATGGCTTGGATGCGCCGAGGTTCTTGGACCCGCTCGGTAATTTTCCATAACGAAACATACATACTATTTTTCATATGTTTGTTGAAGGATTGGGCGTCGTTCGTCACAAGCTTGGTGAGCAACGCTACGCGGTGCTTTTGGATCTAGCGGCTCGCGCGATGGCATTGTCCGTTGCCGACCAAGACGACACGAATGGCAATACCGACTGGGGACGTACCTTGCTATTAGAGATGGAAGACGTGCTTAGGGATTTCCGCAATCGCCGGGCGAAGGGAAATCTGCTAGATGAGGACGGTGAAATTATCGGCAACTGACGGTAATTCTGCAATGATCTGAGTGCCCATCTTCGACCTCTGTGAGGCACCACCTCACAAAAACCTTCGGTAAATCATCGTTCAGGCTACGGTCTCAAGCGGATTGTCGCATAACGGTATCGCACATGCCCCCCCCCAAAAAAAACTTTTCTAAGCTACTCAGATCGTTCAGTTCGGGTGCTCTGAAGTGTAGCGCAGAGTAGCAGGTGGAGTATGGCGTTAAGGCGCTTTGCGCCGGATGGACGAGACCTACCGGATCCAGATGTCGTTGTTGATCTGATGGATGCACTGGGTGTCGACCTCGAAGCTCTGGGCGGGGGATGTCTTCGCGAAATGATCGAGGTCTTCGGCGATTGCTACGAAATATGGGTGGGGCGCAGAAGATGGCGCGTGACGTCGTGCGTAGCTTCTATCTCGAAGGGGCACTCGTGGCCGACGAGCTGGCGAGGCTAGTGGAGTTGTAGGTGCTGCACGAAGCGCAGCATTGAACGCGCGGGCGTCATCAATCGGACGACGAAAGTGCGATGCAGCTATCGCGCGCTCAGCGGTGGTTAGGCCGAGTGTTGCTTGCCAGCCAGTACAAGCATCTCGTCGTTGGTCCGTCGTATCGCTTCTGGTCGAGCAAATCCTCAACTAAATACCCAGCCGGGGAATGAGGCAAGGTCAACGATCGGGTCCATTTATCGGCGCGATAGGCGAAATTGCGTCACTAGCATCTCTACATGAAGATGTTTTTATTAGCTAAGTGAACAAAAGGGCCTGTAAAGCGTATGCTGGATACCTTGGTGTTTATTCAGCAGCAAAGCCGCCGGTAGTTGCGACAGGGTCTTAATACGAATTCAAGGAAATAGCGTGACGGATACAATCAACACGGTCGAACTCGCCGCCGAACTGACTGCTGCGTGGCTGGCGAACCCCAATACGCGTACGGCTGCCGACGACGTGCCTGCATTTCTCGTCGCGATGCATGCTGCGGTCGAGAAACTCACCGGAAATGGCGATGTGGAGCCCGAAGCAGCGCCGACGTCTGCGTCCGAGCCTGCCGTATCGGTGCGAAAGTCGCTGGCATCGCCCGATCACATCATCTCGATGCTTGATGGCAAGAAGTACAAGACGTTGCGTCGGCATCTGTCGACCAATGGCCTGACGCCAGAGCAGTATCGCGAGCGGTTCAATCTGAAGTCGGACTATCCGATGGTCGCGGCGACCTATTCGGAAGCGCGCCGGGCGATGGCGAAGTCGATCGGTCTTGGCCGCAAGGCTGGCTCGACCGTCGAAAAGGCAGCCGACGGCGCGGCGAAGACGGTTCGCAAGGGCGGCAAGGCAGCATTGGATGCCGCAAAGAAGACGCTGGGCAGCGAAGCCTGAGTGCATGGGGGAGGGCACGGCCTTCCCCCCTTTTTCGACCGGCAAGATCGTGTCGGATATTGTTTCTACGGCCGCGCTTTTAGGCGCACCCGGCTAGGCCAAACTGCCGTCCTCGATCAGCGCTTCTGCGAGCAACGCGCGGATGGCGCGCAGTGCCGGGATTGGAGACGTGATCGTTTCCCGCACGATAGGCTGAGTCTTCTCCGCCGCCAGCAACTGCTGGACGCCGCGAACGGTATAGCCCTCGCGGTTGAGCAGCGTGTCGATCCGTCGCACCAGATCGATGTCCTCGGCGCGGTAATAGCGCCGATTACCTGCGCGTTGCAGCGGGCGAAGCTGCGGGAAACGCGTCTCCCAATAGCGCAGGATATGCTGCGGCAACCCCGTCTCGCGAGACAGTTCGCCTATCGTTCGAAACGCTGCGCCGGCTTTTCCAGTGGGAGGCGCGCCGCTATCGTCGGCGTCGCCCGACATTGATTCAGCCGGCACCGACGATGCGCTCACGCATCATCTGACTAGCGCGGAACGTCAGCACGCGGCGGGGTGCGATCGGCACCTCGATGCCCGTCTTCGGATTGCGACCGACGCGCTCGCCCTTGTCGCGGAGCACGAACGTGCCGAACCCCGAGATCTTGACGTTCTCGCCGCGCGACAGGGCGCCACACATCTCCGCAAGGATCTGTTCGACGATCTTGGACGAATCCGCGCGCGACAATCCTACGTTGCCGTGCAGCGATTCAGCCAGATCGGCTCGTGTCAAAGTACCGGTAATCGTCATTGGCAAGCTCCCACACTCGGTGAACTACCTACACAAGCAGACAGGCGACCGGAAGGACTTTGTTCTGCAAGCGAACCAAAGCGTTTCACAAGGATTAGAAGCGGATAACCGCCGCACCCCAGGTGAACCCACCGCCCATCGCCTCCAGAACGACGATCTGTCCTTGCTGGATCCGCCCGTCACGCACCGCGACGTCCAACGCAAGCGGCACCGACGCAGCAGAGGTGTTGGCATGCTGATCGACGGTCACGACCACCTTCGCAGGTGCGAGACCAAGTTTTCGCGCAGTCGCGTCGAGGATGCGGGCGTTCGCCTGATGCGGGACGACCCAGTCGACCTGGTCCGACGACAGCCCGGCCATCGCCAGCGACTCGGTCATCACCGAGGCCAGATTGGTCACCGCATGGCGGAACACTTCGCGGCCCTTCATGCGGAGCTTGCCGACGGTGCCGGTCGTCGAGACGCCGCCATCGACATAGAGAAGCTCGTTGTGACGGCCGTCCGCGTGGAGCTTCGTCGTCAGGATGCCGCGACCGCCTTCGTCCGCGGAGGCCTGCGCTTCGAGCACGATCGCACCGGCGCCGTCGCCGAACAGCACGCACGTCGTCCGGTCTTCCCAGTCGAGGATGCGGCTGAACGTCTCCGCGCCGATCACCAGCGCGCGCTTGGCGACGCCGCTGCGGATCATGCTGTCGACGACCTGGACCGCGTACAGGAAGCCCGAGCAGACCGCCGCGACGTCGAACGCGACGCAATCGTTGATGCCGAGCATTGCCTGCACCTTGGTAGCGCTGGCGGGGAAGGTCTGGTCGGGCGTCGCGGTGGCAAGCACGATCAGGTCAATGCTGTCGGCTTCGATCCCAGCCGCGGTCAACGCTGCGCGGCACGCGTCGGCAGCGAGCGTCGCGGTCGTCTCGCCGTCGCCGGCGATGTGGCGGAAGCGGATGCCAGTGCGCTCGAAGATCCACTCGTCACTGGTGTCGACCTGCTCCGCGAGTTCAGCGTTCGAGACGCGGCGCGCGGGCAGGGCGGAGCCGGTGCCGATGACAACCGAACGGATCATGCCGCCTTCTCCACGCTGCCGAGATCGTCGGCAATGCGCCGGATCAGGTCGTTGCGTACCATCTTGGCGGCGTTGCCGATCGCGGTCGCGACGCCGCGCTCGGTGGCGCCGCCGTGGCTCTTCACGACGATGCCGTTGAGCCCGAGAAAGACCGCGCCATTATGATTGTTGGGATCGAGGTGATCGCGCAGCAACTCGGTCGCCGGCCGCGAGATCAGGAAGCCGAGCTTCGACCGAACCGAACTACGAAACGCGCGCTTGAGCAGGTCGGCAACGAATCGCGCTGTGCCCTCGGCGGTCTTCAGCGCGATGTTGCCCGAGAATCCGTCGCACACGACGACGTCGACCTCGCCGCGCGACAGACGGTCGCCCTCGATGAAGCCGTTGAACTGCATGTCCACGGCCGGCGTCGCGCGCAGTTGAGCCGCCGCATCGCGAATCTCGTCCGTGCCCTTCATGTCCTCGCTGCCGATATTCAGCAGCGCGACGCGGGGGTGCGGGATGTCGAGCGCGGTGCGGGCATAGGCGGCGCCCATGATCGCGAACTGGACGAGGTTGCGCGCGTCGCACTCGGTGTTCGCGCCGAGGTCGAGCATCACCATGTCGGTGTCGCCAAGCGTCGGCAAACGCGCCGCGAGGGCCGGCCGGTCGATCCCGGGCAGCATCCGCAACGACAGCTTCGCCATCGCCATCAGCGCGCCGGTATTGCCCGACGACACCGCAGCGGCGGCGCGACCCTGTTTCACCAGGTCGATCGCGATGCCCATCGACGTCTTCTTGGCGCGACGAATCGCCTGGGTCGGCTTGTCGCTCGACCCGACGACTTCCGGCGCGTGGACGATCTCCGAATGCTGCGACAGGTTCGGATGAGCCTTCAGCCCCTCGCGAATCGCAGCTTCGTCGCCGACCAGCAGGAAGCGCATGCCCTCGAATTGATGACGTGCGCGGGCGACGCCGGCGAGCATCACTGCCAGCCCGTCATCGCCACCCATCGCATCGACCGCGATCCAGCCGCTGTCGGGCATCGCTTATCCTTCGTTCAAGTTAGAGGTTCCGGACGGAAGCCTCAGCCCTCGATCGAGAGGATTTCGCGACCGTTATAGTGACCGCACGAACCGCACAGGTTGTGGGGACGCTTCAGTTCGCCGCAGTTGGGGCATTCCTGGAACGACGCGATCGTGAGCGAGTCGTGGCCACGGCGCATGCCGCGCTTGGAGGGCGAGGTTTTTCTTTTGGGGACGGCCATTTCGGCACCTTGTTCAATCTAAAGGTCGGGGCTCCGAGTACGTCCGGACACGGGACACAGGCAACCGACAAGAATGCCGGCCGCCTGAAGCAACCCATGCGGCCTGACGCTCGCGAAGCGTGGCGCTATAGCGATTTCACCCCGCGTTGCAAGCTTCCGCCCCCCACGTTGCAACCCCTGATGTCCAGTGGCAGGGCATGCGCCTGACAAAAGACCTGATATTCGAGGGGCAACGCCGTGATATTACCCGTAACGCTGACGATCGCCGCGGCCGCCGCCGTCGTCAACCTGTGGCTCGCCTTCCGAATCGTGCCGATGCGCGTGAAGGAAAGCGTGCTGATCGGTGACGACGGCAACCAGCGCCTGCAGGCACGGATGCGCGCGCATGCCAACTTCACCGAATACGCGCCGTTCATCCTGATCCTGATCGGGCTGATCGAGCTCGCCGGCGGATCGACGCTTTGGCTGTGGATCGCCGGTGCGGTGTTCGTGATCGCGCGAATCGCGCACGCGTTCGGGATGGACCGGACGACATCCAGCGCACCACGGGCAGGGGGCGCACTGGCGACCTGGGCGCTGATGGCGGTGTTGGCCGGGTGGGCGCTGACGATCGCGTATCAGGCGAACAGCGTACCCGCTGCGAAGACCTTCCAGGTCGTGCCGTCGGGTGGCCGGGCATGAACGCGCTTCGTTTATGGGGTGCCGCCACGCTGCTGGCTGCGTCACCGGCGGCCGCGCAAGTATCGCCAGAGCGGTTGTCCGCCGACGTGAAGACGCTCGCCTCCGACGCGTTCGAGGGCCGTGCGCCCGGAACCCCCGGTGAGACCAAGACCATCGCGTGGCTGATCGCGCAGTTCAAGGCGATGAAGGCGCAGCCCGGTGGCCCGAACGGCAGCTGGACGCAACCGGTGCCGCTCGTCCACACCCGGATGGGCGCGGGCACCGTCCGCGCCGGCGACACCGCGCTGGTGCAGGGCCGCGACGTGTATCTCAGCACCGTCCGCGGCGTCGACCGCGTCGCGATCGCCAACGCGCCGATGGTGTTCGTCGGCTACGGCGTCAGCGCGCCCGAGCGCGGCTGGGACGACTTCAAGGGTCTGGACCTCAAGGGTAAGGTCGCGGTCTTCCTCGTCAACGATCCCGATTTCGAAGCGATCGCCGGCGACGATGCGAAGGGCAAGTTCGGCGACCGCCGGATGACTTACTACGGCCGCTGGACGTACAAATACGAAGAGGCCGCGCGACGTGGCGCGGTCGGCGCGCTGATCGTCCACGACACGGCGGGCGCCGGGTATGGCTGGAACACCGTCACCGCCCCCGCCGGCGAGAATTACGATATCGTCCGGAAAGACCCTGAGTCGCGGGTGATGCTCCAGGGCTGGCTCGAAGGCGGCGCGGCGACCCGGTTGTTCGCAGCCTCGGGCTTCGACCTGGCGGCGTTGCGCAAAGCAGCGCGGCGGAGCGACTTCCGCCCGGTCGCACTGAAGCAGGCGTTCACCACCGATCTGCCGGTCAAACACGACACCGCCGTGAGTCAGAACGTGCTCGCGAAGCTGCCGGGCACGAAGCACGCGGACGAAGTCGTCATGTTCGGTGCGCACTGGGACGCCTACGGCATCGGCGCGCCCGATGCGCAGGGGCGCACCATCCGCCCCGGCGCCAACGACGACGGCCTCGGCGTGGCGGGCGTCCTCGAACTCGCGCGCAATTGCGCCAAGGCCCCCCGCACCGACCGCAGCCTCGTCTTCGCGCTGTGGAGCGGCGAGGAGCGCGGGTTGCTCGGGTCGGAGACCTATGCGGTGAGCCCGGTCTATCCGGCCGCCAAGACGGTCGCAAACCTGACGCTCGACATTCTCCAGACCGCAGGGCCGGCGAAGGACGTCATGCTGGTCGGCGCCGGGCAGAACAGCCTCGAGGACATGCTGGGCGACGCCGCCAAGGCGCAAGGCCGCGTCGTAACCCCCGAAGCGCTCCCCGAACGCGGGCTGTTCTACCGCGCCGACCATTTCTCGGTCGCGCGGCGCGGCGTGCCGACGCTGCTGCTGATGGCGATCAGCGGCGCGCCAGATCTGGTCAAGGGTGGCCGGACCGCGGGGCAGGCTTGGCTGGACGGCTATATGAAATGCTACCACCAGACGTGTGACGCGTGGGGCGCCGACTGGGACCTGCGCGGGGCGGCGCAGGACGTGGACCTGTTCAAGACGATCGGCACGAAGCTGGCGAACAGCCGGTCGTGGCCCGAGTGGCGCGACGATTCCGAGTTCAAGTCGGTGCGGGCTGAGACGGCAGAGGAGCGGAAGTAAGGCCAACCCTCACGCTCGGGACCACCCCGGCGAAGGCCGGGGCCCAGTTGGAGAGGTCGCAATAACAGACCGCGACGCCAGCCAAACCTCGTCCCTCAACTGGGCCCCGGCCTTCGCCGGGGTGGAGCAATTGAGAGGATAGCGCTTCTGTTTCTTGTTCCCCCGCGAAGGCGGGGGCCCAGGGGCCAAGCGTACCGCCCTTGGTTGAGTCTGTGCCCCCGCCTCCGCGGGGGAACAGCTAGGGTTGCAAGCGGACGCTACTCCGCCAAAGCCCGATCGCTCACGAACATATTCGTCGCCCGCTCATGCGCGAACGTGCTCGCCGGCCCATGTCCCGGAATAAAGCTCGTATCGCTCCCGAGCGGCCAGAGCTTCTCGACGATCGACTTCACCAGCGTCTCGTGATTCCCGCCAGGCATGTCCGATCGCCCGACCGACCCTTGGAACAGCACATCCCCCACCTGCGCGAACTTCGACGGCGCGTGGTGGAAGATCACATGCCCCTCGGTATGTCCCGGCGTCTCGTACACATCGAGCACGAGGTCGCCGACCGAGACCGTGTCGCCCTCGACCAGCCACCGGTCGGGCTCGAAATTGACGCCCGAAATCCCGTATTTCGGCCCATCCTGGTCGAGCCGCTGCAACCAGAAGCGATCCGCCTCGTGCGGCCCCTCGATCGGCACGCTCAGATCGTTCGACAGCCGCTTCGCACCGCCGGCATGATCGATATGCCCATGCGTCAGCAGGATCTTCTCGACCGTCACCCCCGCCTGTTCGACCGCCGCCATGATCCGCGGCAGGTCGCCACCCGGATCGATCACCGCCGCCTTCATCGTCGCGGTGCACCAGATGATCGTGCAGTTCTGCTGGATCGGCGTGACGGGCACGATCGCGGCGCGGAGTGGTGGATTTGTCATGCCCTCGAAATAGGATGGCGCGTCGGTTGGAGCAATCGCCGCTTGCGGTTTACCCCATCGCCCGTGCAACAGTGAAGGCGATGTGGACCGCGCCCTACGTGTTGCTCGATGACGCCCGCGCGGCAGGCGCCCCGGCGCGAGTGTACCGCGATCCCGTCCGGATCATCCGCGCCGATACGCTCGCCGAAATTCGCCCCGCGCTCGACGCCCTCCGCGACGCCCGTAAGGAAGGGCTCCACGCCGCCGGATACCTCACCTACGAAGCCGGCGCCGCACTCGCCTCGAGGCCGGTCGACGTCCGCACCGAAGGCCCGCTGCTCTGGTTCGGCCTGTTCGCCAATTACCGGACGATCGCGCCCGAAGACGTGGCCGCCTTGCTCCCCGACCCCGCGGGCGCCTGGACCGGCGCACCCAAACCCCTGATCGACCGCGACACGTACGACGCTAGCCTGTCGCGCGTACTCGACCTGATCGCGGCGGGCGACATCTACCAGGCCAACCTCACCTTCGCCGCCAGCGTGCCGTTCGTCGGCAACCCTCTCGCGCTCTACGCCCGGCTGCGGCAACAGGCGAAGGCGGGCTATGGCGCGCTCATCGACACCGGCGAGACGCGGTTCCTGTCGCTCTCCCCCGAACTCTTCTTTGCGCTCAACGGCGACACGCTCACCTGCCGCCCGATGAAGGGCACCGCACCGCGCGGCGACACGCCCGACACCGATCGCGCGCTCGCCGAGACACTTGCGGTCGACCCGAAGCAGCGCGCCGAAAACCTCATGATCGTCGACCTGATGCGCAACGACCTGTCGCGCGTCGCTACCCAGGTCGCGGTCCCTGACCTGTTTACCGTCGAGACCTATCCGACCGTCCACCAGATGACCTCGACCGTCACCGCGACGCTGAAACCGGAGTGCGACGCGGTCGACGTCCTGACCGTACTGTTCCCGTGCGGATCGATCACCGGCGCGCCGAAACAGCGCGCGATGGAGGTCATCGCCGAGGTCGAGCACGCGCGCACTCGCGGCATCTACACCGGGTCGATCGGTCGGCTTGATCCCAATGGCGACGCGATCTTCAGCGTCGCGATTCGCACGATTGCGATCCGGGATGAGACCGCGACGATGAGTCTCGGCTCGGGCATCGTCGCCGACAGCGCAGCCGACGCCGAATGGGACGAATGCCACGCGAAGGGCGCATTCGTCACCGCCGGCCAGCGCCGCTTCGACCTGATCGAGACGATGGCGTTCGATCCCGACGACGGCCTCGCCCGTCTCGAGGCGCATCTCGCACGGATGAAGGCGAGCGCAGAGGCCTTGGGCTTCACCTTCGACCGCCACACGGCGCGCAACGAACTCCAGGCCGCCACCTTCCGGCTGCGCGGACCCCGCCGCATCCGCCTGTTGCTCAGCCCATCGGGCGCGATCGCGATCGAGGCGGCGCCACTCCCGCACTCGCCTGCGCAAGCGACCGTCGCGATCGTTCCGCTGCCCGTCGCCGCGACCGACTTCCGCCTCCGTCACAAGACGAGCGCGCGCGCCTTCTACGACGACGCGCGGAAAGCCGCGGGGACGTTCGAGGTGGTGTTCGAGGACGCGGAAGGCCTTCTGACCGAAGGCAGCTTTACCTCCCTGTTTGTCCAGCGCGGAGAAGGCCTCGTCACGCCGCCGCTACGGCATGGCCTGCTCCCCGGGATATTGCGAGCCGACCTCCTTGAATCAGGCCGCGCAACCGAAGCCCCGCTAACCCGCGCCGACCTGACCGCCGGATTCTTCATCGGAAATGCAGTCCGCGGGCTCATTCCCGCCATCGTTACGGTTGCGAATTCGACCGATCGGCGCGTATAGCGCCCGCGAATTCCGCGGCGACGTTCGCGGACAACCGCAAAGGTTACACCATGCACGCATCCGCCGCGCTCGGCCGCATCAGCCCCTCGCCGACGCTCGCGATCACCTCGCGCGTTCTTGAACTGAAGCGCGCAGGCGTCGACGTGATCGGGCTTGGCGCGGGCGAACCCGATTTCGACACGCCGGACTTCGTGAAAGAGGCGGCGATCCAGGCGATCCGCGACGGCAAGACCAAATACACAAACGTCGACGGCACGATCGAACTGAAGCAGGCGATCGTCGCGAAGTTCGCGCGCGACAACAACCTCACCTACACCACCGATCAGATCAGCGTGAACGTCGGCGGCAAGCACACCCTGTTCAACGCGATGGTCGCGACGATCGATCCGGGCGACGAAGTCGTCATTCCCGCGCCGTACTGGGTCAGCTATCCCGACGTCGTGCAGTTCGCGGGCGGCGTGCCGGTGATCGTCAAGGCGGGTCCCGAGGTCGGCTACAAGCTCGATCCGGCCGCACTCGACGCTGCGATCACCTCGAAAACCAAGTGGGTGATCCTCAACTCGCCGTCGAACCCGACGGGGGCCGGCTACACGATCGACGAGCTGAAGGCGCTCGGCGCTGTGCTGGCGAAGCACCCGCACGTGTGGATCTTCGCCGACGATATGTACGAGCACATCGTCTATGACGGCTTCAAGTTCGCGACGATTGCGGAGGCATGCCCCGAGCTGTTCGATCGCACGCTGACCGTCAACGGCTGCTCGAAGGCCTATGCGATGACCGGTTGGCGGATCGGCTACGGCGCCGGCGCATCGTGGCTGATCAAGGCGATGGCCAAGCTCCAGTCGCAGTCGACCTCGAACCCGTGCTCGATCGCCCAAGCCGCCGCTGTCGCCGCCCTGAACGGCGACCAGTCGTTCCTCGCCGAACGCAACACCGCGTTCCAGGGCCGTCGCGACCTGGTCGTGTCGATGCTCAACGAGATCGACGGCATGCACTGCCCGACGCCGGAGGGTGCGTTCTACGTCTACCCGTCGTTCGCCGAGCTCATCGGCAAGACCACGCCGAACGGCCGCCTGATCGACACCGACGAGGCGATGGTCGGCTATCTGCTCGACGACGCCAAGGTGGCGGTCGTGCAGGGCGCCGCGTTTGGCCTCTCGCCGGCGTTCCGGATCAGCTACGCGACGTCAGACGCGCTGCTCCGCGAGGCCTGCACGCGCATTCAGGCGGCGTGCGCCGCGCTGACATAACGCCGGCAACATTCGAGACACGCGGCGACATCTTCCGGCAACCCTGCCGGGCGATGCCTGCTGCACGATGAACGCATCGGCCACGGCGCGTTAATCGAGAGTTTCTAAAAACGACATTGTGGTTGGCCGGCATCTCTACGACATGCCGGTCCGTAACTGACGCTGACCTATCCGGTCGGCGCCATCACTGGGTTTCATTGGGATCGCATCATGCGCAGCATCGTAAAGTCGAGTTTCTTCTGGCAGTTCAGCGGCGGTTTCGTCCTCGGCGCCATCGGCTTGCTCGCACTGCAGCCTGCCGAAGCCCGCCAGACCTTCGCCAGCCATTTCGAGCACAGCGTCTCCGCCACCACGCGATAACTGCGGCGACGGCCTAGCGAAGTCGAGCGGCAACCCCATGTATCAAAACATGAAAAAGCCGCTTCTCGCCACGCTCGCCGCCGTCGGTATCGCCGGTGCGCTTATTGCCACCGACACCGCGCAAGGCGCCCGCGCCGTCGTCATCCCCGCCGTCAAGACCGACCTTCCCGCGGCTCCCGGTATCCAGACCGCGGTACTAGCCGGCGGCTGCTTCTGGACGATGGAAGCGGTGTTCGAACATGTGAAGGGCGTGAAGACCGTCACGACCGGCTATGCCGGCGGCACCAAGGCGACCGCGACTTACGATCAGGTTTCCGCCGAGACGACTCGGCATGCCGAGGCGATCAAGATCGCCTATGATCCCCGCGTGGTCAGCTACGGCACGCTGCTTCGCGTCTATTTCTCGATCGCGCATGATCCGACGACGTTGAACCGCCAGGGACCGGACAGCGGCACCAGCTACCGTTCGGCGATCTTCCCGCAGTCGCCCGCACAGGCACAGGTTGCGCGGGCGTACATCGCGCAACTCGGTGCCACGCACGCGTTCTCCGGGCCAATCGTGACGAAGCTGGAGACCGGCCCGTTCTATCCGGCCGAGGCGTATCATCAGAATTTCTATGCCCGGAACCCGACGCATCCCTACGTCGTGATGTGGGACAAGCCGAAGGTTGCCGCCTTCCGCGCGGCGTTTCCGACGATTGCGAGCTGACGCGGCACCTCCCGTCAAAGTGCACCACCCCGGCGAAGGCCGGGACCCAATTGGAAAGGTCGCAATAACGACGGACCAACCTTCGTTATGAACCGCCCGCAATTGGACCCCGGCCTTCGCCGGGGTGGTGGAATACTTCGGGTTACGATCTAGGCAGCAACCGGAAACCGCAGCATCCGGTCCGCCACTGGCACCATAGCCTCTGCGCCGACCCCGACAGCCCGAACGATCTCCGGATGGTCCACGTCCAACCCGCCAGTCAACGACCCGAACGCAGGCAAAATCAGCTTCGTTGCCGTCGCTACGAAACACCGTCGCGCCACCTGCTTCCCGCGTACGCGCAGCCGAAGCTTCGGATGGAAATGCCCCGACAGTTCCGGTCGCGTCTCCGCCCGGTCCGCTTCATGCCGCAGCACCAGCCCGTCGACGACCACCTCGTCCACGACCTCCCCGCCACACCGATCGAGAATCGCCGGATCGTGATTGCCCGTGATCCATGTCCAGCGCGTCCCGTCGGTCATCGCCCGCAGCATGTCCTGCGCGCGCTGCGGCAATCGCTCGCAGCCGTCGCTGTCGTGGAAGCTGTCGCCGAGACACCAGACTTCGCGCGCGCCGGTCGCGGCAACCAATGCGGTAAGGTCCGCCAGCGTCGCGATCGAATCATAAGGCGGCAGCATCTGGCCGCGCTTGGCGAACCAGCTCGCCTTCTCGAAATGCAGGTCGGCGACCAGCAGCGCACGCCGCTCCGGCCAGAACAGCGCGCCTTGCGCCAACGCCAGAAGCGCATGCCCGCCGAACGAAAAGGGAACCATCCGCCCGCCATGCCGGTGCGCGCCCGGTGAATCAACCCGCCATTGCCCGAAACCGGCAGGACTTGCGCATGCCCCCAATCGGCGTAAAGCGCGCCGTCCCCTCAGGAGGAGCGCTCTTCGCGCCATGACGTCCGTCGCCGGAACACCCCAAACTGCCGCTGTACCGGAAACGCCTGGCGATCTGTCAGCGGCGCATCTGCATCCGCACCCCGCACTCGCCGCCTTGACCGTCGGCGCGATCGGCGTGGTGTTCGGCGATATCGGCACCAGCCCGCTCTACGCGTTCCGCGAGGCGCTCGGCCAGACGTCCGCAGGCGGCATCGATCCGACCGAGATCCTCGGCGTGCTGAGCCTCGCGCTCTGGTCGCTGTTCCTCGTCGTCACGGTCAAATACGTCATCTTCCTGATGCGCGCCGACAACCAGGGCGAGGGCGGCGTACTGGCGCTGGCCGCGCTCGCCCGTCGCGCGCTCGGCATGCGGTCGCGGATCGCGATCGTGCTCGGCGCGGCGGGCGCGTCTTTGTTCTACGGCGATGCGATCATCACGCCGGCGCTGTCGGTGCTCTCTGCGATGGAAGGCCTGCGGACGATCCCCAGCGCCGCGCACATCTTCAACGAAGGCGTGGTGCGCGCGCTGACGATCGGCATCCTGATCGGGCTGTTCCTGATCCAGTCGCGCGGCACGGCGCAGGTATCGAAGCTGTTCGGCCCGGTCTGCATCCTCTGGTTCGTCGCGATCGGTGCGCTAGGCATCTGGCACATCGCCGACGAGCCCTCGATCGTCCGCGTGTTCCTGCCGACCTACGGCATCTCGTTCCTCGCCACGCACGGCGTCACCGGGCTGTTCGTGCTCGGCGCCGTGTTCCTGACCGTTACCGGCGCCGAGGCGCTGACCGCCGACATGGGCCATTTCGGCAAGCTGCCGATCCGCATCGGCTGGTTCTTCCTCGTCTTCCCGGCGCTCGCGCTCAATTACCTTGGCCAGGGCGCGTTCGCCTTGTCGCGGCTCGAGGACGCGGCAACGCGCGGTGTGCCGTTCGTTAACCAGGACTGGTTCTTCCTGATGGCGCCCGAATCGCTGCGCCCGGCGCTGATCATCCTCGCCGGCTTCGCGACCGTCATCGCCAGCCAGGCGGTCATCACCGGCGCGTTCTCGCTGACGCAGCAGGCGATCCAGCTCGGACTGCTCCCGCGCCTGCGCATCCGCCAGACCTCCGCGGTGTTCGCCGGCCAGATCTACCTCCCCGCGATCAACTGGCTGTTGCTGATCGGCGTGCTGGTGCTGGTGATCCAATTCAAGACGTCGTCGGCGATGGCGGCCGCGTACGGCATTGCGGTGACCGGCACGATGGTGGTCACGACCTTGCTCGCGTACATCGTCGTCCGTCACCGCTGGAACTGGTCGCGCCCACTCGCACTGGCGGCGATCCTGCCGTTCCTGACGCTCGACCTGATCTTCTTCGGCGCGAACATCCTGCGCGTGATCGAGGGGGGCTGGGTGCCGCTGGTCATCGCCGCCGCGATCGGGCTGATCATCTTCACCTGGGTACGCGGCAAGAAGATCGTCAGCGCGTTCGAGAAGCGCCAGAGCATCCCGCTCAGCGATCTCGCCTCGGCGTTGGAGAAGCGCCCGCCCGAACGCGTGTCGGGGACGGCCGTGTTCCTGACCGGCAACCCGCACGCGACGCCGGGTGCGCTGCTGCATAATCTCAAGCACAACAAGGTGCTCCACGAGCGCAACCTGATCGTCAGCATCCGCACCGCCGACCGGCCGTTCGTCGAGGAGTCTCAGCGGGCGAAGGTAGAACGCGTCGACGACAATTTCTCGATCGTCGTGCTGACCTACGGGTTCATGGAATCCCCCGACGTGCCGCGCGATCTCGGCGTCGGCAACAAGACCGAGCAGCTCGGGCTCGACCCGATGCGGACGTCGTTCTTCATCGGCCGGAACACGCTGAAGCCCGACGCGGAAAAGGGCATGCCGCCCTGGCAGGACCGAATCTTCCTGTTCCTGCAAAGGAACGCCAGCGACCCCACCGACTTCCTGAAGATCCCACCCGGCAAGGTGCTGGAACTAGGCGAACAGGTCACGGTGTAAGTCTCGCGCAGGGCGCACGGTTAGCGCGTACTCCCTCGCCCCTCCGGGGAGAGGGAAGGGGCCCGCGGCACTTGCCGTGGGAAGGGAGAGGGGCGTTGGGACGCACGGTCTCGAGCCCCAAGCCCCTCTCCCTTCCATCGCCTAAAGGCTCCTCCCTCCCTCTCCCCGAAGGGGCGAGGGACGTGGCACTCACCCCGCGAATGCCTTCACTAAGTCAAAGAGGTAATCCCGGCCGTCATACAGCGAAGCCACCCGGATTCGCTCATTGAGGCCATGAATGCCCCCCATGTCCTTGTCGATGAACACCCCCGGAGCCCCATAAACCGGGATCCCGATCGCCTCGAAGAAGATACCGTCGGTCGCGCCGGTCGACATCAGTGGGAGAATCGGCAGGCCGGGGAAGTGCTTCGCCGCGACCTTGGTCACCGGGCCCATGATCTTCGGGTCGAGCGTCGGCGGGATCGCAGTCGGCCGCACCGGCTGGTTCGCCGTCACCGTCACCTTGGCCCCCGCCAGCTCCTTCAGCTTGGCGAGCGTGCCCTCCACCGTCTCCCCCGGAAAGATACGGCAGTTGATGTTCGCGGTCGCGCGCTGCGGCAACGCGTTCTCCGCGTGACCCGCGTTCAGCAACGTCGCCACGCAGGTCGTGCGCAACGTGGAGTGCATCGCCTTGTCGCGGCTGACGATCGCATCCGCCGTCTTGTCCTCGGGGTTCGCGAGCAGCTTCGTGATCGCATCCCCCATCTCGCCCGGCATCGCCTTCGCGCTCGCCGCGAAGAATGCCTTGGTCGTGTCGGTGAACTTCACCGGGAACTCGTAGCCCTGGACTGCCTTCACCGCATCGGCGAGTTCGTAGATCGCGTTCTCGGGGATCGGCTGCGAGCTGTGCCCGCCGGGATTGGTGGCGAGGAACGTGTAGTTCTGCGCAGCCTTCTCGCCGACCTGGATCGCCAGCAACTGGCGCTTGCCGTTGTCGTCGATCCGCCCGCCGCCGCCCTCGTTCAGCGCGAACTCGGCCGCGATCAGGTCGGGCTTCGACTTCGCCAGATATTGCGCGCCGTTCCACGCGAACGTCGTTTCCTCGCCGCAGGTCAGCGCCAGCTTGATCGTCCGCTTCGGCTTGTACCCGCTGGTCTTGAAGCGGATCATCGCGTCGGACCAGATCGCCGCCTGTGCCTTGTCGTCGACGGTGCCGCGCGCGTAATAATAACCGCCTTCCTCGATCAGCTTGAACGGATCGCGCACCCAGTCCTCGCGCTTCGCCTCGACCACGTCGAGATGCGCGAGCAGCAGCATCGGCTTGATCGACGCGTCCGATCCCTTCAGCACCGCGACCAGCCCGCCGTCCTTCGGGTGCTCGGGCACCGAGAAATAGGTGATGTCGGCATCGGTATAGCCCGCCGTCTTCAGTCGCGCGCCGATCTGCGCCGCGGCCTGCGTGCAGCTGCCGGACGACAGCGTCGTGTTGGTCTCGACCAGTTCCTTGTAGAGCCCGAGGAACGCCTTCTGGTCAGGGCGAGACTGCGCCTGTGCGGTGACGGGTGTGGTCAGAATCGCCGCCGTGAGTAGCCAACCAGTCGCGCGCATCGTCGTCCCCTTGTTCGTTTCTGTGGGGAGAGTTGCAGCGAACGCGCGGTTACGCAACCTCAGCGCCGCGGCTCTCCGCCACGACGCGTTCCGCGAGGCAATGCCAGCCTGACTTCACGGTTGGCGAAATCGATGTCGACGCGGCGAAACAACTGCAGCACATCCATCCCGAGCAGCATCGCGGGACGCTCGGACAATCCGAACTGCCGGAACGGCGGCGCATCGATCGCAGTGAACGCGACGGGCACGTCGCCGAGCGAAAGGCTCCCGATCGTGACGCGGTCGATCGTCGTGTAATCCGCAACCACCGTTTCGCCGGTGACGCCGGTCAGCGACACCGACTGCGACGGCCCAGCGCGGCCCAATCCCTTGCGCGTCACCTTCCGGCGGAGTGCGCCATTGGCCATGCTCACGGACGTGCCGGTATCGAGGATCACGCGGATGCGGATGCCGTTGCAATAGGCGTCGGTGACGACCAGCTGTCCGAACAGGCTGCGCGCTTTGATCACGATCTCGTCGGGACCTGCGCGTTCGCGAGTCTGACGTTTGCGCGAGGGGGTGACGGTCATCGTCTTCGTGTCGAAGTCGATCCCCACCGCATGATCCTGCAACGTGTCGATCCCGAGCAACCCGCGCGCGCCGAGGTTGATCGCGCTGATCGCAGGGGCCTCGATCGCGGCGCTGCCGATCACGCTCACCGTGAGCGAGGGAATCATGACGGTGCCGATGCTGTCCGAGCCGGTCATGCCGGTCACGCGGACGATGCGGCCAGGCGCAAGCCCGAGCGTGGCCGCGAGTTCGCGGGCGATGACGGTACGCTGCGCGCCGGTGTCGACGACGAAGGGGAAGGGGCCGGCGCCGGCGATCGTCACGGGGACCGTCATGCGGCTTTCGTCGTCGACGAACAGGAGCGTGGCGGGGTCTGGTTCTGCGGTTGATGCTGCGGCTGGAAGGGGTGCAGCATTTGGGCGTGGAGAGACTGCGTCCTGAGCGCTAGCTTGGGCGGCGATGACTAGCAGTAGCGGGGCTAGCCACTTGTGCATGCTGCAAATGCTGCGCCTGAATTCACGCGCGTGCAACTACCGTTGTTAAGGACGAACGCTGCTACAAACGGCACCACCCCGGCGGAGGCCGGGGCCCAGTTGGAAAGGTGGCAATAACTGCAAGCCGCCCTTCGTTAGCAGCGTTCCCCAACTGGGCCCCGGCCTCCGCCGGGGTGGTGTGTTTGGGTGGGGGGAGGGCAACTTTTAATCCGGCCGCATCGCGTCGGCGATCATCGCCTCCGCCTCGATCAGCAGCGCGTCGTCCGAGCTGTTGGTCGAGATCTTCTCGCGCCCGATCAGCGTCAGCACCGGCACCGCCAGCGGCGTCACCCGCTCCAGGTCGACATGCACCATCGTCGCCGCCGCACGATCGAGCAACGACGCCAAACGCCCGACATCGGTCATCCGCGCGCGCGCGTCCGCCCACGCCGCCTCCAGCAGCAGATGCGTCGGCTCGTACTTGCGCAGCACGTCGTAGATCAGGTCCGTCGAGAACGTCACCTGCTTGCCGGTCTTGCGCTTGCCCGGATGCTGGCGCTCGACCAGCCCGCCGATCACCGCGACCTCGCGAAACGCGCGCTTCAACAGATGCGATTGCTGCACCCATTCGACGAACTCGTGCTCGAGAATATCCGCCGAGAACAGCGACGCCGGATCGACGATCTTCTCCAGCCCGTACACCGCCAGCGCATAGTCATTGGCGACGAATCCGAGCGGTTTCAGCCCCTGCGTCTCCATCCGTCGCGTGATCAGCATGCCGAGCGACTGGTGCGCATTCCACCCCTCGAAACTGTACGCGACCATGTAGTGCCGCCCCTCACGCGGGAACGTCTCGACCAGCAGCTGGCCGGGCTCGGGCATCACCGATCGATACGCCTGCATCTCCAGCCATTCGCGCACGTCGTCGGGGAAGCGCGCCCATTCGCCCGGATGCGCCAGGAACCCGCGGACACGGTCGGCGAGGTTGGTCGACAGCGGCATCCGGCTGCCGCCATAGGTCGGGATCCGCGCGGGCTTCGACGTCGCACGCACGACGAGGTCCTCGAGGTCGATCTTCATCACCTCAAGGCTCAGTCCGGCGAAGAAGAACGTGTCGCCGTGGCTCAACTGCGCTGCGAATGCCTCCTCGACGCGGCCGAGCACGCGGCCATTGCCGAACCGTACGTTGAGCATCGTTGCCTCGACGATGATGCCTGCGTTCAGCCGGTGCTGGCCGATGAATCTCGGATGGCTGACGCGCCACGTCCCGTCCGCGTCCTTGGTCAGCCGCTTGAACCGGTCATAGGCCTTCAGCGAATACCCGCCGTCGCTGATGAAGTGCAGTACCCGCTCGAACGTCTCGGTCGGCAGCGCGGAATAGGGGAGGGCGGAGCGGATCTCGTCGAGCAACGCAGCTTCGAGGAACGGGGCCGCGCATGCGCACGCCATCACGTGCTGCGCCAGCACGTCGAGCGCGCCGACGCGAAAAATGTCCGCATCGAGCTCGCCCGCCTCGACCGCGTCGAGCGCCGCGCGCGCCTCAAGATATTCGAAGCGATTGCCCGGCACGACGATCGCCTGCGACGATTCGTCGAGCCGGTGGTTGGCGCGCCCGATCCGCTGCAACAGCCGCGACGATCCCTTTGGCGCGCCCATCTGGATCACACAATCGACATTGCCCCAGTCGACGCCCAGGTCGAGGCTCGACGTCGCGACCAGCGCGCGCAGTTTGCCCTCTGCCATCGCGTTCTCGACCTTCCGGCGCGCCTCTTTCGCGAGGCTGCCGTGGTGGACGCCGATCGGGAGGTTTCCCGCATTCACCTTCCAAAGATCCTGGAAGATCAGTTCCGCCAGGCTGCGCGTGTTGCAGAACACGATCGAGGTCTCGTGCGCCTCGATCTCCGCCATCACCTGCGCGGCGGCATAGCGGCCCGAATGCCCGGACCACGGCACGCGGCCCTCGGGCAGCAGGATCGCGATGTTGGGATCCGCACCCGCCTCGCCGCGGACCATCGCGACCTGGTCGATATCGCCATCGGGCGCGAGCCACGCACGATAGCCGTCGGCATCCGCGACCGTCGCCGACAGCGCAACGCGGCGCATCCCCGGCGAAATCTTCTGGAGTCGCGCCATGCAGAGGGAGAGCAGGTCGCCCCGCTTGCCGGTCGCGAAGGCGTGGACCTCGTCGACGACGATCGTGCGGAGGTTCTCGAACATCGTGATGCTGTCCGGGTAGCTCAGCAATAGCGATAGCGATTCGGGGGTCGTCAGCAGAATCTGCGGCGGCTTGATCCGTTGGCGGGCTTTGCGATCCGAAGGGGTATCGCCGGTGCGAGTCTCGACGCGGATAGCGACGCCCATCTCATCGATCGGCGTCAGCAGGTTGCGCTGCACATCGACCGCGAGCGCTTTCAGCGGCGATACGTAAAGCGTGTGGAGACCGGTGGTCGGGGCCTCGATCAGCTCGGCGAGCGTCGGCAGGAACCCAGCGAGCGTCTTGCCCGCGCCGGTCGCCGCGACGAGCAGGGCATGATGCCCCGCGCGGCCTTCCGCCAGCATTTCCAGCTGATGCCGCCGCGGCCGCCAACCCCTCGCGACAAACCAGTTTTTCAAGGGGGAGGGGAGGTCGCTCACGGCCTGTTCACGCATCAGCGTCATATGGGGGCGTCGCGCCGCACCGCTATGGACCGCGTGCGCGATGGCCGCCATTTCGGCCAAAGCTCTGTTGTGAAAGACGATCGGTGTCGCTTCTTCGTTATCTCCTGCCCCTGCCGTTGCTCGCACTTCTGCCGTTCGCCAATGCCACCGCCGCCGACAAGTCGTTCGTCGGGGGCGGCGGCATCGTCCGATTGTCCTACGCCTCCAGCCTGACGCCCACGCGCAATTTCGCCGGCCGCGCGCTGATGAACCGCGGCTGGCGCCAGATGTGGGATGGCGCGCCGGTCGGTCGCGGCGTCGGCATCGTTCGCTTCTGGGAGGTCGCCCGGCCGACCAATGGCCAAGGGCAGGTGACTGAAATGATCCAGGTCGGCTTCAGCCGGAGCGCGGGCGTGGTCGCGACCTGCGGCACCGAAGGGCTGGTCTCGGGCCATGCGAAGCGCCTGCCGAACCGGATGCTCGGCGGCCATCGCTGGACGGTCTACACCAATGGTGATGCGGGCATGAGCCAGCAGGTCAACGCGACCAACTTCCGCAGCGTCATCAACGGCGCCTGCTACGCGATCGACCGCGTCACCTACGCGGTACGGGCGGCGAACCCCGCGAGCCGCAACGCGCCGACCCAGGCGGTTGCGGCGGCGCGGATGAATGCGATCCTCGCGACGATCAAGGTCGGCGGTCGGCGCTGATCGATCCTCCCTTTGGCGGGGGATGACGACGTAGGGCGGTGCATACGCCGCCGACGGCACCGCACCCCTACGTCACGCGTTACTCCCGCATGGCAAAACTCGGCGACTGGCTCGAACCGCATCCGCACGGCATTCTCGTCAAGCCGATCGACGCCTGGATCGACCCGTCGATCCCGACCGCCAAGGCGCTCGTCACGCACGGCCACGCCGATCACGCGCGCGGTGGTCACGAGGCGGTCTGGGCGACGCCGGAAACGCTCGCGATCATGGACGCGCGCTACGGCCCGCAGGCCGGCAACCCGGTCGCTTACGGCGAGACGATCCGGATGGGAGAGGTCGACATCGGCTTCGTCCCCGCCGGCCACGTCCTCGGCTCCGCGCAGATCGTGCTCGACTATCGCGGCGAGCGGATCGTCGTCTCGGGCGACTACAAGCGCCGCGCGGACCCGACCTGCACGCCGTTCGAACCCGTCAAATGCGACGTCTTCATCACCGAGGCCACGTTCGGCCTGCCAGTGTTCCGCCACCCCGACACCGGCGACGAGATCGACAAGCTGATCGTCGCCCTGCATGCCAACCCCGACCGCTGCGTCGTCGTCGGCGCTTATGCTCTCGGCAAGGCGCAGCGCGTCATCGCCGAACTCCGCGAACGTGGCCACGAGGCGCCGATCTACATCCACGGCGCGCTGCAACGCCTGTGCGACCTGTATGCGGAACACGGCGTCAGGCTCGGCGAACTGCTCCCGGTGGCGGACGCTAAGAAGGCGGATATGGCGGGGCATGTCGTGATGTGCCCGCCCGGCGCGCTCAACGATCGCTGGTCGCGACGGCTGCCCGACCCGATCACCGCGATGGCGAGCGGCTGGATGCGCGTTCGGGGCCGTGCGCGACAGAAGAATGTCGAGCTCCCGCTGATCCTGAGCGATCACGCCGACTGGGACGAACTGATCGCCACGCTGACCGAGATCGCGCCGCGGGAAGTCTGGGTCACGCACGGCCGCGAGGACGCGCTGGTCCACTGGTGCATGACCCGCCAGATCAAGGCGCGCGCGCTGGCGCTGGTGGGGTTCGAGGACGAGGACGACTGAGCCCTCGTCCCGTCACGCCGGACGTAGTTCTCCGGAGAATGGCGGCGGCGTCGCCCTGCGCCACGGCAGCGCACGTCCCTCCACCAGCGATCGCCACGCCCACTCCACCGGGGCGATGTCGAACCTTCGTACATAGGCGTTGGCGAGCAGCAACAGCGCGATATCGATCGCCAGCGCGGTCGCCATGAGACCGGTCCAGCCGAGCGTCCCGTACAGGGCTAGCCCAAATGGCGGGAACAGGATCCACAGGCAGACGATCGTCTGGAGGATGTAGATCGACAGCGCGGTCCGCCCGGCCGCGATGAACGGCCGCAACAGCATGGCGCCGAACCCGGTGCCGAGCAGCAGGCACACCGCGCCGACATGGCCGAGCGTCATCGCCTCGCGCGCGACTTCGACGGTGGCCCACATCGTCTTGGGCGCATCGTCGAACCGCGTCTGCTCGATCGCGCCGACGATCCGCAACGGGATGGCGACCGCGTAGGCGATCAGCGTCATGCGCAGATAGAAGCCGCGCGATCGCGAACCTTGCAGGATGCCGAGCTTGTAGAGCGCGGCGCCGATCAGCATCACGCTGGCGGCTTCCCAGACGAACAGCAGTTCGAACCCGTGCGTCTCGAGATAGACCGTTACGCTCCACTGCATTGCCGCCCATGTCGCGAAATTGCCGGTCCGCGCCTTGTCCTCCGCGACGATCCTCGCACGGCTGTCGGCCTTGCTCTTGGCGCGCTTGGCGTCGCCGGTCGCGATCTTGGCAAGCACCTTCCGATCGTCCGCGGTGACCGGTCGACCTGCCGCGCGCGCTTCGTTGATCGCGGCGACCTGCGACCGCTCCTGCAGCGCCTGATAATAGCCGAAATATCCGCCCCCTGCGAACTGCGCGACGGCGGCGATCAGCCCGATCGTGATCAGCCAGCGCGGCCGCATCCGGCGGAACAGGAACGCGATCATCGCGGCGATCGCGTAGGTGTGGAGGATGTCGCCGGGCCACAACAGGATGAAGACGTGGACGACGCCGAACCCGAACAGCAGCAGGTTGCGGAGGTAATAGCGCTTCATCACGACGCGCTTGCCGGCGCTCAGCGCGGCGCGATCGGTCAGGATCACCATCCCCGCACCGAACAGCAGTTCGAGCATGCAGCGCGCGGTGCCGTTCGCGATCACCTCGCGCAGCCACCATGCGACCTGATCGGCCTGTGTCCACCCGATATGCCGAAAATCGCCGAACGACGCCCAGAGCGAGCCGCCCATGTCGTTGATGTTCATGAACAGGATGCCGAGGATCGCGATCCCGCGGAGGATATCGAGAACCGCGATACGCGGCGCACCGTCGGGCTCCGTCGCCTGCAAGATCGCTGGTTCGGCTGCCGTGGCGCCTAAGTCGCGTGTGGCTTGGTCGTCCATCGTTCTGGGCCCCCCCGAGATGACAGGCCCGACGCTAGGCCTATCGCGACGAAAGGCAAGCTTAGCCGATGCCCTCTAATGTACGGGCCCGGCGGCGTTGCACCGAGCTTCCGATCCCGAGCGCCTCGCGGTATTTGGCCACGGTCCGCCGGGCGATGTCGAAGCCTTTGGCGTTGAGCAGGTCGACCAGCGTATCGTCGGACAGGATCTTCGCGCCCTCGGTGTCGATCAGCGCCTTGATCGCGGATTTCACCGCCTGCGCCGACACCGCCTCGCCGCCGTCCGCGGACTGGATCGCGCTCGTGAAGAAGTATTTCAGTTCGTACAGCCCGCGCGCGCACGAGACGTATTTGTTGCTCGTCACGCGGCTGACGGTCGATTCGTGCATCTCGATCGCGTCCGCGACCTGACGCAGCGTCAGGGGCCGCAGATGCGCGACGCCCTTCAGGAAGAACGCTTCCTGCTGCTTCACGATCTCGGTCGCGACCTTGATGATCGTCCGCTGGCGCTGATCGAGTGCCTTCACCAACCAGTTCGCGCTGGCGAGGCAGTCCGACAGCCACGCCTTCGACGCCTTGTCCTGCTGCCCGCCCGATAGCTCGGTATAGTAACTCCGGTTGACCAGTACGCGCGGCAGGGTGGAGGCGTTGATCTCGATCGCCCAGCCGGCCTTGGTCCGCGCGACGAACAGATCGGGCGTCACCGACTGCGCAGGCTCGCCCCCATAGCGGCACCCCGGCTTCGGATCATAACCGCGCAGTTCGCGGATCATGTCGGCCATGTCCTCGTCGTCGACGTCGCACATCCGCTTCAACCGAGTCAGTTCACCGCGCGCAAGCAGGTCGAGGTTGTCGATCAACCGCGCCATGCATGGATCATAACGATCCGCCTCCGTCGCCTGCAATGCCAGGCATTCGGCAAGATCGCGCGCGCCGACGCCGGTCGGGTCGAAGGTCTGGATCGTCGCGAGCACGGCCTCGACGCGGACCAGCGGCACGCCAAGCCGGTTGGCGATGTCGAGCAGGGAGACGGTCAGGTATCCCGCCTCGTCGATCTGGTCGATCAGATGCGCGGCGATGAACGCGTCGTCTTGGGGAATCGCCGGCCCGGCCTGTGCGAGCAGGTGATCCGCGAGGCTGAGGCTGGTATCCGCGAACGCGTCCAGATCGGGGCCGTCTTCGCCGCCCGCACCGCCCGCGCTCGCGCCGGTCATCGACAGCGCGCCGTCCATCCCGCTGCCGCCGTCGGCGACGCTGTCCTGCTGGTGGCTTTCGGTGGCGTAGTCGACGTCGAGCGTCGGTTCGTCGCCGCTACCCGTGCCCGCGACCAGTTCGTCGGCGGCGACGCGTTCGTCGCGGACTTCGGGGGCCGGCTCGTGGTCGGGGGCGTCGCTGTCTTCGGCGGCGCTGGCTTCGAGGAGCGGATTGCGCTCGACTTCCTCGGCGATGAACCCCTCAATCTCCAGGTTCGACAGCGCCAGCAGCTTGATCGCCTGCTGGAGCTGCGGGGTCATCACCAGCGACTGCGACTGGCGGATGTCCAGGCGAGGGGCGAGGCTCACTAGATCCTCCCCTGCAAGGGGAGGTGGCGGCGCGAAGCGTCGACGGAGGGGGGGCGCGTCAGACGCTGCGTTTGCGGAGGGCCCCCTCCACCAGCTCCGCTGGTCCCCCTCCCCGTGCCGGGGAGGAATGGATGCGCCAGCCTGTTCATAACTCTAGAGCGAGAAGCCTTCGCCGAGATACAGCCGCCGGACGTTCGCATCGGCGACCAGTTCCTCGGGCGAGCCGGAGAACAACACCCGGCCGTCGTAGATGATGTAGGCGCGGTCGACGATTTCGAGCGTCTCTCGGACGTTGTGATCGGTGATCAACACGCCGATGTCGCGGCGCTTGAGGTCCTTCACCAGATCGCGGATGTCCGCGATCGAGATCGGATCGATGCCCGCGAACGGCTCGTCGAGCAGCATGATCGATGGGTCCGCCGCCAGCGCGCGCGCGATTTCCGCGCGTCGTCGCTCGCCGCCCGACAACGCCATCGCCGGTGCCGCGCGGAGGCGGGTCAGGCCGAACTCCTCAAGCAGCGTGTCGAGTTTGCGCTGCCGTGCCGCCTTGTCGGGCTCGGACAGCTCCAGCACGGTGAGGATGTTCTTCTCGATCGTCAGCCCGCGAAAGATCGACGTCTCCTGCGGCAGATAGCCGAGGCCGAGGATCGCGCGCCGGTACATCGGCAGCTTCGTGATGTCCTCGCCGTCGAGCATGATCCGGCCCGAATCCGGTTTCACGAGGCCCATCACCGAGTAGAAGCACGTCGTCTTGCCCGCGCCGTTCGGCCCGAGCAGCCCGACGACCTCGCCGCGCCCGACCGAGACCGACACGTCCGTCAGCACGACGCGCTTGTCGTAAGACTTGGCGATCGAGACGACCTGGAGCCCGTTGCTCACCGGCGGCTCGGAAATCGGCTCGACGTTCTCGATCGGGGGCAGCGTGGTGGCGTCCATGGGATCAGGCCCTCGCAAAAGTCAGTCGCCGAAAACTCGGCGTTGATGGTGTCGCCGAACAGTCGGCGGGGGTTTGGCAGGAAACATGCATGAGCGCGCCGCCGGAGGGAAGCCCCTACGAGCCCCTCACGACGCCCCTGCTGGCTCAGTTGCGCTTGGGGACCGAGAAGGTGCCGGTCACGCGACCGCCGGTTTGGGTCACAGTGCCACCGCTTGCCGCCGATCCGCCTGCGCTGCCGCCGGCGACCGACGAGCCGTCGATCACCGACCGCCCGGTGTCGAGGTTCATCGTCAGGCGCCCGCCGTTCACGGTGTTCCCCGCCTGCGTCAGCGTCACCGCGCCGAGCATCGTGATGACGCGGCGGTTGAGATCGTAGATTGCGTACTGGCTCCGCGCCGTCTGGTCGGGACGCTTGACGATCACGCCGCCCGACGCATCGAGCCGCGAGACCTGCGGGTTCCCGCCGATCACCTGGCCTGTGTACGCCACCGTCATCCGCGCCGAGTTCAGCGTCATCTCGGCCTGCTTGACCGCGACGTTGCCCGACAGGATCGCGCGGTTCGCCTTGTCCTGCAGCTCGATATGATCCGCGCCGAAATCGATCGGGGCGTTGGAATTGTGCGCCTGCTGCGCGACCGCGGTCGTGGAGAGCAGAACGGCGGACAGGGCTGCAAAGATGTGAGTGGCGCGCATGGCGGCTATTTCGGCCCTCTGGGGATGATCCGCAAGCGCGCATTGCCATCGAGCGTCACGGTCCGCTCTTCCAGGTTCGCGCGCAGCTTGTTCGCGCTGAACGTGCCCTGCTGGACGGTGCCGGTCGCCGCGCCGCCGCTTTCGAGCGTCCGCGCCTTCATGTCGATCGTCGCGTTGGTGGTCTTGAGGTCGTAGCCGCCCGCTGCGGTGGCGTTCAGCGGACCGAACAGCTGCACCTTCTCGGTGTCCATGTCGTAGCGGCCGGTGTTCGCCTTGATATTGGCGGGGCCGTCGGTCAGCTGGATCTGCGCGGCGAGCTGATTGAGCTGCACGATCGGCTCGGCCGAGCTTTTCTGGATCGCCGAGGCGGCGTCGAGCGTGAACGCCTGGCCCTTCGTATCCTCGCCGCGATAGCGCGCCGCCTGTGTTTTCATCCGCTCCTGCGCGACGTCGACCTTGTTCTTGTCGAGCAGGAACGACACGTCGCCGCCCGCCGTCAGCGGCGCCATCACCAGGAACGCCGCCAGCACGCCGATCGCGGTCGGCAGGCCGACGCGGGCGATCGCCACGAACCGATCGTGGCTGCCGCCCGGCGCGGCCCAGTCCTGTCGCGCGCTACGGACGCGACGGGCGACGGGTGAGGGGGGCGGAACGTCCATCAAGCGTGTGCGAAAATGTCGATTTCGGGCCAGCCGGCGATATCGAGCGCGGCGCGAGTCGGCAGGAAGTCGAAGCAGGCCTGGGCGAGCTCCATCCGGCCTTCGCGAATCAGCCGCTTGTCGAGCTCGGTTCGCAACCGGTGGAGGAAGCGCACGTCCGACGCCGCATAATCCTTCTGCGCCTCGGACAGTTCGGGGCTGCCCCAGTCCGACGACTGCTGCTGCTTCGAAATGTCCTGGCCGAGCAGTTCGCGGACGATTTCCTTGAGGCCGTGACGATCGGTGTAGGTCCGCACCAGCCGCGACGCGATCTTGGTGCAGTATACCGGTGCCGCGACGACGCCGAGATAATACTGGACCGCGGCGATATCGAACCGGCCGAAATGATAGAGCTTCACGCGTGCAGGATCGGCCAGCAGGGCCTTGAGGTTGGGTGCGTCGTAGCCGGCTCCCGCGGCGAATCGAACGAGGTGCTCGTCGGGGCCGCCATCGGAAAGCTGGACGAGGCACAACCGGTCGCGAGGCGTGATCAGCCCCATCGTCTCGGTATCGACGGCGATCGCGGCGCCGGCTGCGAACAGGTCGGCGGGAATGTCGCCTTCGTGGAGATGAACTGTCATGCGTCGGCCGTAGCCGCCTGAAGCTGAACGCTCAATGCCTCTATATGCGTCACCGATCCGAATCAGGCGACAAGAAGGCTTTGCGATCGTCGATGCGACGAGTCGTGGCTGGCGCGCGACACTTGCGTCAGTATCGATCCAAATCGAGAGCCCTCGGATCAGAATCTATTCGCGACGGCTTGTATTTTGCGCTAAGGGGCCCCTCAAGGCGCAAAAGGTTTCGCGCTGGAAAACCTGCGTTCGTCGTCCGGCACAAGGGTTTTGAGAAATTTGCGGGCGAACCGGGAAGACGAACAGAGCTTATGGGTTTCGATAAAGGTGGCCGCGGGAACCGTGGCGGGCGTGGCCGCGACAAGCGCGACAGCTTCGGCGGCGGCGATAACGAGTTCGGCGGCGGCAGCAGCTTTGGCGGTGGCGGCGATCGGTTCGGCGGCGGCGGTAGCAGCTATGGCGGCGGCGGTGGCTCGAGCTACGGTGGCGGCGGTGGCAGCAGCTACGGCGGCGGCAGCAGCTTCGGTGGCGGCAGCGGCGGCGGCGGCGGTGGTTACCGCGGCGGCGGTGGCGGCGGCGGCTTCTCGGGTGGTGGCGGCGGCGGCGGTGGTCGCGGCATGCCTCCCCAGGTCGTCGGCGAAGGCACCGGCGTCGTAAAGTTCTTCAACGCGCAGAAGGGCTTCGGCTTCGTCGTTCGCGATGATGGCGGCGAGGACGTGTTCGTCCACATCAGCGCCGTCGAGCAGGCCGGCATGGTCGCTCTCGCCGAGGGTCAGCCGCTCGGCTTCACGCTCGTCGACCGCGGTGGCCGTATCTCGGCAACCGACCTGAAGATCGACGGCGAGCCGATGGCCGTCACCGATCGCGGCCCGCCGCGTGACCGTGATGCCGGCCCGGGCGCGCCCCGTGGTGGCGATCGCGACCGTGACGGTGGTGCAGGTGGCGCACAGCGTCAGCTCACCGGCGAGAAGGCGACCGGCACGGTCAAGTTCTTCAACGCGATGAAGGGCTTCGGCTTCATCCAGCGCGACGACGGACAGCCTGACGCATTCGTCCACATCTCGGCCGTCGAGCGCGCCGGCATGTCGACGCTGAACGAGGGCGACAAGCTCGAGTTCGAGCTCGAGGTCGATCGTCGCGGCAAGTACGCAGCGGTGAACCTGAGCGCAGGCGGCTGATAGCTGTCTGACTCAGAACGCTGATCGTACCGTGTTCGGTAGGATAATGATTGCGGCCGGTTTCGCTTTGGCGGGACCGGCCGTTCTCGTTTCATCGTCTTCGCTGTCGTCCGCGGCGCAGGCCGGGCAGGGTGCTGTCGCAGCTCCGCGCGAGCCGACCCGCGTGCCGGTGTTCTCGGCAACGATCGTCGCGCGCTACCCGCACGATCGCACTGCGTTCACCGAAGGCCTCCTCTGGCACGACGGCGCGCTGTACGAGAGCACGGGGCAGGAGCGGCAATCCGACGTCCGCCGCGTCTCGCTCAAGGACGGCAAGATCCTCGCCAGGGCGCGAATCGACCCCGCGCAGTTCGGCGAAGGCCTCGCGCTGTGGAAGGACCAGCTCGTCAGCCTTACCTGGCATGACGGCATCGCGCACCGCTGGGGCGTTCGCACGCTGAAACCCAAGGGCCAGAACCGCTACACCGGCGAAGGCTGGGGCCTGACGAGCGACGGCGTCTCGCTGCTCCAGTCCGACGGCAGCCCCGACATCATCGTCCGTGATCCGCTGACACTGGTCGAACGCAAGCGCGTCGCGGTGACGATCGATGGGCGACCCTTGCGCGACATCAACGAGCTCGAATATGTCCACGGAGCGCTGCTCGCCAATGTCTGGCACACCGGCTTCCTCGTCCGCATCGATCTCAAGACCGGCAAGGTGACCGCGGTGATCGACCTCCGCCCACTGGTCGCCGAGATCGCCGCGACCGACCGCGAGGCGGTCCTCAACGGCATCGCCTGGGACGCGAAAGCCGACCGGCTGTTCGTGACGGGCAAATACTGGCCGACGCTCTTCGAGATCAAGATCGCCGCCAAGCCGCAATAGTCTGCGTGGTTCCGGTCCATGCCAACGCACCCCTACTTGTTCTCCCGCGAAGGCGGGGCCCAGACTGGACTCCCGCCTTCGCGGGAGAACATGGGGGCCGCCGCGGTCCATCGGCTTAACCGTCACCCCAGCGAAAGCTGGGGTATCCCCGTTGGCGGGCGCGTACCCCACACGATAAGATCCCAGCTTTCGCTGGGATGACGATTGGGGGATGGGCGGAAGTTTGAGTAATTGAGGGATTGGGTCGGGAGCGCACGACGTAGCATCTCGCCCGACCTTAGAACCCCCGTCCCGCACTCGGCGCCACCGCCCGTATCGTCGCCAGTACATGCCGCAGCAACCCATCAGCATCGTGATGGATGTTATGCCCCCCCGGCATCCCGACCTTTCGCGCGTTCGCGGTGGTCAGCAGCGGACACAGGCTGTCAGTCTCCTCCAGCCCGTAGATACACGTCACCGGCGCCCAGGTCAGCCGGTTGCCGGTCGTCGCCCCCATGCTCTCGGGCGTCCCGTGATCGTAGAGCAGCCCCGAAGGGTCGGCGCGGTAGAACACCGTGTCGCCGGGCAGGATCAAAACGATCGCCGCTACACGCGCGCGCAGGTCCTTCGGAAGGTTCACTAGCCCCGTCTGGACGATATCCGCGCCATAGGACTGCCCCATCACGACGATCCGCTTCGCACCCGTCCGCGCCAGCGCGGTCCGCACGCCGTCCGCGATGATCGCATCGAGCTCCGGTCGCGTCCGATGATGCGCGAACAACGCCGGCGTGGTGATGCCGACCACGGGGATACCGTGCTCGGTCAGCCCGCGCGAGGTCGATGCGCCGAGCAGGAACCGCAGCCCCATGTCGCCCGAGAAGTTCACCACCGCTACCGGTGGCGGTCCCGAGGCCTGGACGCCGATCGCCGGATACACATGCACCGGATCGCGGTCGAAATAGCCGGCGAGGTAGACGAACAGCACGACGATCGCGGACACGATGCCGGTCACCCAGGCGCCGCGCCGCCAGCGTCGTGCCGCTGCCGTGCGAGAATGTTTCGTAACTGTCACCGGATCATCCTGACTCGTACCAAGACCGGGTCAATACCCCGCACGGCTGCGGACTATCATGACGCGCGGATTACGTGATCATTCGCTTGAGCGTCTCGATCCGGTCCGCCTCCGCCGCGGGCTTGTCCGTCCGGATCCGCGCGATTCGCGGGAAACGCATCGCCACTCCTGATTTGTGCCGCTTCGAATCGTGCAGCGAATCGAACGCGATCTCCAGCACCAGCGTCTTCTCGACTTCGCGCACGGGCCCGAACCGGTTCTGCGTATGGTTGCGCACGAAGCTGTCGAGCATTTTGAGCTCTTCGTCGGTAATCCCCGAATACGCCTTCCCGACCGGGAGCAACTCGCCCTCTTCGGTCCAGCAGCCGAAGGTATAGTCCGAATAATAGGACGATCGCCGCCCCGACCCACGCTGCGCGTACATCATCACGCAGTCGGCGGTCAGCGGATCGCGCTTCCATTTATACCAGAGCCCGGCGCGTCGGCCACCGACGTACGGCGAATCGCGACGCTTCAGCATGACGCCTTCGATCGCCGAATCGCGTGCGGTGGCACGGATCGCCTCCAGCGCGGTGAAGTCGTCCGCGTCGATCACGACGCTCAGATCGAACCGTTCGGAATCGAGTTGCGGCACGAACGCCTCCAGCCGCGCGCGCCGCTCGGTCCACGGCAGCGCGCGCAGATCCTCCTCGCCATCGATCAGCAGATCATAGAGCCGCACGAACGCCGGATAGTCCGCCAGCATCTTCGCCGACACGGTCTTGCGGCCCAGCCTCTGCTGCAACGCGTTGAAGCTGGCCGCGCCGCCGCCATCCTCCAGCGTGCCGCCTTGATGTTCGCCCTTCACCAGCAGTTCGCCGTCGACCGTTCCCGGCGTCCGGAACGCGACGGCAATCTCCGGGAAGCTGCCCGTCACGTCGTCGCCAGTGCGGCTGTAGAGGCGCGTCTCACCCGCGACATGGACGATCTGGACGCGGATGCCGTCCCATTTCCACTCGGCGGCATAGTCGGCGAGGTCGATGCGGAGGTCTTCGAGCCCGTGCGCCAGCATGAACGGCCGAAACACGGGCACGTCGGCCGGCGTCGGTTGTGCGCCTGTGCCCTCCGCCCATGCGAACAGGCTCGCATACGGTGCATCGAGCCCGTGCCAGACCTCCTCGACCGCATCGACGTCGAGCCCGAACGCATCCGCCAGCGCCGTCTTCGCCAACCGCGCCGACACGCCGATCCGCAACGCGCCAGTCGCCATCTTAAGCAGTGCGAACCGCTCCTCGGCATCGGATCGGTCGAGCATGTCCGCCAGCGCACCCGGCGCATCGGCCCGCGACAACGCCGCCAGCCGCTCGACGACGTCGGTGATCGACAAGGGGGTGGGATCGACCGGCACCGTCGGTTCGGGCCAGAGCAGCGCGACCGTCTCCGCGGTATCGCCGACATAATCACGGCTCATCCGGAACAGCACCGGATCGACCCGCTCCTCAATCAACCCACGGATCACCGCCGACTTCACGCCCTTGAGATCGAGATCGCCGGTCAGCGCCGCCATCGCCCAGCCCCGGTCCGGGTCGGGCGTCGCGCGCAGATAATCCGCGATCAGCTTCAGCTTCGCGTTACGCGACCGTGTGTAGGTGAGCGAGTCGAGCAGGGCGGCAAAAGCGTGCATCGTGGGAGAACGCTCCTGCCGCGCGAAGGGATGCAGAACAGGTCCTACGCCGCTCGCTCCATTCTCAATCCTCTCCCTTGCGGGGGAGGATTTCGGATCCAGACACGAAACGACCGCCGCCGGAAGGTCCGACGACGGTCGTTGTCATGCGATCGGATCGCCCGCGTCAGTCGACCGCGTTCTTGATGCCCTTGCCGGCAAGCAGGCCGAGCACGAGGAAGATTACGAACAGCGTGATCGCGATGAAGAACAGGATCTTGGCGATACCGATGAACGCCCCGCCGATTCCGCCGAAGCCGAGCAGCGCGAGAACTGCGCCGATGACGAGAAAGGTAATTGCGAGCTTCAACATATCGGCCTCCTGTTTGGTAAGGTCGCTCAACCGGCTTGGCGTCCGATTTGTTCCTCGGGCGTAACGATCAGGCCTTGCGGCTCGCCTCAAACAGGAACCACGCACGCTCCTCGGCGTGATCCGTCCACTCATCCACAATCCCACTCGTCGCGTTGTCCTTGGCGGCGTCGGCGGCGTCCTTGACGATGCGGAACTGCTCGACGAGCTTCAGATTGTCCTCGCGCAGTTCGGCGAGCATCTCGGTCGGGCCGACGAACGCCATGTCGTTGTCGGCGATCGTCTGGTGGCGCGAGATGTCGCCGATCGAGCGCAGCGTGGTGTTGCCGGTCTTGCGCACGCGCTCGGCGATCGCGTCGGTCACGCCGATGATCTGTGCAGACTGGTCGTCGAGCAGCAGGTGATAGTCGCGGAAATGCGGCCCCGACATGTGCCAGTGGAAATTCTTGGTCTTGAGGTACAGCGCGTAGCAATCGGCGAGCGCAGCGTTCAGCGCGTCGGCGACCGACTTGGTGCTGTTGCTCGGCAGGTCAGTCGGCGTGTCGAGGGCGGGGTTGATGTCGGCCATGTCTAGCTCCGGTTTGAAAGTCGTTGCGTGAACGATTCGAACACCGAATTGCTCCCGATTGCTAGACCACCCGATCGCTAGACCAATCGCAAGGCGCCGAGCGCGAGAACGATGCCGAAGATCAGGAATACGATGCCGATGGCGATGCGCAGCGGCTTGAGCGGCAGTTTCAGCCACGCGGCCTCGCCCATCAGCGCGGCGGGGACGATCACGACCAGCGAGCCGATCATCGCGCCGATCGCGGCGAGCGCGGGGACGGGCGTCCGCGCGGCGAGCGTCAGGACGATGAACTGCACGCCGTCGCCGAAGGCCAGAATGAACAGGCCTAGAGCGGTGGTGGCGATCGCGCCGATCTTCCAGCGATCGAGCCGCTCGGGCACTTTTGCCGGGAAGAACGATCCGCCGCCCTGCAATAACAGCGCGAGTGCCAGCATCAGCTGTTGGGCATTGGGGGCGAGCTTCGGCCCGATCACCGCGCCGAGCGCCGCCGCCAAGCCACTCGCCGCGAGCAACGCCAGCGCCGCCATCGCGATCACCAGTCCGGGCTTGGCGTACCGGTCCGACAGGATCGCCGCGAGCCACGCCGTTCGATCGCCGACCTGCGCCAGCGCGGCCGCGACGAGTGCCGCCATCAAGGCGTCCATGGATTATCCCGCAAGACGCACCGAACAGGCGGCGGCGAATACGTGGCACGCCTGGACGTCCTGCCGCTCGCACCCGACCGCATCGCGCAGGATCGACAGCCAACCATGCACCAGCGCGCCATGCTCGCCGCGCGACAGGGCCGAATCGACGAAGTGCGCGACGGTCACCGCCGGGTTGAGGCCGTTGGTATGCGCTATCACGCGGATCGCATCGATCTCGGTGGCGATGTCGCAGGGGCGGGAATAGGGCGCTCGGACATCGATCGCCGCGATTCGCGCCGCGAGATCGGCCTTCACCGCCATCATGTCGTCGATTCGAACCAGCGCCTGCCCCACGATCCCGCTCCTGTCTTTATCTGATGATATGATGCGCCCCGGACAGTGAATAGCGGGTTAAATGAACCGTCTCGACGTGTGGCGATGGGGTAAAGCTTGACTTCGCTCCCTCCGTCCGCCATGCGCCGCCCCTGATGGAGCGGCGGCGTCAGTTCGCCGCTTTCGCATTTTCAAGCCATAGGAATTGGGCTCATGGCCAAGCCGACCACCGTAAAGATCAAGCTGCTCAGCACCGCTGACACCGGCTTCTTCTACGTCACCAAGAAGAATCCCCGTACCAAGACGGAGAAGCTCTCCTTCTCGAAGTACGATCCCGTCGTGCGCAAGCATGTCGAGTTCAAGGAAGCCAAGATCAAGTAATCCGGCCGGCGGTGCGAACCGCCGTCTGATTGCGACGATCCGAAAAGCCGCGGATAGCGATATCCGCGGCTTTTGGCGTTTGTGATTCCCCTCCCGTTCGTCCCCCCTCCCGTTCGTCCTGAGTAGCCGTCGAGTAGTCGCCGTAGGCGGCGTATCGAGATGGCGTATTGAAGGACAGGTTGGCGGGTGGAGCCTATGCTTCGATACGAGCCCTCGATACGCTTCTGACGAAGCTACTCGGTCTCTACTCAGCACGAACGGAAGATTGGAGAGCCGGGCTGCTCAGATCAGCGCCCCCACCGCATCCATGAACCGCGCCAGACTGATCGGCTTGGACACATATGAGTCCGCGCCCGCAGCCCGAATCCGCTCCTCGTCCTCGCGGCCGGCATACGCGGTCACCGCCATCACGGGAATCGCGCGCAAGTCCTCGTCCGCCTTCAGTTCGAGGATGATCTCGTAGCCGGTGACGTGCGGCATCTGGATGTCCATGATGATCAGGTCGGGCACGAATTCCCGAGCGCGCGCAACGGCTTCGCGGCCGTCGCGTACGGGTTCGACGGCGAACTGGTGCGCGCGCAGCAGGTCGCAGAATAGTTTGAGGTTCAGTTCGTTGTCCTCGACAACGAGCACCTTCTTTGTCACCGCCGCACCTTATCCGGAAAGAAGGCACGATAGGCAATGCGCGACCGCGATTCAAACGAAGACGCCGAAGCGCTCGCCCTGCGCGCTTTGGTATGGACGCTGGGGGAACCCGACCGCGCGATGCGGCTGTTGTCGGTGACCGGCCTCGACCCGAGCGACCTGCGTGCGCGAGCAAGCGACCCGGCGGTTTTGTCCGCGGCGCTCGGTTTTCTCGAAAACCATGAGCCGGACCTGATCGCCTGCGCTGAGTCGCTGGGCGTGAAGCCAGAGGCGCTGGTCCGCGCACATGCCAGACTCGATCAAGGAGACTTCGAAGCATGAGGCCGCTGCTGATCAGCGATTGCGACGAAGTGCTGCTGCACATGGTCAAGCATTTCGGCGTCTGGCTCGACGAGCGCCACGACATCGATTTCCAGATCCAGCACGGCGATTTCTCGACCGCGATGACGCGCCGCGACGGTGGCCCGCCGCCGTCGCGCGAGGACATGTGGGCGATGCTCGGCGAGTTCTTCCCCGGCGAAATGCACCGCCAGACACTCGTGCCACACGCGGTCGACGCGCTCGAGCGGCTGGCGCAGGTGGCGGACATCGTCATCCTCACCAATCTCCAGGACGAATGCCGCCAGCCGCGGATCGAGCAGCTGGCCAAGTTCGGCATCGCGCACCGGGTCGAGTGCAACCAGGGCGGCAAGGGCACGCCGGTGTCGCGGCTGGTCGAGGAATATGGCTCGCCGGTGACGGTGTTCGTCGACGATCTCGCGGTGCATCACGAGTCGGTCGCCAGGCACGCGCCGGGGGTGCACCGGTTGCACATGGTCTCCGAGCCGACGCTGGCGGTGAGTGTGCCAAAGGCGCCCGAGGCACATGCGCGGATCGACGACTGGCGCGAAGCGGCCGACTGGATTTCCGCACGGTTCGAGGCTGGGTTGCCGGCGGACGCCTGAATCGTCTGTTCCCCCGCGAATGCGGGGGCCCAGGAGCCACAAACGGCATCGTCCGTAGTCCTGGGCTCTCGCCTTCGCGGAAGAACAGAAATGGCGTGCTTCTGCCGTCATCCCCGCGGAGGCGGGGACCCAGACGCGCTACGGCTTCGATCATGTCCCGCAGCCAGTATGGGTTCCCGGCTCCGCGGGAATGACAGTTGGAGTGTGGAGAAGCCCCCCACTTGACCCGTCCCCTACCGCTGTGGTGATACCTCACCCATGACCGATCGTATCGACCGCAAGCTCGAAGAGCTGGGCCTCACCCTCCCGCAGGCTGCCGCACCCGTGGCGTCCTACGTCCCGACCGTGCTGGCGAATGGCATGCTCCATATCTCGGGCCAGTTGCCGTTCAAGGACGGCGCGCTGGTCACCGGACGCGTCGGCGCCAGTGATGACGGGGGCGTCTCGCTCGAAGACGCGCAGGAGGCGGCCAAGCTCTGCGCGCTCATGCTCGTGGCACAGATGAAGGCGGCACTCGGCACGCTCGGACGCGTCGAGCGGATCGTGAAGCTCGGCGTGTTCGTCAACTCGACCGGCGACTTCACCGACCAGCCCAAGGTCGCCAATGGCGCCTCCGACCTGATGGTGGCGCTATTCGGCGATGCTGGCAAGCATGCCCGCTCGGCGGTCGGCGTGCCCGTCCTCCCGCTCGGCGCCGCGGTCGAGATCGACGCGATCGTGCAGGTTTCCGCCTAAGCTCCTTGGAGGCGCGCCCTCGCGTCTCTACCTAACGCAGTGATGAATTCGGTCACTGCTCGCATCGCCCAAGGCGTCACCTCGATCGCGGCCGAGGATTGGGAGGCGTGCTCCGGCACCGCCAACCCGTTCGTCGGCCACGCCTTCCTCTCCGCGCTCGAAGCCTCGAAAAGCGTCGGCGGCCGTTCGGGCTGGCAAGCGTTGCCGGTGGTGGTCGACGGCCCCGATGGCAAGCCAGCGGGAATCGCCCCCGCCTATGCCAAGAGCCACAGCCAGGGCGAATACGTCTTCGACCAGGGCTGGGCCGACGCGTGGGAGCGGGCAGGGGGGCAATATTACCCCAAGCTCCAGATCGCTGCGCCGTTCAGCCCCGTGCCCGGTCCGCGCCTGCTGCTTCGCGATCGCGAGCACGCTCCTGCGCTAATCGCCGCGCTGGAGGCGGTGACCGACCAGAGCGGGCTATCCTCCGCGCACGCCACCTTCATCGACCCCGACGAAGTGGCGCTCTTTGAGGCCGCCGGCTGGCTGATCCGACAGGGCACGCAGTTCCACTGGAAGAACGACGGCTACGCCAGCTTCGACGACTTCCTCGCCGTGCTCGCCAGTCGCAAGCGCAAGGCGATCCGCAAGGAACGCGCCGCCGCCGTCGAAGGGCTGACGATCCGCCACCTCGTCGGCGCCGAAATCACGCCCCGGCACTGGGACGCGTTCTGGGTCTTCTACCAGGACACCGGCAGCCGCAAATGGGGCCAGCCCTACCTGACGCGCGCGTTCTTCGACCAGATCGGCAAGACGATGGGTGACCGCGTGCTGCTCATCCTCGCCGAGCGCGACGGCGTACCGATCGCGGGTGCACTCAACCTGATCGGCGACGACACGCTCTATGGCCGATACTGGGGCGCGACGGAGGAGGTGCCGTTCCTCCACTTTGAACTCTGCTATTACCAGGCGATCGACGCCGCCATCGCGCGCGGCCTGAAGACCGTCGAGGCCGGCGCGCAAGGGGAACACAAGCTCGCGCGTGGCTATGCGCCGGTCGCGACCTATTCCGCGCACTACATTCCCGACCCGAGCTTCCGCCGCGCGATCGCCGACTATCTCGTCCGCGAGCGCGAGGCCGTTGCCGAACAGCAGGAGTATCTCGGCGAGCTTACTCCGTTCCGGCGGGGCGAACAGCAGCAGCCCGGTTGACGCGGTACAGCAGGCTGGTGCCATCACGCCGGATAAGCGTCAGGTCGCGAACCAGTTTCGAATCGAACTTCGGCGGGTGGATCAGCCACACGTAATCGAACGCATCGCGCGGGAATTTTTCCAGCGCCATCGAGATCGGCCGCCAGAACTGGCCCCGACACTTGATGTCGCTGACGATCTCCGACGGATCGTGCGCAAAGCCCTTCGCCGCCGGATAGTGCGTCGTCATCAACTGCGCGCCGGCCATCGACCACTGGTCGTTGGTGAACGCCAGCCGCCGCTCCAACAGCAGCGCGGGCACATGCTCGAGTCGCGAATACGCCCAGTCGTCGCGACACCGCCGCCCCACGAACGACACGACCCGCGAGCGCTCGGGCACCGTATCGATCGCTGCGATCGCCTGGTCGTAGCTGCGATCGTACATCAGGTAGCTGACCGTCGTCCCCGCCAGCCGCACGCCGAAGAATGCAAAGCCCAGAACCGCGAGCACCGCCGCGCCGCGCAGCGACAGCCCGTGCCGCGGCCGCAGCGCGATCACCGCGATCCCGAGCATGAACGGCGCGAGTCGCATGTCGGCATAGGCCGACCCGAACACGATCCGCGGCAGCAGGATATACACGATCGCGAGGAACAGCGCCGACAGGCTCAAATTGCGCGAATACTCGATCGTCTGATCGCGCACGCCGCGGAACAAGATCACGAACAAGACGGTGACCGACGCGATGTCGAACGTCATCCAGCGATCGCGCAGGACCATCGTGATCCAGTTCATCTTCCAGCGCCAGTTGAACCAGTCTTGCGTCTTGCCGCCGACATGATCACCCGAGCGCCAGACGATCATCATCACCATCGGCAGCGCCAGCGGCAGGCAGTTCAGCCCCGCCTGGATGCACGCCTTGAACCAGCCATGCGCCCAGCTCTTGGGATCGCTGTCACGGCGGATATCGTGCTGGCGGATCAGCTCGGCGGAGAAGGCGAGCACGCCCAGCACGCCCCAGCCGAACGTATGGCACAGCCACAACAGGCACGAGACGGGTACGAAGATGATGGTCCGCAGCCGCCGCCGGTCGAGCCGCCCCATCCGCAGCCATAGTGCGAACAGGTTGAGCGCGAGCGCCATGCCGAGCGCGAAATTCACGAATCCGAACTGGAAGGGGTAGCTGTAGGCGAGCGGCAACGCGAACAACGCGGTCGCGGGGATTCGCCCGTGCACTTCGCGCGCGATCCACAAAAGCCCGGTCACGGTCAGCGCGGGAATCGCCATCACGATCAGCTTCACTGCCAGCTGCAACCCGAAGATCGGCGCGAGCGGCACGATCAGCAGGTCGATGCCGAGGTTGCCGATCATCTGCCAGCGGAAGTTATACCACTGGGAAAGCCATGGATTGTCGGCGATCGCCAGCTGGACGCGGTACCGGCCCATATGTCCGGGCAGGTCGACCAGCGGCGGTATTTCCGGCCACAGCAACGGTATGATCGATGCGATCGCAACCGCGGCAACGAATGCGCGCGTCTGCCACCAATGCAGCTTTTCCCCCTGAGTAATCATATCGTCGAACCCTAGGGGCGGGTGGGCGCACTAGACAAGTGCGCCCACGACGAGTTGACGATCTTCCCCGCAAACTTCGACATTAGACTGAGGTCCGACAGGGAACGGGTTACTGGTCGCCCCTACTGATCACGCCGTCCGAGCAGGCGCAGGCGCAGTGCGTTCAGCTTGATGAAGCCGGCCGCGTCGCGCTGGTCGTAGGCGCCCTGGTCGTCCTCGAACGTCACGACCTTCTCCGAATACAGCGAGTTCGGCGACTTGCGGCCGACCACGTACACGCCGCCCTTGTAGAGCTTCAGTCGGACGGTGCCCGAGACCTTCTCCTGGCTGCGATCGATCGCGGCCTGGAGCATCTCGCGCTCCGGCGAGAACCAGAAGCCGTTGTAGATCAACTCGGCATAGCGCGGTGCCAGCTCATCCTTCAGATGCGCGGCGCCGCGATCGAGCGTCAGCTGCTCGATCCCGCGATGCGCGAGGTGATAGATCGTGCCACCGGGAGTCTCGTACATGCCGCGGCTCTTCATGCCGACGAAGCGGTTCTCGACGAGATCGAGACGGCCGATGCCGTGGCGACGGCCGTACTCGTTGAGCGTCGACAGCAGGGTGGCCGGGCTCATGCCCTCGCCGTTGATCGCGACGCCGTCGCCGCGCTCGAAATCGATCGTGATGTACTCAGGGACATCGGGCGCGTCCTCGGGGTTCACCGTGCGCGAATAGACATAGTCGGGAACCTCGTCCCACGGGTTCTCGAGCACGAGGCCTTCGCTCGATGTGTGCAGCATGTTCGCATCGGTCGAGAACGGCGCCTGGCCGCGCTTGTCCTTGCTGACCGGGATCTGGTGCTGTTCGGCGAACTCGATCAGCTTGGTGCGGCTGGTGAGATCCCATTCACGCCACGGTGCGATCACCTTGATGTCGGGCGACAGCGCGTAATAGCCGAGCTCGAAGCGGACCTGGTCGTTGCCCTTGCCGGTCGCGCCGTGGCTGACCGCATCGGCGCCGACCATCTTGGCGATCTCGATCTGGCGCTTGGCGATCAGCGGCCGCGCGATCGACGTGCCGAGCAGGTACAGCCCCTCGTACAGCGCGTTCGACCGCATCATCGGGAACACGTAGTCGCGCACGAACTCCTCGCGCAGGTCGTCGACGAAGATGTGCTCGGGCTTGACGCCCATCATCTCGGCCTTCGCGCGCGCGGGCTCGAGTTCCTCGCCCTGGCCGAGATCGGCGGTGAAGGTCACGACTTCGCAGTTATACGTCTGCTGCAGCCATTTCAGGATCACGCTCGTGTCCAGGCCACCGGAATAGGCGAGCACGACGCGGTTGATCTGATCGGTCACGGGCAGAATCCTTTGGGCAATATCCAATGCGGCGCCCCTATGCGCTGGGCGCGCGCCATGCAACCACGCGCGTTAATGGCGCGTACAACCGAACCGGTCTATCTGCGCCGCGCATCCTCTGGAGTTACTGCACCGTGCTACGCCAAAGCCTCACCCTTCTCGTCCTCGCCGGCCTTGCGACTCCGGCGCTCGCGCAGGAAACCCGCGCGTCCGCCTCGGCCAAGTTCAAGGCCGAGTTCGCCGCGTCGGATACCAACAAGGACGGCGTCCTCACGCGCGCGGAAGTGCAGGCGCGGATCGGCAACATGAAGGTCGGCGGGCAGGGCCGTCCGGACCCGGTGCATGCCAAACGCCTCGCCGACCTGTGGTTCACCAGCGCAGACAAGAACAAGGACGGCAAGGTCACGCAGGCCGAAGCACAGGCGCTGCTCGCGGCGACGTTTGCGAAGTACGACGCGAACAAGGACGGCAAGATCGGCGGCGACGAACGCGCCGCGGCGAAGGCCGACGTGCAGGGCCCGCGCTGACTCCATTCGCCTAACACCGTTGTTCTCCCGCGGACGCGGGAGCCCAGCTAAGTACCGTATCCCTGCTTGGTCCTGGGCCCCCGCCTCCGCGGGGGAACACGGAGGTTGACGGGCGGCGTCCTGCGCCAAGCCCGAATTGTACAGGGGATGGTATGAGCGTGGGTCAGCCTTCGCGCAACGCCCGCTCACCCTCGATCATATAGTCGCGCGTCAGCGGCAGCGTCATTCGGCTCTTCGACAGCTGGATCTGGTAGTTGACCATCCCCCCGGTCCGAAACGCCGCAGCGGCGCCCGCGAGGTAGAACGTCCACATTCGGTAGAACCGCTCGTCGTACAGCGCGACGATCGCGTCCTTTGCAGCCACCGTCCGGTTGTACCAGAGGTCGATCGTCAGCGCATAATGCACGCGCAGCACCTCGATATCGGTCGGGAAGAACTTCAGCCCCTCATACCCCTTCACGATCTCCGACAGCGCCGGATTATAGCCGCCCGGGAAAATGTACTTGGTCGTGAACGTGTCGGTGACGCCCGGACCGCCCATCCGGCCGATCGTGTGGAGCAGCATCACGCCGTCGTCGGTCAGCAGGTCGCGGCACTTGCGGAAGAACGCCTTGTAGTGCGCGGGGCCAACATGTTCGAACATCCCGACCGAGACGATCCGGTCGAAACTGCCCGTCAGCGCGCGATAGTCGATCAGCTCGAACTTCACCTTGTCGGCGACGCCCGCTTCCTCGGCCCGCCGCCGCGCGACCTTCAACTGCTCCTCGCTCAGCGTTACGCCCAGCACCTCGGCGCCGGTCTTGGCGTGCAGGTACAGCGCCATGCCGCCCCAGCCGCAGCCGATGTCTAGCACGCGCATGCCCGGCTGGATCGCGAGCTTGGCGGCGATATGCGCCTTCTTGTCGTCCTGCGCCTGCTCCAGGCTGTTGCCCGCGTCAGTAAAGTACGCGCAGGAATATTGCCGGTCCGCGTCGAGGAACAGGTCGTACAGCCGGTCCGACAGGTCGTAATGATGCGCGACGTTCTTCTTCGACCGGCGCGCCATGTTCACGCGGTCGACGCGGTGGACGACCTTGCCGAGCAGTTTGATCGGCAGCGAGGGATTGAGTCCGCCGCCACGCTCCCACGGACTGTTGCCCTTGAGCAGATTGATGAGATCACGGATGTCGCCGCGCTCGATCACAAGGCGCCCGTCCATGAACGCCTCTGCCGCGCCAAGCGCCGGGTGGCGGACGATCGCGCTGGCGACGCCGGGCTGGGTCAGCCGGATCGTGACCGGGTTGTAGGCAGGGTCGGGCTTGCCGAAATGCTTGGTCGTGCCGTCGGCGTGGATGAGCGTGAGTTCGCCGGTTTTAACCTGCCGGGCCAGGAAACGATCGAAAAGAGCCATGGGGGGTTAGCTAATGATTGGTACGGAATTGCGCTACCCCCGGCGGCCGATCAGATTCCGGCGTACCAGTCGTAATCGACGTTATCTTCCCAATACCCCCCCTTGCCCTTGCCGATCCCGGCGAGGCTGGCGACCGCGTCGATCGCCATGACGTATTTGGCGTGCTTGTAGCCAAGCTGCCGTTCGACGCGCAGCCGGACGGGGGCACCGTGCGCGACGTCGAGCACCTGATCGTTGAGCGCCCAAGCAAGGATCGTCTGCGGATGGAACGCGTCGACTAGGTCAACCGACTCGTAATAGTTCGCGCCGTTGTACAGGTCGGCGCAGGTGAAGACGATGTAGCGTGCGGACTTCTGCAATCCGGCGGCGTCGAGCAGTGCGCCAAGCTTCGGCCCCTGCCACTTGCCGATCGCGCTCCAGCCCTCGACGCAATCGTGCCGCGTGATCTGCGCCCGCGATGGCATCTGGCGGAGTTGCGGGAGCGAGACCGACAGCGGTCGATCGACCAACCCGCCGACCTTCAGCCGGTAATCCGCGAAGTTATTGACGACCATCTCGGTGTAATCCGCGGTCCCCGGATTGCTTGTGCCGTTCGACCGGAAGATCGGCGACATCTGCGCGGGGCTGAACTCGGGCGCCAGCGCGTTGCGGTTGCTCAGCGCGCGCTGCAGCCCGCGGTTCATGTCCTCGCCCATGAACAGGATTTTCCGCGCCTCGGGGTTCGCGGCGATCTTGTCGCAGCCGGTCAGCAGCGCGCCTGCACCGATGGTCGCACCCATGACGAGCGAGCGGCGGGTAATCAGCGAACTCATGCGACGTCCTCCGACGGGTGGGCGGGTATTTTCCAACGCCCGGTAATCATCGAGCGCACTTCGTTCCAGGTCCCCGCCAGGATCACGAGCGCCAGATGCGCGATGATGAACAGCACCAGCCCGGTCGCGGCGATGAAGTGGATCGAGCGCGCCGACTGCCGCCCGCCGAACACCTCCAGCAGCCACGGCCACGCCGCGTCCATCCCCGGCGACATCGTCAGCCCGGTCAGGATCATCACCGGGATCAGTACGAAGATCGTCGCCACATAGGACAGTTTCTGGAGGATATTGTACGCGCCCGGCCGCTTCGGATCATGGAAGCGGAACGCGAGATGCTCCTTCACGTCGTGCACCACCTCGCGCGGCGACAGCTCGACGGCGCGCACGCGCAGATCGCGCTGGAAATGCTTGTTGATCAGGCTGACGATCATGAACCCGAGCAGCGCGAAGGCGAGCACCAGCGCGAAGAACAGATGCCAGCGCCGCGACAGCGCCAGGTTATAGCTCGTCGGGATCGTCAGCAGGTTGAGCAGCGACACCAGCCAACTCGGCCACTGGTCGAGCGTCGTCCACGCGGTATCGAAATTCGCGCCATACCGTCCCCAATACAGCCGCGGATGCGCTTTCAGGATGCCGATCCCGCTGCCGATCATGATGAACATCGTCACCACCGTCACCCAGTGCCAGACGCGCGTCGCCAGCCGGTGGCGCTTGATGACCGGGGGGCTGACGGGGGTGCTGACGGGGAGGGCAGTGGGATCGTTCATGCTCGACCTTCGCTATAGGCAGTCAGACAGTGACTTAGCAGGAATACATGTATGACCGAATGGCATTCTTACGAGCCCACGAACGGCCATCGCCTGCCGCACGATCCCCTGAACGCGATCGTCGCGCCGCGGCCGATCGGCTGGGTCAGCACCGTGTCCGCGGACGGCGTGCCGAACCTCGCGCCGTACAGTTTCTTCAACCTGTTCAACTACAACCCGCCGATCATCGGTTTCTCGTCGATGGGCTGGAAGGACAGCGTCGCCAATATCGAGGCGACCGGCGAGTTCGTCTGGAACCTCGTCACGCGCGATCTTGGCGAGGCGATGAACGCCACGTCTGCGGGCGTGCCGGCGGACGTCGACGAGTTCGCCCTGGCAGGACTCGAGATGGCGGCCTCGACGAAGATCAAGCCGGCGCGGGTCGCCGCTTCGCGCGCGCAGTTCGAGTGCAAGCTGACGCAGTTGATCCGGCTGGAGACCAAGGACGGCAAAGAGCTCGACCAGTGGCTGGTGCTCGGCGAGGCGGTCGCGATCCATATTGACTCGGCGATGCTGGAGGACGGCGTCTACCAGACCGCGCGCGCGCAACCGATCCTGCGCGGCGGCGGTCCCGCGGATTACTTTGCGATCACGGAAGATTCCTTGTTCAAGATGCGTCGCCCGGGCTGAGAGAGGCGTATGTTGCGGCGCAGCATGTAGCGCCGCACCGACTTACGAAAGAGATGCTCATGAAACCTGTCGATGCGCGCATGGCGCTGCTCGCGCTCGCCGTCGGCGGGTTTGCGATCGGCACCACCGAGTTCGCGGCGATGAGCCTGTTGCCGCAGTTCGCGCGCGGGCTCGGGATCGACGAGCCGACCGCGGGGCATGTCATCAGCGCCTATGCGCTCGGCGTGGTGGTCGGTGCGCCGACGATCGCGGTGCTGGCGGCGAAGATCGAGCGGCGGGTGTTGCTGATCGGGTTGATGACGTTCCTCGGGATCGCCAACGGCCTGTCCGCGCTTGCGCCGACCTATCATCTGATGCTGCTCGCCCGGTTCCTGAGTGGCCTGCCACACGGCGCGTATTTCGGCGTCGGATCGCTGGTCGCGGCATCGATGGTGCCGCGCGAGAAGCGGTCGCGCGCGGTGTCGCGGATGATGCTCGGGCTGACGATCGCGACGATTGCGGGCGTGCCGTTGGCGAATGGCATCGGGCAGTGGTTCGGCTGGCGCTGGGGGTTCGGGATCGTCGCGATCATCGCGGCGGCGACGGTGGCGATGCTGCTGAAGTTTGCGCCAATTCTTCGACCTGCCAAGGATGCGAGCCCGCTCGGGGAACTGGCTGCGCTGCGCAACGGGCAGGTGTGGCTGACGCTGGCGATCGGTGCGGTCGGGTTCGGCGGGATCTTCTGCGTCTACACTTATCTCGCCTCGACGCTGACCGAAGTCACGGGGGTCTCGTCCGCGTTCACGCCGGTCGCGTTCGCATTGTTCGGCGTGGGCATGACGATCGGTACGCTGGTCTGTGCGAAGGCGGCGGACGTGGCGCTGATGCCGGCGGCGGGGATCACGTTGCTGTTCGGAGCAGGGGCGCTTGCGCTCTACGCGCCGGCGACGCCGCATCTCTGGGCGATGCTGCCGGTGGTGGTGTTGATCGGGTGCGGCGGCGGGTTGTCGACGATCCTCCAGACGCGACTAATGGACGTCGCGGAGGAGGCGCAGACATTGGCGGCGGCGCTCAACCATTCCGCGTTCAATACCGCCAACGCGCTTGGGCCTTGGCTTGGTGGGCTGGCGATTGCGGGCGGGTATGGGTTGCCGTCCACCGGCTGGGTCGGGACCGCGCTGGCGCTGGGCGGGTTTGCGATCTGGGCGGTGTCTTGGGGACTGGATCGCCGACGGGTCTGACTACCCTCACCGTCATTCCAGCGTTCGCCGGCTGACCGTCATCGCAGCGAAAGCTGGGATCTCCCCGTTCCGGGTCGCAGCGTCCGCCAACGATGATACCCCAGCTTTCGCTGGGGCGACGGTTTTTTTGGGGGGGGCGACGGTTCTGGAGAGGCTTAGAGATATCCCAATCGCTACCACCCCGGCGAAGGCCGGGGCCCAATTGGGGGACGGTGCTAACTAGGGGCAGCGCTCTGTTACTGCAGCCTTGCCAATTGGGCCCCGGCCTTCGCCGGGGTAGTGCTTTTGGGGAGTTCCGACCTCAGCGGGCGATGTCGCGCTTGGCGAGCTGCTTGTTCAGCCCCAAGGCGATCAGCGTGAACACCGCGCCCGAGAACAGGTACGCGCCGCTCGCCGCCAGCCCAAGCTTGCTCGTCAGCAACAGTGCCGCCAGCGGCGCGAACCCTGCACCGAACAGCCACGCCAGATCGGTCGTCAGCGCCGAACCGGTATAGCGGTGCTGCGGCGACAGGCTCGACGCGATCGCGCCCGAGGACTGGCCGAACGACAGGCCGAACAGCAGGAAGCCAATGCCCATGAACAGGCGCTCGCCGATCTCGCCGCCATCGAGCAGCGATGGTGCGGCTATCGCGAACAGCGCGATCAGCACCGCGATCGTCCCCAGCATCGTGCGACGTCCGAACCGGTCTGCGAGCAACCCCGACACCAGCATCGCGCCGATCCCGATGATCGCGCCGATCACCTCGACCACGAGGAAGCGACCTGCCGATTCACGCGTGAACAGCACGACCCACGACAGCGGGAACACCGTGACCATGTGGAACAGCGCGAAGCTCGCGAGCGGCACGAACGAGCCGAGCCAGATCGCCTTCCACTGCGACTGCACGGTCTCGACGACGGGTGCCGGCTCCAGCTCGCGCTTGGCATACATCTCTTCGAATTCGGGCGTCACGACCAGGCGAAGGCGGGCGAACAGCGCGACGACGTTGATGGCGAACGCCACGAAGAACGGATAGCGCCAGCCCCAGGCGAAGAAATCCTCGGTCGGCAGCGCAGCGACGAAGAACGCGAACAGGCCACTCGCGACCAGCAGGCCGATCGGCGCACCGAGCTGCGGCAGCATCGCGTACCAGCCACGATGCTTTTCCGGCGAGTTCAGTGACAGCAGCGAGGCGAGACCATCCCAGGCGCCGCCGAGCGCGACGCCCTGGCCAATGCGCAGCAGCGCGAGGATCGCAACCGACCAGTTGCCGACCTGATCATAGCCGGGGATGAACCCCATCGCGACCGTCGACGTGCCGAGCAGGAACAGCGAGATCGTCAGCTTGACGCTGCGGCCGTACGCGCGATCGACAGCGATGAAGATGATCGAGCCTATCGGGCGGGCGATGAACGCCAGCGCGAACACCGCGAACGAATAGAGCGTGCCCTGCAACCGATCGACATACGGGAAGACAAGGGTCGGGAACACGAGCACCGAGGCGATCGCATACACGAAGAAGTCGAAGAATTCTGAGGTGCGGCCGATCACCACGCCGATCGCGATCACGCCGGGCGTGACGTGCTCGCCGTCGCTGTGGATACTGCGAGCATCGGCTTCGAAGCTCGTCTCGGGGATCGTGTTTGCACTCATTCTTCAACTCGCTCTTCAGGGCGCGAACCCGATGATACGCTGTTCCGGCGGATGCGGGCAGATATATTCCGTCCCATCCCTCCGCGCCCAATGCGGGCAGGGGTGATCTATGCTACTCTTGGCAACGATAAAGCCATGCCGATGTTGCAGTGCAGCGCCCATTGGACAAATTGTCCACTGTAGCGCGGCGAAAGCGAGGCGTAGGGGATCCGCATGATCGTTGAGAAAACCGTTTCCCGCGCGAAAAAATGGCTGGCCGTGCTGCCGCTTGCGCTGCTCACCAGCGGCTGCAACTGGGTCGTGATGTCGCCCTCGGGTGATATCGCAGTGCAACAGCGCGATCTCGTGCTGATCGCGACCGGGCTGATGCTGTTGATCATCGTGCCGGTGATCTGCCTCACGCTGCTGTTCGCGTTCCGCTACCGGCAGTCGAACAAGACCGCGAAGTACGAGCCCAACTGGGATCACTCGGTCGGCCTCGAGCTGTTGATCTGGGGCATTCCGCTGCTGATCATCATCGCGCTCGGCGCGCTGACATGGACCAGTACGCATCTGCTCGATCCGTACCGCCCGCTCGGCCGGATCAAGCCCGATGCGCCGACGCTCGCGAACAACGTGCCGGTCGGCAACCTGGTCGACAAGCAGCAGCTGGCGAACGGCGTCGGCAAGCCGCTCGAGGTTCAGGTCGTCGCGCTCGATTGGAAGTGGCTCTTCATCTATCCGGAATACGGCATCGCCACGGTCAACGAACTGGCCGCGCCGGTCGATCGCCCGATCCGCTTCCAGATGACCTCGTCGTCGGTGATGAACGCGTTCTACATCCCTGCGCTCGCCGGCATGATCTACACGATGCCCGGCATGCAGACGACGCTGAACGCGGTGATCAACAAGCCCGGCAATTACGAGGGTTTCTCGTCCAACTATAGCGGCGCGGGCTTCTCGGGGATGCGCTTCCGCTTCCACGGCGTCAGCGACGCTGGCTTCCAGGCCTGGGTCAACCAGGTCAAGCAGCGCGGCGGCGGCCTCAATCGTGCAAGCTACCTCCAGCTGGAGAAGCCGAGCGAGAAGGTCCCGGTCCGCTACTACAATGCGGTCGAGGCGAACATGTTCAAGCTGGTCGTCGAGCAGTGCGTCCAGCCCGGCAAGGTCTGCATGTCGCAGATGATGCACGGCGGCAAAGGCGGGGGGGACTCGCACGCCGGCATGGCGATGCCGGGCGTTAACGGCGGCAAGGGCCCGCAGGATTCGTCCGAGCGAGTCGAAGGCGCGTTGATGAAGGACGCGGACGAAAAGGGAAGCGGCAACCACTGGACCGCGCCGGCCGACATAAAACAGGACGGCGCCAACAGCGCGCCCGGCTCGCAGTCCAACCGCAATCACACGATGTTGATGCCCCAGAAGAATGGGCTGACCCCCTCCACCATGCCGGGCACGCGCCCCGTCGCGAACGGCTAGAGAACCATCATGAACGACACCCTGTTGAAGACTATCTTCGGCCGCCTGACCCTGGAGTCGCTGCCGCTGCACGAACCGATCGTCGTCGCCACCTTCGCGATGGTGGCGATCGGCGGGCTCGGGCTCGTCGCCGCGCTGACCTATTTCAAGGTCTGGGGCTATCTCTGGAACGAGTGGTTCACGAGCGTGGACCACAAGAAGATCGGGATCATGTACATGATCCTGGCGATCGTCATGCTGCTGCGCGGGTTCTCTGACGCGATCATGATGCGCGCACAGCAGGCGATGGCGTTCAACGGTTCCGAAGGATACCTGACCGCGCACCACTACGACCAGGTCTTCACCGCGCACGGCGTGATCATGATCTTCTTCGTGGCGATGCCGATGGTCACGGGTCTGATGAACTATGTCGTCCCGCTCCAGATCGGCGCGCGCGACGTGTCGTTCCCGTTCCTCAACAATTTCAGCTTCTGGATGACCACGGCCGGTGCCGTGATCGTCATGATGTCGCTGTTCATCGGTGAGTTCGCGCGGACCGGCTGGCTCGCGATGCCGCCCCTCTCGGGACTGGCGTACTCGCCCGACGTCGGTGTCGATTACTATATCTGGGCCTTGCAGATCGCGGGCATCGGGACGCTGTTGTCCGGCGTCAATCTGGTCGCGACCATCGTCAAGATGCGCGCGCCCGGCATGACCATGATGAAGATGCCGATCTTCACCTGGACGTCGCTCTGCACCAACATCCTGATCGTCGCCGCCTTCCCGGTGCTGACCGCGGTTCTCGCGATGCTGTCGCTCGATCGCTACATTGGCACCGCGTTCTTCACGAACGACTCGGGCGGCAATCCGATGATGTACGTCAACCTGATCTGGATCTGGGGTCACCCCGAGGTCTACATCCTGGTCCTGCCGGCGTTCGGCATCTTCTCGGAAGTCACCTCGACCTTCTCGGGCAAGCGCCTCTTCGGCTACAGCTCGATGGTCTATGCGACGCTCGTCATCACGATCCTCGCCTATCTCGTCTGGCTGCACCACTTCTTCACGATGGGGTCGGGCGCGAGCGTGAACTCGTTCTTCGGCATCACCACGATGATCATCTCGATCCCGACAGGGGCCAAGATCTTCAACTGGCTGTTCACGATGTACAAGGGCCGGATCCGGTTCGAACTGCCGATGATGTGGACGATCGCCTTCATGGTGACCTTCACGATCGGCGGCATGACCGGCGTGCTGCTCGCGGTGCCGCCAGCCGACTTCGTGCTGCACAACTCGCTGTTCCTGGTCGCGCATTTCCATAACGTGATCATCGGCGGCACGCTGTTCGGCATGTTCGCCGGCATCAACTATTGGTTCCCGAAGGCGTTCGGCTTCAAGCTGGACAAGAAGTGGGGCACGGTATCGTTCTGGTGCTGGGTGGTCGGCTTTTACTTCGCGTTCATGCCGCTCTACGTGCTCGGCCTGATGGGCGTGACTCGCCGGATGCGCTATTTCGACGATCCGAACCTGCAGATCTGGTTCGTCATCGCCGCCTTCGGTGCAGCGCTGATCGCAGCCGGCATCGGTGCCTTCCTGCTCCAGATCTTCGTCAGCATCCGCAACCGCGAAGCGCTGGCCGATCACAGCGGCGATCCCTGGGGTGGGCGTACGCTGGAGTGGGCGACCTCGTCGCCGCCACCGGAGTACAACTTCGCGTTCACGCCGATCGTCCACGACCTGGACGCCTGGTACGACATGAAGGAGCGCAAGCACGAGCGGCCTGTGACCGGCTTCAAGTCGATCCACATGCCGAGCGGCACCGGCACGGGCGTCGTGCTCGCCGGCCTCAGCGTGGCGTTCGGGTTCGCGATGATCTGGTACATCTGGTGGCTCGCAGGGCTCACGCTGGTCGGCATCTTCGCGACGACGATCTTCCACACGTTCAACTACAAGCGCGACTTCCACATCCCGGTCGAGGACGTGATCGCCAGCGAGGACGCGCGCACCCGCCAGCTCGCGACCCAGGGAGCCTGACGCGATGTCCGCAATACCCATGAAGGACGGCCTGAACGAGACCGAGAAGGTCTCGTTCTATGAGCTGGACGAGCACGAGCATCCCGAAGGCAGCAGCACGATGCTGGGTTTCTGGATGTACCTGATGAGCGATTGCCTCATCTTCGCGGTGCTGTTCGCGGCCTATGCCGTGCTCGGCAACAGCTATGCCGGCGGCCCCAGCCCGAAGGAGATCTTCGAGCTGCCGCTGGTGGCGGTGAACACCGCGATGCTGTTGTTCTCGTCGATCACCTACGGCTTCGCGATGCTGTCGATGGAGGAAGGTCGCCAGCGCATCATGCAGATGTGGTTGGCGTTCACCGGCCTGTTCGGCCTGTGCTTCCTGTCGATCGAAATGTACGAGTTCGCCACCCTCATCCATGAGGGTGCGGGCCCGACCCGCAGCGCGTTCCTGTCGTCGTTCTTCACGCTCGTCGGCACGCACGGCCTCCACGTCACGATGGGCTTCATCTGGCTCGTCACGCTGATGGTGCAGGTCCAGAAGCACGGCCTAATCGCTGCCAACAAGCGCCGCCTGATGTGCCTCAGCATGTTCTGGCATTTCCTCGACGTCATCTGGATCGGCGTCTTCACCTTCGTCTATCTGATGGGCACCCTACGATGAGCGACCCCCACGCAAACACGCACGACGCGCATGCGGATCATGACCACGCAGCGCACGGCACGCGCGGCAGCTACCTGAAGGGGTTCTTCCTCTCGGTCATCCTGACCGCGATCCCGTTTTGGATCGTCATGACCGACGCGTTCAAGGATCCGTCGACCGCCGCGCTCGTCGTGATGGTCTTCGCGGTCGCGCAGATCGTCGTCCACATGATCTACTTCCTGCACATGAGCGGCAAGTCGGAGGGCGGCTGGACGATGATGGCGTTGATCTTCACGATCATTCTCGTCGTCATCACGCTCAGCGGGTCGATCTGGGTGATGTACCACATGAACACGAACATGATGCCGATGCAGGCCGCGGCAGACATGTGATGAAGACGCGACCGGGCCCTGCCGTCTATGTCGCAGGTCTGGTTGCGCTGCTGCTGTTCGCCGGGTTCATGGCGCTCGGCATCTGGCAAATCGAGCGCCGCACCTGGAAGCTCAACCTGATCGAACAGGTCGCGGCGCGCTCTCACGCCGCGCCGGTCGCTCCGCCGGGGCCAGCCTCCTGGAACGCGATCACCGCCACCACTGACGCCTATCGCCGCATCCGCCTCGACGGCACCCTCGATAATTCGCGAGAAACGCTGGTCCGCGCCGCCACCGCGCTCGGCAGCGGCTATTGGGTCGTGACCCCCTTGCGGACCGCCCAAGGCTTCACCGTCCTCGTCAACTGCGGCTACGTCTCGCCCGAGCAACGCGTCGCGCATACCAAGCCGACCGGCTCGGTCACGATCACCGGCTATCTCCGCATCACCGAGCCGGGTGGCGGCTTCCTGCGCCACAACGATCCCGCCACCGGCAAGTGGTATTCGCGCGATGTTGATGCGATCGCCAGCGCGCGTGGCCTGTCGAACGTAGCGCCCTATTTCGTCGACGCGGACAAGTCCGGCACGGCCGCCCCCGTCGGCGGCCTGACGATCATCGCCTTCCCGAACAACCACCTCGTTTATATGCTGACCTGGTTCGCACTCGCCGCGATGACGATCGTCGCTTTCGCCGTGTTCGTGCGGCAGGATGCCCGCAAGCGGCGGGGGGCGATCGACACATGACGTCGTCAATGGCGGGGCAGGGGGTTGCACGACAGAGCTGGCAGCGCTGGCTCGCGCTCGCCACAGCCCGCACCGATGCGACCGGCAACGCCAACATGCGCCAGCTCGTCACGCTGCGCTGGATCGCCGTCGCCGGCCAGTTCGTCACGATATTGTTCGCCCGGTTCGCGCTCGGCTTCGACCTGCCGATGGTGCCGATGCTCGCGGCGCTGGCGGCGGGTGTCGGCCTCAACCTCGTCAGCATGCCGCTCTACGGGTGGCGCAAGGGGGCCAATATCCAGCTCCTCCTCGCGCTCCTGTTCGACGTCGGCCTGCTCACCACGCAACTCTATCTCGCCGGCGGCGCGACCAACCCGTTCATCTCGCTCTATCTGCTCCACGTCGTGCTAGGCGCGGTGCTGCTCGATCGCTGGTCGAGCTGGGCGATCGTCGCCGTCACCGCCGCCTGTTTCGGCGTGCTAACACTCTATTACCGTCCGCTGATCCTCCCCCCCGATTATAGCGGCGAATATTTCCTGCTCTACACGATCGGCTCGCTGCTCTGCTTCATGCTGATAGCGACGCTTCTGATGCTGTTCATGACCCGCATCACCGGAAACTTGCGCGCCCGAGACACGCGCCTCGCCGATCTTCGCCAGCAGGCCGCGGAGGAGGATCACATCGTCCGCATGGGCCTGCTCGCATCCGGCGCCGCGCACGAACTCGGCACGCCGCTCGCATCGATCGCCGTGATCCTAGCCGATTGGCGCCGCATGCCGACGCTCGCGCAGGACGCCGACCTCCAGGCCGAGATCGTCGAGATGCAATCCGAAGTCCAGCGCTGCAAGGCGATCGTCACCGGCATCCTCCTGTCCGCCGGCGAGGCGCGCGGCGAGGCGCCCGAGATCATGCCGCTCCACCAGCTCCTCGACGGAATCGTCGACGAGTGGCGCGCGGTGCATCCGTCGGTCGATTTCGACTATACCACCCGAGTCGGCGACGATCCGCAGGTCGTGTCGGACCCCGCGCTGAAACAGGTGATCGCCAACGTGCTCGACAACGCCGCCGAAGCCTCGCCGCACTGGGTCGCGTTCCGCGGCGAACGCAGCGATGGCGACCTCGCGCTGATCGTCCGCGACCGCGGCCCCGGCTTCAGCGACGAACGCCTCGCCAGTTTCGGCAAACCCTACCAGTCGAGCAAGCGCGAACCCGGCCACGGTCTAGGCCTGTTCCTCGCGGTCAACGTTATGCGCAAGCTCGGCGGCGGCGTGTCCGTCGTGAATTGCGAAGGCGGTGGCGCGGAAGTCACGATTACCATGCCCCTCTCCGCGATCGCCCTGTCATGACAAGCACCGTGACGGACGCCATGACCGAACCGAAACTCCTGGCCATCGTCGAGGACGACGAGACCTTCGCCCGCACGCTCCGCCGCTCGTTCGAACGCCGCGGCTACGAAGTGATGCAGGCCGCCAGCCACGAGGAGCTCGTCGAGCAACTGGCCGAGCGCACCCCGCGCTACGCCGTCGTCGACCTGAAGCTGGGCGGCGCGTCCGGCCTCGTCTGCGTCCAGACCCTTCACGCGCACGACCCGGAAATCCTCGTCGTCGTCCTCACCGGCTTCGCGAGCATCGCCACCGCGGTCGAGGCGATCAAGCTCGGCGCCTCGCACTATCTCGTCAAACCCTCGAACACCGACGACATCGAAGCCGCGTTCGATCGTACCGAGGGCAGCGTCGATACCGAACTGTCCGAGCGCCCGACCTCGATCAAGACGCTCGAATGGGAGCGCATCCACACCACGCTCGCCGAAACCGATTTCAACATTTCGGAGACCGCGCGCCGCCTCGGCATGCATCGCCGCACGCTCGCACGAAAGCTCGAGAAACGCCCGGTAAAATAGCCGCAACGCTTGGCCGGGCGCGCGCGTTGACGGTCGATGCCAGCGCCAAAACCCTCACGACTCTGGCAGCCGAAGCGACTGCTCGCGACCCCGTCCGCGCTGACCTGGGAGCACGGTGCCGAGATTGCCGCCCGCGCGACCGCGCTCGGCGTACCCGTCACGACGCTACCGAGCGACCGTCTCAAGCTCGACTTCCCTGACGACTCCCGCCGCGCCTATGCCGAAGCCAAGGCAACGCTGGCGCTGGTCGTCGCGCCGCCGTCGAAGCGCAAGCTCCAGCCGATCGCCCCCAGCGCCGACTGGCGAATCGACCTCGCCGAGGGCTGCCCCGCGCATTGCGGCTATTGCTACCTCGCCGGCTCGCTGAAAGGCCCGCCCATCACGCGTGTCTACGCCAACCTGCCCGAGATCCTCGCCGAACTCCCCGCGCACCTCGGGCAGGGCACAGTAACCTCGCGCTCGACCGCCCGCGCGCATGAAGGCACGACGTTCGAGGCGTCCTGCTACACCGACCCGCTCGGCATCGAGCACGTCACCGGATCGCTCTCCGCGCTGATCGCGCATTTCGGCGCGTGGGAGGCGGACGTGCAGTTGCGCTTCACCACCAAGTTCGACGCGGTCGAGCCACTGCTGACGCTAGACCATCACGGCCGCACCCGCATGCGCGCCTCGATCAACCCCGCCGCCTATGCACGCTTCGAGGGCGGCACGAGCCCCGTCGCCGCGCGGCTGGTGGCGCTTAGGAAAATGGCAGACGCGGGCTACAAGATCGGCCTGACGGTTGCGCCGATCATCGCCGCCGAGGGCTGGCGCGAGGCGTATGGCGACTTGCTGGCGGAGGCGGGCAGGGTGCTCGCCGACATCCCCGACGTGACAATCGAATTGATCACCCACCGCTACACCCCCGGATCGAAGGCGGTGCTCGAAACCTGGTACCCCGGCTCGTCGCTCGACCTCAGCATGGCCAACCGCACCGAGAAACGCACCAAGTTCGGCTCGGTCAAATACGTCTACGACGCCGACACGATGCGCGCGCTCCGCAGCTTCTTTCAGGACGAGGTCGCGGCCAAGCTCCCGCAGGCGCGCATCCTCTATTGGACCTGACCGCCGCGCCAACCGGCAACGCAGCGTTGCCATTCGCGACCTTCCGATCGCCGCCACCGCCGCCTACCTCGAGACTATGACAAACTCCCGCCAGCCAACCCTCTTCATCCCGCACGGTGGCGGGCCCTGTTTCTTCATGGACGACCCCGCCGGCACCTGGACCGGCATGGCCGCGTACCTCCGGTCGATCGCCGCCTCGCTACCCGAAAAGCCCAAGGCGATCCTCGTCGTCTCCGGCCACTGGGAAACGCGAGGCATCGCGTTCACCGGCGCCGCAACGCCGCCGCTGATCTACGATTACGGCGGCTTCCCCGCGCATACCTACGAGATCCGCTACGACGCGCCCGGTGATCCCGCCTTGGCCGTCCGCGCCGCCGGCCTGCTCCGCGAAGCCGGCCTGACCGCCAATGTCGACCCGACACGCGGGCTCGATCACGGCGTCTTCATCCCGATGAAGGTCGCGTTCCCCGACGCTGACATTCCGGTCGTCGAGATGTCGGTCGACCGCGATCTCGACCCGGCACTCCACGCCGCCGCCGGCCGCGCGCTCGCTCCGTTACGCGACGAAGGCGTCCTGATCGTCGGCTCGGGCATGAGCTTCCACAACATGCGCGGCTACGGCGATCCCCGCTTCACCGCGCCGTCCGAAGCCTTCGACCAATGGCTGACCGCCGCGGTCGAGTCCGAACCGACCGCCCGAGCGACAGCGCTAGCGGGCTGGGCCGAAGCCCCCGCTGGACGCCTCTCGCACCCCCGCGAAGAGCATCTCCTCCCGCTGATGGTCGCCGCCGGCGCCTCCGATCAGCCCGGTACGCAGGTCTACAACGAGCGCGTGCTGCAAACCGCAATCTCCAGCTACCGCTTCAACTAAAGGAATTCCCATGGCTCTTCCCGTCCTGCTCGCGATCTCCGGCAGCCTGCGCCGCGGCTCGTACAATACCGCGATCCTGACCACGCTTGGCGAAGCGATCACCGACAAGGCCGCGCTGACGGTCTTCGCGCTGAACGACGTGCCCCTCTACGATCAGGACGCCGACACCGACACGCCCCCCGCCGCCGTCGCAGCCCTGCGCGCGGCAATCGGCGCGGCCGACGGGATCGTCATCGCCAGCCCCGAATACAATCATGGCATGTCCGGCGTCCTGAAGAACGCGCTCGACTGGGCCTCACGCCCGCACGGCAAGGCGACGCTCACGGGCAAGCCCGTCTTCACGCTCACCTCGTCGCCCGGCGCAGTCGGCGGCGCACGCGCGCACGCGCAACTGAACGAGACGCTCGCCTCGATCGGCGCCCGCACCGTCCTGCGCCCACAAGCCGTCGTCGGCGCCGTGCACGAGAAGATCGCCGACGGTCGCCTGACCGACCAGCGCACGCTGGACTTCCTCGTGGCCGGCATCGACGACCTGCTCGCCTACATCGCGCGGCCCACCACCGCCGACCGCGAGGCCTCCTGACATGCGCCACGTCCTCGACCAGTATCCCGCCCAGCGCGACGACATTGCCGACCTGGTGACCCGCCGTCCGCTACCGGGCCCCGGCCTGCCGCAGGTCGATCCGTTCCTGTTCCTCAACCACCACGGTCCGCAGACCTATCGTCCCGGCAATAGCGGCCTGCCGTTCGGCCCACACCCGCACCGTGGCTTCGAGACGGTCAGCTTCATCCTGAAGGGTGAGATGGCGCATCTCGACAGCGGTGGCCATGAGAGCGTCATCCGCGCGGGCGGCGTCCAGTGGATGACCGCCGGCTCGGGCTTGATCCATGCGGAGATTTCGCCCGCATCCTTCAAGCGCGACGGCGGCTCGCTGGAGATCCTGCAACTCTGGGTCAATCTCCCCGGCCGGCTCAAGATGACCAAGCCCGCTTATACCGGCCTCCAACGCGAGGACATTCCCGCGATCCCGGTCGAGGGTGGCACCGTGAACCTGATCTCCGGCACGTTCGCCGGACGACAGGGCCCGTTTGAATCCCTCACCGACGTCGCGATGATGACGATTGAACTCGAAGCCGGCGCCAAGGTCGACCTGCCAGCCCCGACCGGCCGCGCGGTTTTCTTCTACGTCGTGGCCGGCTCGCCCTCGGCGAACGACACGCCGATCAAGCCACACCACCTCGCCACGTTCGACAACGAAGGCGACGCGATCACCGTCACGACCGAAGCCCCCGCCACGATCCTCTACGGCCACGCCGACCCGATCGGCGAACCCGTCGTCTCACACGGCCCCTTCGTCATGAACACCCGTGAAGAGATCGTCCGCGCGATCGAGGACTATAACGCCGGCCTGTTCGGCAAGCCGCCCGTCATCCGCTAGGGCGCTTTACGCACCGGGGGCAGCGCGGCACAGATGTCGGCGCCCCCGGCAGGCACCGTAAAGAACGGCCCCGCCCGGTTCTCGCGCGAGGCGATCCACGCCACGAACCGCGGATTGTCCGTCGCGCGATATTCGAAATGCGGTCGCTCGCCGGCGGGCAGTTCGCTCGCGAGGCGTGCGGACACGATCGGGCTACGCTCCCCCTCGGTCTTGTAGAACCCCAGATCCCCCGTCCCGCGCGGTAGCGACGACAGCCACTCGACCCCGTCGATCACGCGTCCGACCACCGCGATGTTCCGATCGAGCGCACGCGGCGAATGCCCGATCACGGTATACAATTCAGCGCCGCTCCCCGTGCTCGGCGCCAGATCGCGCGCGACGCCGACCATGCCGTAGCAATGCGGCACCCACTCGGTCGCGCCATTGCCCGCGAGCGGCCACCCGTCGCGACTATACCCCGCCCATTCGGCATAAGGATCGCGCTGCGACAGCCGCGCCACCGTCGTCGGCCCGGCATGCGAATATTCCGCCGGTGGATTCGCGACGACGCCCGCGACCAACGGTTTCTTCTCGGTCGCATCACCCCATTGCGCGACGTAATTGTCCTGCAACCGGTAGACGCTCGTCCCAGCATCCCACCAATGCGCCCGCGCCAACTTGCGTATGTTCGCGACGTGCACCGGCGCATAGCGAGGCGCCAACCGCACGGTAAACCGGTGCCCATTGACCAGGGTGAACACCATTAGTTCGTCGTCCGGGACCGCAACCCAGTCCGCCGGCACCGGATCGGACGGGAGCGTCGCGGCGGCCGGAACGGCCTGCGCAAGCATGGCGGCGAGAAGGATATTCATCATCCCCGCAGACTGCCCGAGGCCGTCCCCGCACGCAATCGCTTGCGCGCGCGCGAAACCCGCACTAGCAGACCCGCTTCCAGAGCAATGCGGAGCGGTGGCCGAGTGGTCGAAGGCGCTCGCCTGGAAAGTGAGTATACGTCAAAAGCGTATCGTGGGTTCGAATCCCACCCGCTCCGCCACCTTCCTTTGGAAGGCGTTGAAAAAGCTGACAAAAACGATATTCGTCGTTCTCCGCCCCACATTCCAACCAACACCCGTTTGCAGGCAAGGCCGAAGAGCGCTAGCTTTGATCTATCGGCGCTAGCTATTAAGCGGGTCACGCGCTTACGGCGACGTTCTGGCTGAGGGGATGGTTTGGTGACGGCTGACGCTTTGAAGGGCAAACGGCTCGCGGAATTTGCTAGCGACATTCAAACGGGCGTAGGGGCTTTCGAAGTCGGCGAGTTCGATGACCTCAGGATGATCGGCATGGCAGCGTCTCTTGCTGTCCAGCTCCGGGGGCTTCCAGAGCTTGATTACTTGATCCTCGCGCGCGTCTCGGATAGCCTGTTCAATATTCCTGCTGTGGCCTTAAAGCCCGTACTGCGCATGTTAAGCGAAGCTGGAATGCTCCGGTTATACGAGGTCGGTAGAACCATCACTAAGGTCGACCCCGAAGTTCCGTATTTTGAGGATGTGTATCGCATAATAGGTGACTATTCGTCGGAGTTCGTGCTGAACGAGACTGAACAGGCGATGGTCGCAATTATGTCGCGCCTACAGGAGCGACCAGAAAACAAGGATAGCCTTGTTGCAAAGACCGGCATGGAGAAGACACTGGCAGACAGGTGCCTGACTATTGGTGGGGAAAGCGGGCTCATCACCGGCCATCGTGCCCGGGAACAGACCGTTTTGCTTAGCCCCGTTTACTTCGCTGATAATAACCAAGGACTGGCGGACCTTTTGGCAAAAGCCGGCGGCGATGACTTCGCTCGCGTTTTAACAGTGCTTAAAGGCCATCAAGGTTGGCCGTTAAGTATGATTATTGCAAACCAAAAGATCGCGGGTCAGCCTTTAACCGCAACGCAGGTTGAGCTAATCCAGCTTCTAGCTGCGGAGAATATGCTTAAGCCGCCAACCATTGAAATTGGTGCTTTTAACGAAACCTTTGTTTTTACGCCAAGGCCAGGCTCAGCCCGTTTGTCTCCCGGCAATAGAGAGATATATGAGCGAGCTATGGCCCTGCTATCGGCGGTACGAAAGGGTCAGCTTCTACCATTTAGCTACGGCATCAGAAACCCGGCGGTACTTTTAAAAGCCTTGCTTCGAGACGGTTACTTGAATTCAAATACGGAAGCATTTCAGCAATATAATAAGGTAGCATCAACTTTTAATATTGGTTATTTTGTTCAAACGAAACCAGGATGGCATCAGTTCCATCTGCGCAAAACCGAAGAAAATGAAGAGGCGGTGCGCCTGGCTATAATGTTGGCGGAGGGGGGCAATGCCCGCGTAGAAATGCGCGAGGATAAGCAAGCGCGTGCTCTTCTGCAAATGGACGACAAATATGTAAACTCGGTCCTTGGCAGCCGTGCGCTTCGGGAACGTCAAAAGATAACGCCAAGTGCTGCTACCAAAGAGCAGTGGGAACAACTCACTTTGATGCTGGTATAAATTCATGGCGAGAAGCGATAAAGACAATCCGGCTAAAGAGCAGGCTCTCAAGTTCTGTGTAAGCTCCGGTGTAATGACATTTTTAGAGGTTGACGTTTATAATGTCGTCGAGCTTACGAGTGCGCCGAAGAAGATTACCGACATTGACGTACTTGGCATATCCTTGCGACAGGACGGCTCGATTGCGCGGACGGTCTATGACTGTAAATGTTCGGGTGGTCCTGCCTTTGCAAGAGCACTCTGGCTAAGTGGGCTTATGCAATACACGGGGATCGACGATGGTCTTATCCTCATGGGAAAGTCTGCTGAGCGTGCACATCGCCTTGCGGCGCGTAAGCTTAATGTAAACGTCTTTGGTTCGAATGCGTTTGACAATTACGCGGCAGCAACAAGCGTCGAGTATAAGCTTTTGAAGTCTCATGCCGGAAATATCGAAAATTGGCATCGTGCTTATGATGGCGCGCTTAATCAGCCAGCGATCCAAAGTATACTCGCTATTATTCAGCAGGAAGTGCCGCTAAGCAACGATCCGGCAAGATCGATCAGACGGCTTATATCACGCACGCTCCCCTTCAAGGGCGAGTTGAACCCAAACAAGCCGCTTCATATGTTTGCGTTTGTTGAATTCGTAACTTCGATATCTCTGCTTCTAAATATGATAGTAGCCGATATCAGAAATATCGTTGACCTTAGCGAGGGTGAGGGAGACTTTTTGAAGGTTGTCCGGTACTATCTCTGGGGCGGTCCAGAAGGTGTCGCTAACCTAAAGCGCATGTATGAAATTTTGAAAACGCATGACAGCACGACGGAACAGGAAACTGCGTTGATCGCTTGGCCTCAATTTGTCCAGCTTGTCCGCGGGCTCTTGGAATCTCCAACGCACGTACGCAACGCGGTTATAGCTCTTCGGGAGCTTAGCCTACGGCAGGTCGCGGACGTTGATGACGGAGCGGATATGAGATTAGGCCGTTTGTTTGCTGCCCCGCGTGCAAGGCAATTTGCAAAGCGGCTAGGAGGCTATTCGGCTAGCGCTCTTAGGTTGCCTAGCGAATTCGCCGATCGAATGGATGTGCAAATCGATCAACTAGTGGCGAAAGTCGGTTAGGACTGAATTGAAAGTTTTCGAAGTTATCAATGGGCGCTTTCCGGTGTTTGCCGGTACAAGATACCAGACTGATTAATAGCATATCGCTGTTCGGACCAACTAACGTCAGATTCGTGATCATTAGGCAGCCTCAAAGGGCGGCAATGTGACTTGTCAGAACGTCTTTCACTGCGGCCGCAATGCCTACGACAAAAACATGGTCGCCTTGAATATCGACCCGAGTAGCACCGGAAATTCTACCCTCATGAGCAGCCTGATTACGGCGTCGAACAAACGTATTTAGGTTGCTTTCAATCAAGCTTTTAGAAAAGGTGCGGTTGAGGGTATCGCTGTAGTTGCTTGCGAGCTTCTGGATAGGATCAGCTACGCCAAACCGGTTGAACATCTTTTTTAACGTCTCAGCGTTGGGATTTGCGTCTGTGGAATCAAAGCTTTTTGGATGAATGTTTCCACCCGCGACGGCGGAAGTGTAATTCTCAATCATCGATATCATTTCTATTCGGTCAATACCTTTCGCGCGAGAGGACCAGTTGATAAAGCCGTTAAGATTATTCCAATAAAATTGCTGACCTAAGCGATCGTCTTTAGCATCTGGGAATCGTTGATTTAGTTCGCCTGCACATTCATGAAAGGACCGTTTTAAGAAGCTTTCAAATCTGCCGCATGTCAACGTGACATAAGCAGAAAGAAGAGTTTCACTACGGGGCCGCGATCTTTTGGAGGCTGGGTTCTTAATCCTCGCTTCAAGCGTAAGAAATAGATGATTTCTTTTTAAGTCGAAAAGAAATGACTTCATTTCTTGATCAAGGGCGGCGGTCATCAATTACCTCGTCGAGGAGATTTTTCAAACGCGCAACCCGTGACTTTAGGTAGCTCGGCGTGTTCGTAGCGGCGTCGACCGATCGTTGGAACTCCGGCTCCGTAAAGAGAAGTTTGAACTTTTCGACAATGGTCACTTTATGCAATTCGAGATCGGATATGTCATAGTCTTGTAATGCTAGCATTTGTGCATCGTACAGAGACGCTAGTACGTGATTTCTCCATGACTGCTTATCAGGCTGCCACCTCTGAAAGCAGTTTTCGCCAAATACAGCTGATACTTTGCTTACAGTGAGGTAAAAATCGTCAATTAGAATTTTCACCTTATCGGGCTTGGAGTTTCTATTTTTCTCCATGAATGAGTCTAGCTGGCGTTTTACGCCGCCCTTGAAGTCTGCCCATGTTTTGGAAAATGTCAGGTAGCGGAGTACCAGTTCTGAATCTCGCATTTCTTGGTAAATCTTGCTGTCGGACTTCTTTGCGACGCCCATAACTCTGTAGAATCGATCGCTTTCACCGGCTTTGTTGATCGCTGAGTTCAGGTCGCCCGCGAAAATGTTGTTTCTAATCTCTTGCGCATTCAGCGGTACGCCCCCGGTATTTAGTCGCTGGAAAACCTCGTACTTAATTGCGGGATCAGATTGCCGTAATACAATGATAGCGCGAAGCGTGGGCCTGGTTCTTAAGATGGTTTGTAGATCACGCGGGAGGTCTCGGAAGTATAGTCCGTTAAGCTCGAAAAAAACCTGTAAGTTTTGAAGCGGCATCGCGTTATTGAAGAAATCCTGTATCGCAGATATGCGCTGTTTTCCATCGATCACGGAGTATCGACCGTACCGATCTTCGTTGAGGTAGATCGGGGGTATCGGAACGTTAAGCAGCAAAGATTCTATAAGCTTCGACTTTTTCTTTTCATCCCATCTAAAGCGCCGCTGAAAATGCGGCTTCATATCGATTGTGTTTTCATCGGCCAGATCACGAAGTGTACCTAGATTGTAATCAGCCTGGGCTGTGACGAGCTCTTTCTGTCGATTGCTCCAAAACGCTAGATCGTCGTTGGTCTCTTCCTCAAGATCGTTGAAGTCTAAATCCACATCGTCGCTCACGGGTAGCTCTCCTAACGGCAGGCCAAATCATGAAGACAGATGGCTGTCGCGACAAGGGCATTTAGATGCATCCGAAAACGGTCGGTTGCGAGAAGGCGGCCGAAATGTATCGAAAATAGATTAGCGGTGTTTCGTCCGTCGCCGCTGTTGCGATACACCCTTTCGATGGGGTGTAGCGATTACGGTAGGGCGCACATGTAGCTAAGTGGGGTCAGCTGGCAGGACTCAACGACAAACGGGTCAAGAACGGACACCTGCCCCCCAACAGCTTTTGTCCTGGCCTCTATCAGATCGATTCCGTGAACCACGATCAGGATATTAGCCGGATGTACACGGCGATGTAGTTCGACCTCGTTTGCGGTTAGGATCACTTGCCCATACGAAGACGTAGTGCCCTTGACCTCAATGTGATGCTGGACACCGTCGCGTGTTCCAAGAAAGTCGCACGAATGAGTAGCGTGCACGTCTCTTACGGTCGTAAACGCATTCGCAGTCAACCACGTCAACGCGGCCGACATAGCGTGCTGCTCAACGGCCTGACGTTCGAGAGTTGATAGACCGAACCCTTGTCCACCCGAAGCTGTTCGCTTCGAGCCGGGTCTAGCGACCGCGCTAACTGCGTCGATAGCTTCAATCATTTCAGGGGGCGGCGAGCTCGGTGCCTTCCCTAGTTCCTGTGCCCTATAAAGCTCGCCGAGAATGGCGACGGCTTGAAGCGCGTCGCGAGCGAGCTCACTATCATCAGGCAGGTTCCCGGCGGCATATGTCTTGGAGAACGCCGCCGTACTTTCATATGCTTTAGACAGCGTCGCAATCGAGCCGAGGTTCACCCCCTCGACCATTCCCATGAGTGCGGCCTGTTTGCTAACCAGTCCTCTAGCCCATGCCATGAGTGTCGCGGCTTCATCGAATGTACGAGGCTTAAAATCACGGCCGTCAAACCGCGTAGAGCCATGACTGATGCATAGCGCTACTCCTTCCCCGTCCTGACGAAACAGGTAAACGACGTACCAGCCATTTTGAGCGGAAGGCGAAAGCTCCGGCGAGTGAACGCGAACCCAAGGGACGAATGTCTTCAATCCCGTCCCGTCGCGGCCTTGCACGTTTAATCGTCCACGAAACGGTAGCACGGCATTCGGTTGTGCGGCTGACCAGGTGCGTAGCTCATTAGGAATCACGTTTCGGATCAGATCGCCACGTTCCTGCATCAGCGCAGTGTTTTGGGATGAGAAATCGTGTTGGAGGGTCAAGACCTCCTGGAAGTAGTTGCGCATGAAAGGAAGCTACCGGTTCCCGCCATATCAGCAAGGTCGCTCGGATGGGTATACCTTAGCGAGACAAAGCTTTGAGACAAAGGAACCGTCTCATTAGGGTTTGACTCGCGATAACGAGACAGGCAGTATCGATCCTCAAAGAAGCTATTGAGACGAATCAGCCATGTCGACAATTCTCGGTTACGCCCGCGTTAGCAGTGACGATCAGGATTGCTCTGTTCAAGAGGACGCCTTGCGAGCCGCCGGTTGCACCGTAATCCGCTCGGAGAAGATCAGCGGCACGACAACAGAGGGGCGGCACGAACTCGACACGCTCCTATCTTTCGTCAGGACCGGCGATACGCTCATGGTGACGCGCATCGATCGGTTGGCGCGTTCGGTTGCTGATTTGGAGAAGATAGTCGCGGCCTTAAAGGCGAAAGGAGCCTTTCTGCGCGCCACGGAACAGCCGATCGATACCTCGACGCCCGCCGGACTGGCGTTCCTTCAAATGCTAGGCGTCTTTGCGCAGTTCGAAACAGCGATCCGCAAAGAGCGTCAGATGGAGGGGATAGCCAAGGCGAAGGTCAAGGGTGTTTACAAGGGACGTAAGCCGTCTGTGGACGTAGCTGCGGTGCGCTCGCTGCGTAATGAAGGCGTCGGCCCAAGTGATATAGCGAAGCGCTTGGGGATAGGCAGGGCAAGCGTATACCGCGCCTTGGGAGTTTAAATAACCTTCCCGAGGCAATGGCTGATGAAGCCGAAAACCGTTCGAGCAATAGCGCGGCAAATGCTCGCCCACGTCCAAATCGACGGAAACAAAGGGCTCAAACAAAATCGGGTATCGCCCGTAGCATTTTACTTTTTAGGCTAGGTTTGTAAGAATTGAACAGGCCGTTTCGCAGCGTACCATTTCGAGCGCATTGAATAACGTTGACGCATCGCTGACCTATCGACAACACTCTTCATTTTTCGGTGATGGGAGAGTGGGGATGGGTGAAGGATACAACTTTGATAAGTTCAAAAAGGCAATTCTCGATCTAAGTGTATCGACCGATTGGGATAGCGCGAAGGCCGAGTGGCAACTCAATATGGTATATGAAGACCCTTCTGATAGATCGTGCGAGTGTGAACATTCACCGATCCACCAGATTTGCGTAATCAAGAATGAGAAGAATAGTAAGATCGCAGAAGTTGGAAATGTCTGCGTACAAAAGTTCCTGCGCCTAATGTCGAACAGAGTGTTTGCAGTTATACGCCGCCTACGCTGGGACCTTAACAAGTCGCTAAACCCCAACGCACTTCAATTGTTTGAGGACCGTGGCATCATATCGCCGTCCGAACGACAGGACTATTTACGATATTGGCGTAGGAGAAAAAATATGAGTGACGCACAGAGGGCGCAGAAGCTATCGATTAACGAACGTGTATTAGCCTATGTTGATAAGGCTACTGTGGAAATGATTGCAACTTCCAAGGCGGCATTGGCAAAATAGCTAGTTAATAGGGCGGCAATATCTTATATCTGCCACATCTATTGCCTGAACTGAAAGTGCAATAGTTTTGGCGAGAATTGTTCGTATGATAACTGGCAGATACGTGATAAAACTTCCGGGATCGACGGCGACGGGCAGGGCAGTTTAGGTTTTTTGATCTTGCGCCCCCATCGGCGTTGGCTGGTGCCCTGCTTGCCCTTTAGATCGCCTTTAAAGCCGGGAGATTATAACCTTCCGCTGGTTTTGATACTCCTGCTCGCTCAACAGTCCTTGTGCTCGTAGATCGTTAAGGCGGCGAAGCCGTGGCTCGGGCGCTTCATCAACCGCCGCAGTGGGTTTCTTTGATCGGGCATGGGGCCTTGTAACAGGGCTATCGACGCGCACCCGTGGCGGCTTCTTCGCCGTGTGGTTCTTTCCTGACATGCTGACGATTGCCGCGAGCAAGCCAAGCACGAAGCCACCTATGAGCATTCCTCCAAAGCCGCCGATAACGTTGCCAACGAAGCCGCCGAGTAGGAGTCCAGCCCCCGTTCCAACGGTTCCTATCTGATCGCCCTTCTATTGACGCAAGCAGTAAGGACAGACCTCGCCAGCAAAGGCGATCTTCATCCCGCATCCCGTGCAGTGCAAATCTCTACCGCCCCAGCTTGTCGTGTAACCGCTTCTGCACGGCGGCCTTGAAGCGCTTGGCTTCGACTTCTCCAACTGTGCAGGTCTGACGTTCGTCGTTGAAGGCGTCGATTGCAGAAGTGTATGCGGAATATGACGGCGAGAACGGATCGACATGAGCGGGCGCGATCTTGCCGCGTTGAAGCTTAGAGTCGAAATAGAAATCCTGAAAACCAATGTACGCGCCGAAGGAGTTTTTTCCGTTAACCTTCCCGGTGACACATCGGTCATTCGAGTAGATATCTTCGAATTGGGCAGCCGAGGGGTCTAGGAAGTCCTTTGTAACGAACGCCTTACCTTGAAGTTCGATATTCGGGTCATCTGTCCCCGTAGCAGCCTCGGGCATTCGCAATAAGAAGGCCGTGAGAGCCGCCGCAGCTAACAAACCAAATACCCATATCATCAACATGCCGTAGTTAGGTGACGGAGCATTTTTATCGGGGAGTGCCCCGGAGAGCGGAGCGGTATCAAACCGATAGCCACAATGCTTACACGCCTTTGCAGCAGCCTTGACCGTCTCGGCGCATTCCGGGCAAGTCTTCTCGTCTGCTTGCATTCACTCATCCCCCACGCTGACGGCTTTGCGCCCACTCTACCGGGATGGCATTACACGATTACTGTGTAAAGTGCGGCTCGCGGCATTGCCGACCGATGGCAACGGGACGAACGTCGACAACGAAGGGCTTTCAGGATGAGCGCTATCGGGTGCTTATTGGAATGCTGGTCGCTGCACGGAAGTCGGCAGGGCTAAGCCAGGGCGCACTGGCAGACCTACTACATCGGCATCAGCAGTTCGTCAGCCGCTATGAGACAGGCGAGCGGCGGCTCGATGTGGTGGAGTTTGTAGACATAGCGCGAGCGCTCGCGATCGATCCGGCGGCGGCAGTAAGCGGCGTGTCACCTGCGTCTACAGAATGACGAAGTCCTAGCCTAACGAGGGGTAGGGCAGAGGAATGGAATCAGTCAGAAGTTGATTTTTAAATCCAACCTCACAAGTTAATGACGAGTGCGGAACACGGGTGCGGTTACGCGGGCTGGAACCCGCCCCCGAACGTGCCCTATTCCCCGTTTTAAGCCCCGCACAGCGTTATTTGCATAAAACAGCCAGTACCATGGGCTCGAGCGCTATGCCTCCTGTACGGGGTTGTATAAGCCGTGTATAATCTAAAGGCCTGTAATCGAATCTAGTTATAAAATACTCTTGCATTTAAATATATTTAAGTTTGTTTACTGTTTCAGTAAGTAAATTAAACTTACTACTTTATTAACAATGTTGACTTAACTGACGCATGTTGACATAATAACCGCGAGACTTATCCCGTCTTGGCCCTAAAGGGATTTGGATTGAGTAGCCACTCTGGTTAGCGAAGGTGATGTATCACTGATGCGCTCGGAACCTGCCATCGAAATCTACTAGATCAAGCCGCGGGATCAAGCTGCTTTGGAGGAATTTATAACCTTCCGCCTCCCCCGACCGCTAACAACCTGCGTAGGGGATAATCCGGCCTAATCGAAAGATAGGGTGATACACTCCTTGTGGGTTCACAAGGTATCATACGCGGGCTGGCCCCCGTTCATTCCTTTCAAGGGAATGGCAAATAGGTAGCCGGGATAAACAAAGCACGTTGGTTTAGGGCAAGCATTCCGCTTGATACGGCTTTAGCTTCAACGCTAGGCAACTAAGATGTTCAATATCTCTTCAATATAGAAGATGTATCTCTTAGTGTATCACCCTAGCGGAAGGTAAAGCCGTATCTTACTAGATTAGGTCCACCAATACCAAGCTCAGGTCGGGCTCGGCATGGCATGGCAGGCTCAAAGTATCGTTTAAGCGTTAATCACATCCTTGATCCAAGAGATCAATCTTCTGATCGGTACCTGGGTAACCATTAAGGCCCGCAACAAGCTTGCTACGAACCTTTTGCAAGCCGCCCCTGACCTGCCTTAGAGCCTTCCTCTCAAGGCCACTGGTGTTTGCAATTGCCCGATCTAATAGCGCAATATCGTCACGCCACCGTTGAGCGGTGTCAAACATTTCACCCATGGTTACGTCCGCCATCAAACTTCTCCAATCTCGCGCGCTGAAACCCAATTGTTGATATGGCTTTCATACCAGCCGACTGCACGTCGGCCGATCTTGCGAGGTTTCGGAAATTCGTTGCGGCTCATTGCGGCATAAATGGCGCTACGTTTAAGGCCAACGATATGTTCGACTTCTGGTCGCCGGATAATGCGTTCTATAGTCATGAATTGCCTCCTTAAAAAAGAAGACAATCCAGATACACGCGAAAATGGCATCGTCAACCATCTTTATTTTGATAGGTTGGAAACGTTTAGGATAAAAACTGTTTGGATATTGTAAACGTTTTAGATGCTGAGATTCAAAGTCTAAAGGAAAATATCACAAGATTAGTTCTCTAAGTACGTTGCCCAGTCAGCCATAACCTTGGAGCGCTTTGAAAGTAAGCTAGACCTGGCGTAGGCAGCTTCGGTTTTGTCTTTAGTAACGTGAGCCAAACAGAACTCTATCACTTCTCGCGCGTGCGCCGTCTCGTCTCCGGCCCAGTCGCGGAAGCTTGATCGAAAACCGTGAGGAACGGCCGCGATATTCAGTTCTTTCATCAGCTTCGAGAGCGTATTTTCCGAGAGGGGGCGGTCTTTTTTTGTGCCTGGAAAGACCAGATCGGACTCTGCCTGGCGAAGAATGCGTGCTTCTCCCATGATGGCGAGGCAGCGTTTCGAGAGTGGAACACAGTGATCCTTTTTGGCCTTCATCCTGGCCGCCGGGACAGTCCATAGGCCCGCATCTATGTTGAATTCGCTCCAACGAGCCTTCAAGCTTTCCGAGGGACGCGTCGCGGTCAGAACCATGAATTCGAAAGCCAGTTTCGTTGCTTGAGTCGCGTTGCTCGCCTTCACCGTTGCGATGGCGTGCCTGACGGCCCCGCACGGCAACGCAAGCCGGTGGACTACCTTGGAGCGGTCGTGACGCGGCAGGGCTTTCGTAATCGCCTCCGCAGGATTGTCCGTGCGCCAGCCCTGCGCCATCGCGTGCTTCATCACCGTTCCGATGCGCTGCTTTACCCGACGCGCAGTTTCCTCGTTTACCGTCCAGATCGGCATCAGCACGGCAAGCACGTCAGCGTTTGTCACCGTGTCAATCCGCTTCGAACCAATCGTTGGGAAAGCGTAGGCGGTGAGCGTGTTAATCCATTGCTGCCCATGCTTTACGTTGCGCCATGTTGGCTCGGATAACTTGTGGACGCGCTTAGCTGCTTCTTCGAACGTCAGGATGCCCGTAGAGCGTCGTTTTGCAGCGATAGGGTCTTCACCCGACCGTGCTACCTTTCGGTGCTGTAAGGCCTGTTCTCGGGCGTCTGCTAGGCTAACCAGAGCCGCCGATCCCAGTCCTATGTCTCGACGTTTACCCTGTATAACGATGCGCTGAAACCAACGCTTGGCACCCGACTTATCGACTTTGAGGTAGAGGCCATTGCCATCACCATAGGAGCCCGCCTCCTTAAGGTTTCGGATGGTTGCGTAGGAAAGGCGCTTTTCCTTGTGCGCGCCGACTGGTTTGATACCTGACATAAGCCCACATATCACCCCACATAATAAATGGGAATATGCCCGACCTTGCTGGAACTTGTCGGAACCCTCTTTTAAAAAGCTGTTATAAAACAGCCTTCTATGGATGGCGCTGGAACAGGTAGGAACAGCAGTCGGATGACACCCGCTCCGCCACCCCTACCTCGAACCACCGGCCCGTTGGCTGTATCGGCGGCTAGGTCGCCGATGCCAGGATGCAGTATACGAGCACCGGCACGCCGATCAGCAGGATGATGAACAGAAGGTTGAGTTCCATCAATCGACCCAACCAGTTTGGCGGGCTTTCCCTCAGATCTTCCACGTCGGATTTGGAATAGTCCTGAACGACCTCCATTCGGAAGTCGTTGGAAAAGAAATGCTTCGGCCGCATTCTCAGAAAAGGTCGCGACGGATCGCTCGGTTCCTGATGATCCTTACCGGGAGATCCGTGCTCGTCCGAATTTTGAATGTCGTCTGCCACTGTACGGTTTCCACTTACTCGAGATCATGGGCGCTTCGAGGGCGTCCCAAAAGTCAGATCGAATAAAGCCCGAACTCCAGCGGCGTCTGGCCGCGAGCTCGGGCTAACCGCGTGCGGCGAGTTGACCGGCGTGGTCGTGGAAACGTTTATGTGTCGCAGGAGCGTACATGAGAGTTACATCGTGGACCCGCGGTGTAATGTCAACGACCGTCGATCTATTCAAAACCGAGTCTTGGCCTAGTGCAGCGGAACACGAGTTTGATCGTGTAGGCCGTTCCCCTCTGGCGCTCGTCTTGAACGAACGTGATGGCGGACCGCGTCGGGTCAGCGGGTTGGATAAACCTAGCCCGTTTGCTTCCACGCATCCTGATCGATCCGATCGTTTCATCTTCTGTCGATTGCTGTGAAACGAGGCGCCTTCGGTCTCCGCATCATCGCCAAGGCCTCTCCCGAAGATGACAAAAACGTTAGATTGATAGTGACTCGCAAAAGCGACTCTTCTAGAGGGCTCCCGTCAACGGGGGTTCAGTATGAGTTTGTCGAGTATATTGCTGGCGAGTGCGGCACTGGTCGGGGCACCTTTGCCGGCATCGGCGGAAGAGCCGAAGACCGCGGAAGCCGCCAGCGGATCGGACGACGCGCAGAAGTCCGACGAGATCATGGTCATCGGCAAGAGCTATGGTCGCGCGGTCGGCAAGACCGTAACGCCGCTGAAGGACACCCCGAACACCATCACCGTGATCGATCGCGAGCAGATCGAGGCGCAGAATTTGTTCACGCTGGAGGACGCGCTGACCGCGACCAACGGCATCACCGTCAACGGCGTCGGCAGCGAGGACCCGTCGTTCTTCTCGCGCGGGTTCGCGATCACCAATTACCTGATCGACGGCGTCCCGAGCTTTGCGTTCAACTTCCCGTCCGCCGTGCCGGACCTGTTCTTCTACGACCGGCTGGAGGTGCTGCGTGGCCCGGCAGGCCTGTTCAGCGGATCGGGCAATCCGGCGGGCAGCATCAACATGGTGCGAAAGCGACCGCTCGACGCGTTCAGGATGCAGGCGAGCGCCGGTGCCGGGAGCTACGACAATCTACGCTTCGAACTCGACGTCTCGACGCCGATCGGATCGAAGGCGGGGCTCCGCGTCGGTGCGATGGCGCAGGACCAGGACCAGTTCTTCGCCACCGCGCACCGCAACCGCATCGGCGGGTTCGCGGTCGGTTCGCTCGAGATCGGCGACCGCACCACGCTGACGGTCGGCGGCTATTACGACCGCTTCCGTCCGGCAGTGCAGTCGGGACTGCCCGGCATCATCGGCGGCGCGGACGGCAGCGACGGCAAGTTGCTCGACGTCAAGCGATCGACCTATCTCGGGGCCGACTGGAACCGGTTCAACGCCGAGACCTGGACCGGGTTCGCCGAACTCGCGCACAAGATCAGCGACCGCTGGACGTTGCGCGCGACCGGGCTGTTCACCGACGTCGATCGCGTCGACATCTACAGCTATATCGGCAACCAGCCGGTCACCGCGACCAACGGCTCGACCAGCCACATCGCCTATCGCGGCGACAGCAAGCAGCAGACCCGTTCGTTCGACTTCAACGGCATCGGCAGCTTCCCGCTGTTCGGTCGCGACCAGACGCTGATCCTCGGCACCGATTACCAGGCGAGTTCGGGCACGTCGTATTTCACGCGGCTGTCCAATTATGCGCGGATCGACGTGTATGATCCGGTGTCGCCGTTCGAGCCGCCGCTGAATCCGTACGGCGCGTCGCCCTATTATCCGGTGCAGGGGACGGGGGCGACCTGTCCCAGTTCCAGCACGGCGATCACGCCCGCGCCCGCCAATTGCGCGCTGCAGGTCTATGGCGGTTCCTCGACCGACGTCGAGCAATACGGCATCTACGGGCAGATGCGGCTGAGCCCGCTCGCTGGCCTGACGCTGATCGGTGGCGGCCGCGTGACGTGGTGGGATACCACGACGACCACGCTCCTGACCCCGACCGGCGTTCTGCCGCCGTCGACGCGCTACGGGATCGACAACCGCTTCACGCCCTATGCCGGGATCGTCTGGGACGTGACGTCGCAGCTCAATCTCTATGCGAGCTATGCCGACAGCTTCACGCCGCAGGCGGCACCGGTCGGCCGGGCACGCCCCGACGGGCAGCAGATCGAGCCGCTGGTCGGTGCGCAATATGAGGCGGGGACGAAGCTCTCGCTGATGAACGATCGCCTGCTGCTGTCGGCGGCGGCGTATCAGATCACGCAGACCAACCGGTTGTTCAACGATCCCGACATCCAGACCGTCGTGCTGCAGACCGGCAAGGTCCGCTCGCGCGGTATCGAAGCCGAGGCGACCGGCGAGATCCTGCCCGGCTGGCGGATCAATGGCGGCTACACCTACACCAAGACCAAGTATCTGGAGGACCAGACCACCGCGTTCGAGGGGCTGCCACTGGTGCCGATCGTTCCGAAGCATATGATCAAGGCGTTCACTAACTACGCGCCGGTCGACGGGCCGCTGGCCGGCGCGAGCCTTGGCGGCAGCGTGACGTGGTTCAGCTCGACCTTCGGCGGCAACGCGGCGGTATTCAACGCCGACGGCACGCTGCGGACCCGGTCCACCATCGTCCGCCAGCCGAGCTATGCGGTGCTCGACCTGCGCGCAGGCTACAAGTTCAACGAGCGGGTGGGTGTCTCGGTCAACGTCGCGAACGTACTCGACAAGAGCTATTACGCGCGCATCGCCGCCACCGGTCGCGGCAATTACTATGGCAGCCCGCGCACCGCGTTCGCGACGCTTCGGTATACATTCGAATGACGGCGGGCGACGCGCATGCCCGCGCGCGCTGGGCGCGACGTGGCGACATCGCGCTGCGCGTCGTCGCCGCGGTACCACTCGGCTATGCGACCGCGAGCCTCTGGGCGATGGCAATCGCGCGACTGCTGCCCGGTGATCGTGCCGAGGCGAGCGTCACCGCGTCGCTGATCGCGCTCGCCTTGTGCGCGCTCGCGGCGATGTGGGCGTTCGCGGCGCGCAGTGGCTGGCGGGCGATCTGGACGCTGGCCATCGCCGCCGGGATCGCCGCGGCGATCGCATGGGTCTCGATCGACGCGACGGGGCGGTTATGAGCAAGGGCTTTCGACAGTCGCAGGCGTTCCTGCATACGTGGTCCGGGCTGCTGCTCGGCTGGATCCTGTTCCTCGTGTTCGTCGCAGGCACGATCGCGTTCTGGCGCGAGGGTCTCAACCGCTGGATGCGGCCGGAGATCGCGCGCGTCGAACAGCCGATGCGCGTGCTGGCCGGGTCGCAGGCATTCCTCACCGGCAAGGCGCCCGACGCCAAGAGCTGGATCATCCCGGTAGCGACCGAACGATCGCCCGGCGCGCAGGTCTTCTGGGTACCGCAACCCAAGCCCGGCGAAGAGCGTGGCAGGCGGGGCCGGCGAGGGCGCGGCGACACGCAGGCGCTGATCGGCGCCGATGGACAGGTCGCGCAGGCGCGCGAGACGCGGGGCGGGGAGTTCTTCTACCGGTTCCACTTCGATCTCCATTACATGCCGGTGATCTGGGCACGGTGGCTAGTCGGGTTCGCGACCATGATGATGCTGGTCGCGATCGTCAGCGGGATCGTCACGCACAAGAAGATCTTCAAGGATTTCTTCACGTTGCGCCGTGCCAAGGGCCAGCGCTCCTGGCTCGACGGGCATAACGCGACTGCGGTGCTGGCGCTGCCGTTCCACCTGATGATCACCTATACCGGGCTGGTCACGTTGATGACGCTGCTGATGCCGTGGGCGGTCGTCGCCAATTATACCGATCAGAATACCGTGTTCGCCGCGCTGTTCCCGACCGCCAATGTGGTCGAGCGGACCGGCCGTCCCGCGCCGTTGATCGACCTGCGACGGATCGCCACCGACGCCGAACGCCGGCTTGGTGCGCCCGCCAGTTTCATCGAGGTCAGCGATCCCGGCGACGCCGCCGCACGGATCACGATCAGCCAGAGCGCCAATTCGATGCTGTCGTCGCGGACGCCGCGGCTGACCTATGACGGCGTGACCGGGCGCCTCGTCTGGCGTTCGCCGCCACCGGGCGCCGCCGCCGAGACCGCGGGCGCGATGGTCGGGCTCCACGCCGGACGGTTCGCAGGCAACGGCGGGCGCTGGCTGTATTTCCTGTGCGGGATCGCCGGCACGCTGATGGTCGCCAGCGGCCTCGTGCTGTGGACGGTCAAGCGTCGCGAGCGCCTGCCCGACCCGACCCGGCCGCATTTCGGGTTCCGCCTCGTCGAGCGGCTCAACGTCGCGGTGATCGGCGGCTTCCCGCTCGCGCTCGCGTGCTTCTTCTGGGCCAACCGCCTGCTGCCGGTAACATTGGGCGCGCGCGCGGACTGGGAGATCCACGTATTGTTCATCGCCTGGGCTGTCGCCGCGGTGACGGCGTTCGTCGTCAGGCCGGCGCGTGTGTGGCCGGCGCTGTTCGCGACGACCGGCGTGCTGCTTGTCGCGTTGCCGGTGTACGACGTCGTCGCGACCGATCGCGGGCTGTTCGCGTCGCTGGCGATCGGCGACCTGATGATCGCGGGCATCGACGCGACGATCGCGGTGTTCGGGGTTGCGTTCCTCCTGCTCGCCCGCCGCGTCGCGCGCTATCGCCCGACTGCGAAACGCGCTCGCAAGGTCAAGGCCGCGACCACCGCCAAGGTTCTGGAGCCCGCCGAATGAGCGTCCTGTCGCTTCTGTTCGCGACCGCCGCGTTCGTCCTGCTCGGTCTCGCCACCGATGCGCATCATCGCCGCCGGTTCGGCGCGTGTCCGGACGCGCGGCGACGCCGAATGCTGCGGACCGGCGGCTGGTTGGCGCTCGTCGCGAGCACCGTGCCCGCGATCCTAGCTCGAGGCTGGATCTTCGGGCCGATACTCTACGTGGGCGCGATCATGGCCGGCGCCGGGATCGCCTTCCTCACGCTCAATTTCATCCCCGCCCGTGCCGACCCCCGGCCCTCCGTCAAAGGACTCTAGCCTATGCGTACCCTGTTCGCAGCGCTCATCCTCTGCCTGCCTGCAACCGCGCAGGCTCACGAGATCTGGATCGAACGCGACGGCACCGGCCCCGCGCGCGTCTATCTGGGCGAGCCGGGCGAACCGATGCCGCCCGGCGGCGATCCCGAGTTCGCCAAGCTGAAGGCGCCGCGGATACTCGCGCAGCCAGGCGCGGTCCTGACGCGGCGTACCGGGTTCCTCGAGACGAACCTGCCGGCCGGCGACGTCCGCGCGTGGGACGATACGGTGTTCGCACCCTGGGGGCCGGACGGGAAGAAGGAGGGCGTGGTCTATTACGCGCGCGCCGGTCGTGCCGAGGCGAAGGCCAGGCTGCCGTTCGAGGTCGCGCCGGTCACCGCGAACGGGTCGCGCTTCGTGCTGACGCGCGACGGCAAGCCGGTGCCCGGCGCCACCGTCGCGCTGTACGCGCCCGATCGTTCGAAGACCGACATGACGACCGATAAAGCCGGCACCATAGAGACGGGCAAGAGTGACGAGACGGGCAAGCCGGATGTCGCCAAGCCGGGACGCTATCTCCTGGTTGCCAGCAAGAAGGAGGACGGCCCGATTTCGCTGCCCGGCGGCGTCGCGCAGGCCGTGTACCGGATCACGACGACGACGTACGTCGTACGGTAGGGCTCCGGGTGCCGGATCGATTGGCGATTGACGGCCGATCCGGCGTCACCGAAGCCGCGATCGGAATGCGGCAAGCTGGTTTTGCCGATCGAGCGTGAACGGAGTCGAGGCGTGGCCGTCAGATCATCGAAGGGAACACCGGCGAAGCCGTGGGACGGCGCGGTCGTCCGCACATGGCTGGAAAGCCGGGTGGTCGCCGCGCGGGGCGATCAGGTCGTGGCGGAGCGCGGTGGCCGAGAGCTTCAGGACGATTGCGACAAGGCAAGCGCCGAGGAGATGGTCTGCGCGATGATGAAGGCCGGAAAGACCGCCGATCTCCAGGCGTCGTTCTCGGACGCTCTGCTGCTGTTCCTCGACCGCGACGAGTATATCTGGCGCGGCGTGTATAACGACACGCGGTTCGACCGGCACGTGCGGTCCTATGCCAAGAAGCTGCTCAAGATGGCGAAGAGCAACGACGGCTTCGAAAACACCACGCATTACCAGTGATAATGCGCATCCGGAGACGGCGCGCTACGTTGCGGTGAACCGAAGCGCGACCTAAATGTCAGGGACTTAGCGCCAATCCATGGGAAGCCGGCCTTGACTGACATCACCGACCGCGTTTCCCCTGTCGTACCGAAGATGACGGCCGATGCCGAGCGGATCGCGGCCGAACTGATCGGCCAGGACGTCGGAACCGATCCGTTCGTCGCCGCGGTGCGGGCTACGCGCATGCCGATGATCATCACCAATCCGCGGCTGCCCGACAATCCGGTCGTGTTCGTGAACAACGCGTTCTGTCGCCTGAGCGGGTATGAGCGCGACGAGATACTCGGGCGTAACTGCCGCTTCCTGCAGGGGCCGGAAACCGACGAAGCGACCATCCAGCGCATCCGCGACGCGGTGAAGCGGGTCGAGCCGCTGGAGATCGACATCCAGAACCACCGCAAGGACGGTGAACTGTTCTGGAACCGTCTGCTGCTGGCGCCGGTCTACGATACCGAGGGCGTGCTGGCCTATTTCTTTGCCAGCCAGGTCGACGTGACGATCGAGCGGGAGCGGCTGCACGGCCTGGAGGTCAGCAACGCCTCGCTGATGGCCGAACTCACCGACCGGCTGCGGATGCAGGAGGAGCATGAGCGCGAACTGGCCTTCACGCTGAAGGCGGCACGGTTCGGTACGTGGAGCTTGGAAATCCCCACCAACCGCCTCACCGCGTCGGAGACTTGCAAGGAGATCTTCGGTCGCCCCGTGCACGAACCTTTCACCTACGAAGACCGGCTGGAAGCGATCCACCCGGACGACCGGCAGAAAAGCGTCGCCGAGGTGGAGCGCTGCATCGCGGAGGGGACCGATTACGGCGTCGTCTACCGCATCATCCGGCCGGACGGCGAGATGCGATGGATCGGCTCGCGCGGGCAGCCCTTCTACAATGCGCACCACGAGGCACTGCGCATCGCCGGCGTCTCGACCGACATCACCGACCAGCGGCGTGGCGACATGATGCGCGCCGCGCTCGTCGAGCTGTCCGACGTTTTCCGCGATACCGACGAGCCGGACGATATCTCGTTCGCGGCGGCGCGGATCATCGGCAATACGCTGGGCGTCAGCCGCGCGGGCTATGGCCAGGTCGATACGCAGGCCGAAACCATCACGATCGCGCGCGACTGGAATGCGCCCGGAATCACGTCGCTCGCTGGCGTGCTCAACTTCCGCGATTACGGATCGTACATCGAAGACCTCGCCCAGGGCCGCGACGTGGTGTTCGACGATGCGCGGATCGACCCCCGTACGATGGCGAACGCCGCCGCGCTCGAGGCGATCAGCGCCCGCGCCGTCATCAACATGCCGTTGACCGAGAACGGTGATCTCGTTGCCTTGTTGTACATCAATCACGAAGCGCAGCGTCACTGGCGCGAGGATGAGCTGGCGTTCATTCGCGACGTTGCCGAGCGCACGCGGATCGCGACCGAACGTCGCCGCGCGGAACAGGAGCTGGCCGCACTCGCTGCATCGCTCGAACAGCAGGTGACGGCGCGGACCAGCGAGCTTCAGAACGCCGAAGACGCGCTGCGCCAGTCGCAGAAGATGGAGGCGGTGGGCCAGCTCACCGGCGGCGTCGCGCATGATTTCAACAATCTGCTGACCGTCATCCGGTCGGCGACCGATCTGCTCAAGCGCCCGGATCTCAGCGATGATCGGCGCGCGCGCTATATCGAGGCGATTTCGGACACCGCCGATCGCGCGGCGAAACTGACCGGCCAGTTGCTCGCCTTCGCACGCCGGCAGGCGCTGAAGCCCGAGATCATCGACGTCGGCCAGAGCCTGCGCGTGATCTCGGACATGCTGGGCACGCTGACCGGATCGCGCATCGTGATCGGCATCGACGTGCCGGACGACGCGTGTTTCACCAACGTCGATCCGAGCCAGCTCGATACCGCGCTGGTGAACATGGCGGTCAACGCGCGCGATGCGATGGACGGGGCGGGGCGGATCGACGTCGCCGTGCGACACGCCGCGTTCATTCCGGCGGTCCGATCGCACCCGATGGTCCGTGGGCGGTTCGTCGCGATATCGATGACCGACACGGGATCGGGCATCGAGCCCGACAAGCTCGAACGCATCTTCGAACCGTTCTTCACCACCAAGGGCGTGGGGCAGGGGACCGGGCTCGGGCTGAGCCAGGTGTTCGGGTTCGCCAAGCAATCCGAGGGCGACATCACGGTCGAAAGCCAGGTCGGCGTCGGCACCACCTTCACGCTGTATCTCCCCGCAGTCGATCAGGGGGAGTCCACCGAAGCGGATGACGCTGTGGAGGATCTCGCCGACGGCCACGGCACCTGCGTCCTCGTCGTCGAGGACAATCGCGAAGTGGGCACGTTCACCACCCAGTCGCTCGCCGAACTCGGCTATGTGACGGTCTGGGCCGCCGACGCTCAGGAGGCGCTGGTCGAACTCGAGCGGGATGCATCGCGCTTCGACATCGTGTTTTCGGACGTCGTCATGCCGGGGATGAACGGCATCGAACTCGCCGAAGCGATCCGCGAGCGGTATCCCCGCCTGCCGGTGGTCCTGACATCGGGGTATAGCAACGTGCTCGCGCAGAACGGGACGCACGGCTTCGACCTGCTGCACAAGCCGTATTCGGTCGAGCAATTGTCGCGCGTGCTGCGCAGGGCGACGGGCTGAGGCTGAGCGGGCAGGCGGGGCGGGCAGGCGGGGCGGGCAGGCGGGGCGGGCAGGCGGGGCGGCGCATCATGCTTCATGGCTTGCTTACCAATCCGCGCTACTGAGTATCCCATGCTCCAGGACGCCGCGCTTTCCGATATGGCCGAGACCGACCCCGAGGCCGATCCACGTCCACGGTCGGCGGTCAGCCACGGTGCGGGCCTTTCCGGGTTGGCGGGCGTGCTGGCGTGGCTCGGGATCGCGCGCTGGTATGGGATGGACGGGCCGTATTCCGCGCTCATCAACGTGGTCGCGTGCGGACTGCCGATGGTGGCCTGGTCGCTGCTGGTCGACAAGGTCCACCGGAGCCCGAGCACCGGGATCGACTGGTCGACGGGCAAGCCGTGGCGCGAGACGCTCGACACCAGCCTGACCAAGCTCGCGGGGTTGTGGGCGACCTGGGCGGGGATCGCGGTCATTTACGGCGCCGGGCGGTTTTACTGGCAGGGCAATTTCGCGTTTGCGATGTGGTGCTTCACCAACGCCGCGCCGATCCTGTTCGTCGCCTCGATCCCCTACGTGCTGTGGATCGACCGGTATCTCGTCGCGCCGCGCGACGGCGCCTGGCATCTCGGCGCATGGCTGACCGGGCAGGCAGGCGTCGACCGCGAGGCGATCTATGGCCATTTGCGCGCATGGGGCGTGAAGACGTTCTTTCTCGCTTTCATGCTGGCGATCGTGCCACCGGGGTTCGGCGATTTCGTCCGTGGCGATCTGCGCGCGGTGCTGCACGATCCGGTGTCGCTGTCGAACTGGCTGGTGACGCTGATGTTCCTGATCGACGTGGCGTTCGCGACGATCGGCTATCTGCTGACCTTCCGCCCGCTCGATTCGCACATCCGCAGCGCCAATCCCTACGCGGCGGCGTGGATGCCCGCGCTGATGTGCTATCCTCCGTTCATCCTGATGAACACCGGCGGTCCGCTCGATTACCATCCGGGCACGTCGGACTGGGCGTATTGGTTCCAGTGGCATCCGGTGCTGCTGGCGCTGATCGGGACGGTGCTGGTGGCGCTGACCGCGATCTATGCGTGGGCGACGATGGCGTTCGGCTTCCGCTTCTCGAACCTGACCAACCGCGGCATCCTGACGCACGGGCCATACGCGGTGTCGCGGCATCCGGCGTATCTGTCGAAGAACCTGTTCTGGTGGATCTCGACGATCCCGATCCTGACCGTCGGCAGCATGGTCGATGCGGCGCGCGCGACGCTGTTGTTGGCGGCGGTCAGCGGCGTGTATTACTGGCGCGCGAAGACCGAGGAGCGCCATCTGAAGCTCGATCCGGACTATCGGGCGTATTTCGACTGGATGACGCGCAACGGCGTGGTGCCGCGGTTGTTCGCGCGACTGCGCGGCTGATTCCCTCCCGCAAGCGGGAGGGGGAGCCGTCAGAAGCTGGCCTCGTCGTAGACCTTCGAAACGTCGCCGTTCCAGACGCCGTTGTAGCGTTCGAGCAGCACTTCGGCCGGCACCTTGCCGCTACGGACGATCTCGCGCAGCGGATCGAGGAAGCCGGTCTCGTTGTCGCCCGCCCGATTGAACCGCGCCCGCGCCGACAACCCGGCACCGGCGATGTCGAGCACTTCGCCGGCGATATCGCGCAGCTTTCCGCCACCGGCGATCGGCGCGTTCAGCCCCAGCTTCGGCACCGCGTCACGCAGAGCCTGACGCTCGTCGATCGTCCAGTCCTTGACCAGGTCCCACGCCGCATCGAGCGCACCCTGATCGTACAGCAACCCGACCCACAGCGCCGGCAGCGCGCAGATCCTGTTCCACGGCCCGCCATCGGCGCCGCGCATCTCGAGGAATGTCTTCAACCGCACCTCGGGGAACGCGGTCGACAGATGATCGGTCCAGTCGTCGAGCGTCGGCTTCTCGCCCGGCAGCACCGACAATTCGCCCTTCAGGAAGTCGCGGAAAGACAACCCGGCGGCATCGATATACTTGCCCTCGCGGTAGACGAAGTACATCGGCACATCGAGCGCGTACTCGGCATAGCGCTCGTAGCCGAAACCATCCTCGAACACGAACGGCAGCATGCCGGTGCGGTGCGGATCGGTGTCGGACCAGATATGGCTGCGATACGACAGCATGCCGTTCGGCTTGCCCTCGGTGAACGGCGAGTTCGCGAACAGCGCGGTCGCGAGCGGCTGAAGCGCGAGTCCGACGCGGAATTTCTTCACCATGTCCGCCTCGGACGCGTAATCCAGGTTCACCTGGATCGTGCAGGTCCGCAGCATCATGTCGAGCCCCATGCTGCCGACGCGCGGCATGTGCCGCAGCATGATCGCATAGCGCCCCTTGGGCATCGTTGGCAGTTCCGCACGCGTCTTGTCCGGCCACATGCCGAGCCCGAGAAAGCCGATCCCGAGCTTCTCGCCCGCCGCTTTCACCTGCTCCAGATGACGCCCGGTCTCGGCGCAAGTCTCGTGCAGCGAATCGAGCGGCGCGCCCGACAGCTCGAACTGGCCCGCAGGCTCAAGGCTGATGCTGCCGTCGGGGCCCGACATGGCGATGGCGTTTCCGCCCTCCATGACCGGCTTCCAGCCATATTGCTCCAGATCGCCAAGCAACGCGCGGATGCCGCTCGGCTCGTCATAGGACGGGGCGTGGTGATCGCCGTTCGCATAAACGAACTTCTCGTGCTCGGTGCCGATCCGCCATGCGTTCTTCGGCTTCTCGCCGCCTGCGAAGCTGGCGATCAACTGGTCGCGCGACTCGATCGTCGGGCTGGTCTTTTTCGGAGCGGGAATCGTCGTCATCGCCGCGCCTTACGCGTCGATGAACGAGGGTGCTAGAGGGGATTCGGACCAATCGGTACCGATGTCATACACCCGCCCGATCGGCGCCCCAATCGCCAGCCGCAGCCATCCACAAGGCAACCGCCGCCCCCGCCGCGGTTTCGGCTCGCAGGATGCGCGGCCCCAGCCCGATGCCGACCGCGTTCGGATGCGCACGGATCGCCTCCCGCTCGTCCGCATCGAAGCCGCCCTCGGGCCCAATCAGGATCGCCGCCGGGCCGGGGCGCCCCCGTATCGCATCCAGCGCAGGCACGCCGCCGGTTTCATCGGCAAAGAACAGCGCGCGGTCCTCGGGCCAGTCGCGCAGCAACGCGGCGAGCTTCACCGGCTCGGCCACCTCGGGCAGCGCGGTGCGCCCGCATTGCTCGGCCGCCTCGATCATCTGCGTCCGCAGACGTTCGGTGTTGGGCTTGTCGACGATCGTCCGCCGCGTGACCACCGGCACCAGCCGCGCGACGCCCAGCTCGCACGCCTTCTCCGCCATCCAGTCGACCCGCCCCTTCTTGAGCGGCGCGGCGCACAGCCACAGATCGGGCACGTCCTCGCGCGGCCGCAGCATTTCGGTCACGTCGAGCACCAGGTCGCGCTTGCCGACGCTCGCCGCGACGCCGAGCCATTCCCCGGTCCGATCATCGAACAACTTCACCGGATCGCCGATCTTCATCCGCATCACCCCGACGAGATAATGCGCCGCCGGCCCATCGACGTGGAGCGGACCGGCCGCGAGCGGCGTATCGACGAACAGGCGCGGCGTGGACTGCGGCGGCCAGGCGGGGGTTGCAGGCATGCACCGCCTCTAGCAAATCCTCCCGCAGACGGGGAGGGGTGGCGGCATCCGGATGCTAAGCCGTCTCGTCGTCGGCCAGAGCGGCGGCGAGCCATGTCGGGATCACCGCATCGCCAAGAGCTTCGACGCGGCGATGCTCGATCATCAGGCCAAGCTCCGGGTAGGTCGTACGCGTACGGTTGCTCGGCTCGGTGAAGGGGGCCACGACCAGGCGGCGGTTGACCTTCGACCGGTGATGCATCCGCGCGGTGTTTTCCTGGCCGACGTAACACCCCTTGGTGAAACTGACGCCGTTCAGTTCGCGAGCGTTGCATTCGAGCCAGAGCGTTTCGCCGGCGCCGAGATCCGCGATGCCTTCGGGCACCCCGAGTGACAGGCGGTGCGCGTGCCACCCGGTCGCGGGCGCTGCTTCCGGGGCGATCCAGCGATGGCCGAGGTCGGCAAGGCGAGGGTCTGGCACACCTTGGGAGCCGCCGAGCGACCAATGAACCTTCAGTGCATCCGGCTGGAACGTGATCGCGCGGCGCAGGCGGTAGAGCGATAGGCGTTTCGTCAGCGCTTCGGCCTGCGTAGCCTCGACGTCGATCAGCACGTCGTCGCCGTCCGCCCACAAGATGAAGTCGAACAGCGCCTTGCCCTGCGGCGACAGCAATGCCGCCCACGCCGGAGTGGCGGGGGTCAGCAACGTGGTGTCGGCGGTGACCAGCCCTTGCAGGAAGCCCCGCACGTCTTCGCCCGCGATGCGGATCACGCTGCGATCGGCGAGCATCGTTCCAGGAGTGTCCATGATCACCACCTAGTGCGCCTGGCGCGATTTCCAAGCAGGCGACGTCTGGCATCCGGCGGCGCGCGCCGATAGTAAGGCCGCATGACCGAGCGCCTCACGATCCGCCGCCCCGATGACTGGCACGTCCACCTGCGCGATGGCGCGATGCTGGAGGCGGTAGCGAGCCATACCGCGCGGCAGTTCGCACGCGCGATCATCATGCCGAACCTGACCCCGCCCGTGACCTCGATCGAGGCCGCGAAGGCCTATCGCGAGCGGATCATGGCGGCCCTGGGGGAGGGTGCGAACTTCACGCCGTTGATGACGTGTTACCTCACCGACGGGACCGATCCGGCGGAGATCGCGCGCGGCCATGCCGAGGGCGTCTTCACCGCGTGCAAGCTGTACCCCGCGCATGCGACGACCAATTCGGCGCACGGCGTCACCGATATCCGCGCGCTGACCGGCGTGCTGGAGACGTTGCAGCGGATCGGCATACCGCTGCTGATCCACGGCGAGGTGACCGACAAGTCGATCGATATCTTCGACCGCGAGGCGGTGTTCGTCGAGCGCGTGCTGACGCCGCTGGTGCGCGACTATCCCGGCCTGAAGATCGTGCTGGAGCATATCACGACCGCCGAAGCGGCGGCGTTCGTGACCGAGGCGGATCATCCGATCGCCGCGACGATCACGCCGCAGCACCTGCTGATCAACCGCAACGCGCTGTTCGACGGGGGGCTTCGTCCGCACGCCTATTGCCTGCCGGTGCTGAAGCGCGAGACGCACCGACTGGCCGTGCGCCGCGCCGCTGTGTCGGGATCGCCGCGGTTCTTTCTCGGGACCGACAGCGCGCCGCATGTGGTGGGCGCCAAGGAATCCGGCTGCGGATGCGCGGGCATCTTCAACGCACCGTTCGCGCTGGAAGCGTATCTGCGCGTATTCGACGAGGAAGGTGCGCTCGACAAGTTCGAGGGGTTCGCCTCCGAGCACGGCGCGCGCTTCTACGGGTTGCCGCTGAACGAAGGCACCGTGACGCTGGTGCGCGGCGATGCCGAGGTACCCGCGTCGGTCGGCGCGGGGGATACGGCGGTGGTGCCGTTTCTCGCGGGGACCAATGTCGGGTGGCGGTTCGAGGGGTAGGGGCGTTCCCGAATATTCGTCAGGCTGACGAAACCTTCAGCCGGTCGAGCCACAGCCGCGCCTCCTTCTGCTCGCCGACCGCGCTGGCGCTGACCGGACCGCGCGCGGCGAAGAAGTCGCGGTGGAGTGCGAAGGGTTCCAGCATCAGGCGGTCGCGCATCGAATCGATGTCGCCGCCCATCTCGGTGAGCGCGTCGATCGTAGGGGCGATCGCGGCGCGGACGCGGCGGTCCGGGGTGCGGTCGAACAGGCCCAGCGAACCGGACGCGGTCTTTTCGAGCGCCGCGATCAGCGTTTCGCGATATTCGGTTTCCAGGTCCTCGCGCTGGGCGTCGAGGCGGGCGAGACGGTCGGGTTTTGCCATTTTTCAGGCGTAGCGTTTGGGGTGGGGGCGTCAACTTGTGCGCGTGGCTTTGGCTTTGCGCCACGAGGGACTTCGGTGTCTGGGCGCGCGCCGTGGGCGAAGCCCACGTCGTCGGACGGGCTGAAGCTCGCCGGCCGGGCTTGCGCGAGTCAGGCGGGCGTAGCCGCCTGCCGCGCTGCGCTTAGAACGGCAGCCACCTCGATTTGTGCGTGATGTTCATATACCCGACGTTCACTCCCGCACGCCAGCCGACGCCGAGACGGATCGGGATCAGGACGACGTTGCCGCGGCGGAGATAGGTCGCGGCGAAACCGCCGACGAGATACAGCCGGCCTTCTACGGCCGGGAAGCGCTTGTAGAGTTCTTCGGTGTCGTAGAGATTGTAGACCAGCACGAAGACCTTGTTCGCGTCGCCGCCGACGTCGAAGCCGACCGATGGCCCCGTCCAATAGACCGGCTGCTGGCCCTCGACCTTGTGGCTCATAATTCCCGAGCCGTAGCGGACGCCGAGGATGAACGCCCCGGACGCCTCGCGACCGGCGATATAGGCGTTGGGCTGGCCCTGATCCTTCAGGATGTTCTCGAGGATGCCGCCAAGCCCTGCTGCGCCCTTGCCGAACACGCCTTCGCCCGCGGCGAGCAGGTCGTCGCGTTCATAGGTGTCGGCGGCCTGCATCGTCGCCTCGGCACGCGTTTCGGGACGCTGGGCGTTCGTCGCGGGTGGTGGCGCCGGTGTCGGCGTCGGCGTCGGTTCGGCCGGAACGTCCTGATCGGCAGGCCGCGACGGCTGCGTCGTTGTTTGCGGAACCGACTGGCCGGCGCGATATTGCGAAGGCTGCGCGGAAAGGTCGCCGTCGATCGCCTGGTTGGGATCGATCGTGCGGACCTGCGCCGCCGCGATACCCGGCGCACCGCCGCACAAGGTGGCTGCAAGGACGCCAAGGCCAAGCCAGAAGCTACGCATGATCAACTATTCCCCAGAACGCGAATGCGCCCGCTGCGGCTAGGTAACCAAGATGCGCCTTGCCGCGCAATGAACGAACCACCGGCCCGTGTCGATTTCGCGTCGGAATAGCGCATTACAGCCGTTGCCCCGCCGCCCGACCCTCGCTATAGCCCCGCATCTGCTGCAGCCGGAGACGTGGGTGAGTGGCTGAAACCAGCGGTTTGCTAAACCGCCGTACCGGGTTTACTGGTACCGAGGGTTCGAATCCCTCCGTCTCCGCCAATTTTCGTTAGAGTGATATTTCCTTTAACCGCATGCGGTAACCCTTCGCGGGCATGCAGCGCAGCCTCATCTTGTAACGGGAGCCCCCTTGCACGGGCGCTTCCGAACGCCGCTGTTGCCGAGCGCGTCGATTTTTGACGTGGGCAACCTGCAAGCGGGGTTTCGTCCACCATGCTCCGCTCACTTCGGATGGACGACGGGGGGCATCGTCTCATACTGTGATGTCGACCGTGGCTACGGTACGGCTGGCTTGCCGTCGTGACCGGCTGGCGAGTCAGGGGTTGAAGGATGCCGAGGACGATGGACGTTTCCGCCAAGTTTGCCGCGCCGGTCGAGGGTCGCGCGCCGTACGTCGTCGCCGATTCCGCCTGAGCATCTCGGCATGAACCCGTTGACCGTCGATCGCCCGGATGAACACGCCCGCGCTCGTCCCGATTGCCACCAGGCGATCAGCATCCTCGACCTGTTCACGATCGGGATCGGGCCGTCGAGTTCGCATACCGTCGGGCCAATGCGCGCGGCGTGGCTGTTCGCGGATATGGTCGCGGACGAGAAGCCGGTGGCGGTGCGCGTCGACTTGTATGGTTCGCTGGCGCTGACCGGGCGGGGGCATGCGACCGACAGTGCGGTGATGTTGGGCCTGAGCGGCGCGCAGCCGGAGACGATCGATCCGGACCTGATCCCGGTGCGGTTGGCAGCGATCCGGTCTAGCGGGCGGCTGATGCTGGCCGAGCGGGTAGAAATCGGGTTCGAGGAGAGCCAGCATCTGCTGTTCCATGCGCAGACGTTTTTGCCGGGGCATCCCAATGCGGTGACGTTCACCGCGTCGTTCGGTGACGGGCGCAGCGTCGAGCGGACGTATTTCTCGATCGGTGGCGGCGCGATCGTCGAGGCGGGGTCGGGGCCGGTCAAGGCGAACATCCTGTTGCCGCGACCGTTCTCGTCGGGAGCGGAACTGCTCGCGACCGGGGACGCGACGGGGATGACGATCGCCGACATCGTCCGCGAGAACGAGATCGCGTGGCGGCCGGAGAGCGAGACCGATGCGTTCCTCGATGCCGTCCGCGCGGCCATGTTCGCGTCGATCGATCGCGGGTGTCGGCAGGGCGGCATCCTGCCGGGCGGGCTGAAGGTGCCGCGTCGCGCGAAGGCGCTGTTCGAGGGGTTGCAGGCGCGCGATACCGCGGCCGATCCGTCGGCGGTGTTCGAGTGGGTCAGCCTGTATGCGCTCGCGGTGAACGAGGAGAATGCGGCGGGTGGCCGGGTCGTGACCGCGCCGACCAATGGCGCGGCGGGCGTATTGCCGGCGGTGCTGCGCTTCTACGAGAATTTCACCAAGGACCCTACGCCGAAGGGTGCGCATGATTTCCTGCTGACCGCGGCGTCGATCGGGTTTCTCTACAAGAAGCGCGCGTCGATCTCGGCGGCGGAGATGGGGTGCCAGGGCGAGGTCGGCGTGGCATGCTCGATGGCGGCGGGCGCGCTCGTCGCGGCGCTCGGCGGGACCAATGCGCAGATCGAGAATGCGGCGGAGATCGGCATGGAGCATAATCTCGGCCTGACCTGCGATCCGATCGGCGGGCTGGTCCAGATCCCGTGCATCGAGCGCAACACGATGGGTGCGATCAAGGCGATCAACGCCGCGTATCTGGCGCTGCGGGGGGACGGTCGCCATATCGTCAGCCTCGATGCGGTGATCGAGACGATGCGCCAGACCGGTGAGGACATGCGCTCGCAATATAAGGAGACGTCGCTTGGTGGCCTGGCCGTCAACGTCGTCGAATGCTGAAGGATTATCCATGACTGCCCCGACGAACCCGCTTCTCGATACGCTGTCGCTGCCCCGTTTCGCCGAGCTGTCGCCCGACCAGATCGCGCCCGCGCTCGACGAGGCGATCGCGCGGCATGAGGCGATGGTCGAGGCGCTGACGACCGCGCGGCCGACGGATTTCGCGGGCGCGTGGCTGCCGTACGAGCGCGCGAATACCGAGATCGGCGCGATCTGGTCGGCGGTGTCGCACCTGCACGGTGTCGCGGACACGCCCGAACTGCGCGCGGCGTATTCGGAGGGGCAGAAGCGGCTCGTCGAGAACGACATGAAGGTCGGGCAGAACCGCGACCTGTACGAGGTGTTCGTGGCGCTGAGCGTGTCGCCCGAGTTTGCCGACCTACCCGTCGAAGATCGGGTCGCGGTCGAGCAGGCGATCCGCGACTTCACGCTGTCGGGTGTGGCGCTGGAGCCTGAGGCACGGGACCGGTTCAGCGAGATTTCGGTCGAGCTGTCGGGCCTGTCGAACGAGTTCGGCAGCGCGGTACTGGATGCGACCGATGCGTGGTCGGAACTGGTGACCGACGAGGCCGATCTCGCGGGGATTTCGGACGCGGACAAGGCGATGTTCGCGGATGCCGCCAAGGCGAAGGGGCAGGCGGGCTGGCTGGTCACGTTGCAACAGCCGAGCGTCAACGCGGTGCTGACCTTCGCCGAGAACCGCGACCTGCGCGCGCGCATGTACCGCGCGTTCGCGACGCGCGCGTCGGACCAGGGGCCGAACGCGGGCGAGTTCGACAACAGCGCGCGGATCGCGCGTATCCTCGAACTGCGGCATGAGGGGGCTAAGCTGCTCGGCTTCACCGATCCGGTCGCGTGGTCGCTCGAGACCAAGATGGCACCGAACGGCGCCGAAGTGATCGCGTTCCTGCGCGATCTGGCGCGGCGGGCGAAGCCGGCGGCTGAGCGTGACCTCGCCGAACTGAAGACGTTCGCCGCCGAGCAGCTAGGGATCGCCGATTTCGAGCCGTGGGATGCGGGCTTCGTGTCGAACCGGTTGCGGCAGGATCGCTATGCGGTCGACGCGCAGGTGGTGAAGGCGTATTTCCCGGTCGAGCGCGTGATGGAGGGCTGGCAGACGCTGATGCAGCGGCTGTTCGGCATCAAGCTCGTCGAGCGCGACGACGTGTCGCTGTATCATGACGATGCGCGGTTCTTCGACGTGGTGGACGAGAGCGGGACGGTGTTCGCCGGGCTGTATCTCGACCTGCACGCGCGGACCGGCAAGCGTGGCGGCGCGTGGATGGCGCAGGCGCGGCCGCGGTTGCACGACGGCAATACCGTGACGGTGCCCGTCGCGTACCTCGTCTGCAATTTCGCCCCGGATGGCGGCGAGACGCCGTCGCTGCTGAGCCACAACGACGTGACGACGTTGCTGCACGAGACCGGCCACTGCATCCACCTGCTCTTCACCAAGGTGAACCGCCCGAGCATCGCCGGCACCAACGGCTTCGAGTGGGACGCGATCGAGCTGCCGAGCCAGTTGATGGAGGATTTCGCCTGGGACAAGGACGTGCTGACCGGCATGTCGGGGCACTACAAGACCGGCGAGAAGCTGCCCGCCGACCTGTTCGAACGGATGGTGAAGGCGCGGCATTTTCAGGCGGGGATGTTCATCCTGCGCCAGGTCGAGTTCGCGCTGTTCGACTTGCTGCTGCATCTGGGCACGATGGGCAGCGACCCGATCGAGGTGATCGAGGCGGTGCGCGACGAGGTGGCGGTGATCCGCCCGCCCGCATGGCACCGCTTCCCGCACGCGTTCAGCCACATTTTCGCAGGCGGCTATGCGTCGGGCTATTACAGCTATCTCTATGCCGAACTGCTGGCCGCCGATGGCTTCGAGGCGTTTGCGGAAGCGGGCCTGGTCGATCGCAAGACCGGCGACCGGTTCCGCGAGGAAGTGCTCGCGCGTGGGGCCACGCGTCCGGCGGCGGAGAGCTTCCGCGCGTTCCGCGGGCGTGATCCCGAGCCGACCGCGATGCTGGTCCGTCACGGGCTGCAAGGGTGACGAAGCGCGTCGACCGGCGCTGGCTGTCGGAAGCGGTACGGCGGATCGAGGCGGACTATAACCGGTCCGCCGACACGCACCTCATTCGGGTGGATTTGCCGCGGTACCCCGGTATCGTCCTGTACCTCAAGGACGAGAGTTCGCACCCGACCGGCAGCCTCAAGCACCGGCTCGCGCGGTCGCTGTTCCTGTACGCGCTGTGCAACGAATGGATCGGGCCGGACACGACGGTGATCGAATCCTCGTCAGGATCGACTGCGGTGTCGGAGGCGTATTTCGCGAAAATGCTGGGGCTGCGCTTCATCGCGGTGGTTCCCGCGACGACCGCCAAGCCCAAGCTCGACGCGATCCGCTTTCACGGCGGCGAGATCCACATGGTCGACGATCCGCGTACCGTCTACGCGGTCTCGCACCGGCTCGCGGCGGAAACCGGCGGGCATTATCTCGACCAGTTCACCTACGCCGAGCGCGCGACCGACTGGCGCGGCAACAACAACATCGCCGAGAGCATCTTCGCGCAGATGGCCGAGGAGGAGCATCCGTGCCCGTCCTGGATCGTCTGCGGCGCGGGGACCGGCGGCACGTCGGCGACGATCGGGCGCTTCATCCGCTATTGCCGGCACGACACGAAACTCTGCGTCGCGGACCCGGTGCACTCGGTGTTCCACCGGCATTTCGAGGACCGATCGGTGGTCGCGTTGCCCGAGGGGTGCGCGTCGCGGATCGAGGGGATCGGACGGCCGCGCGTCGAGCCCAGTTTCGTGCCGAGCGTCATCGACCGGATGATCGCGGTCGAGGATGCCGACAGCATCGGTGCGATGCGCGCGCTGTCCGACCGGCTCGGCCGGCGCGTCGGCGGCTCCACCGGGACCAACCTCTGGGCCTGCGCGCAGATCGTCGAGGAGATGGCGGCGGCGGGCGAGACGGGCAGCATCGTCACGCTGTTGTGCGATGGCGGCGACCGCTATGGCTGCACCTATTACGATGACGCATGGCTCGACGATCGCGGGGTCGCATGGACCGATGCTGCGGCGCGGATGACGCAATTCCTGGGCTGAGTAACCGATGACCACATGGCAGTTCTGGATCGATCGCGGCGGCACGTTCACCGATGTCGTCGCGCGGCAGCCCGACGGACGGATCGTCACCGCCAAGCTGCTGTCGGAAGATCCCGAGCGCTATGATGATGCGGCAGTCGAGGCGATCCGGCGGCTGACCAACGGAGCGGACGTGCCTCTCGAACTGCGGATCGGGACGACGGTCGCGACCAACGCGCTGCTCGAGCGCAAGGGCGAACCGACGTGCCTCGCGATCACCCGCGGGTTCGGCGATGCGCTGCTGATCGGTCACCAGGAGCGGTCCGATATTTTCGCGCGCGACGTGAACCGTCCGCCGCCGCTGTTCGCGCATGTCGTGGAGATCGACGAGCGGGTCGGTGCGGAGGGCGATGTGCTCGGGCCGCTCGACGTCGACGCGGCCCGTGCAGGGCTACAGACGGCATTCGATAGCGGTTTGCGCGCCATCGCGATTGTCCTCATGCACGGCTACCGCTTCACCGCGCACGAGGAGGCGCTGGCGGCAATCGCGGCTGAGATCGGCTTCACCCAAATCTCGGTCAGCCACCGCGTCGCGCCGTTGATCAAGCTAATCGGGCGCGGCGATACGACCGTCGTTGACGCGTATCTGTCGCCGGTCGTCGATCGCTATGTCGCGGGCCTGAGCGACGCGCTGGGGCAGGGCGCGCTGTTCATGCAGTCGTCGGGCGGCCTGGTCGATGGCGCAGGCTTTCGCGGCAAGGATGCGATCCTGTCGGGGCCGGCGGGCGGTATCGTCGGCATGGCCGCGACGGCGCGCGAGGCCGGGTTCGAACAGATCATCGGCTTCGACATGGGCGGCACCTCGACCGACGTGTCGCACTACGCCGGCACCTATGAACGCGACACTGAGACGCTGATCGCCGGCGCCCGCATCCGCGCGCCGATGCTGCGGATCCATACCGTCGCAGCGGGCGGGGGCTCGATCTGTCGGTTCGATGGGGAGCGGCTGATCGTCGGCCCAGAGAGTGCGGGCGCGGTGCCGGGACCTGCGTGTTATCGCCGCGGCGGGCCGCTGACCGTGACCGACTGCAACGTGATGCTCGGCAAGGTTCGCCCCGAATTCTTCCCGGCGCTGTTTGGATCGGCAGGCGACCAGCCGCTCGATGCCGAGGCGGTGGCCGCCCGGTTCGTGGAACTGCCGCTCGATCCGCAGGTCGCGGCGGAAGGGTTCGTCGCGGTCGCGGTGGCGAACATGGCGAACGCGATCCGGACGATCTCCGTCGCGCGCGGGCACGACGTGACGCGCTACACGCTCGCCTGCTTCGGTGGAGCCGGAGGGCAGCATGCGTGCCTCGTCGCCGATGCGCTGGCAATGGACCGCGTGATGATCCACCCGCTGGCCGGCGTGCTGTCGGCGTACGGCATGGGCCTCGCCGATCGCCGCGTGCTCCGCGAGGCGACCTCGGGTACTGCGTTCGCGGACTATGCCGCGATCGCGCAGGCGCTGGACGGTCTGGCGGAAGCAGCGCGCGACGCCCTGGTGGCGCAGGGCGTCACGGCGGACGACGTTCGGATCGAACGCCGCGTGCATCTGCGCCGAGGCCAGACGGACCACACCATCGAGCTCGAGCTCGACGAACCGCCAGCGATGATCGCCGCGTTCGACGCCGCACACATCGCGCAGTTCGGGTTCGCCAGCGAAGCACCGCTGATCGCCGACCGGGTTGTCGCGGAGGCGATCGCCGAGAGTCCGCCGATCAACGCCTCGCTCGTCGCGTTCCCCGACGAGCCAGCCGCGCCGCTCTCGATCGCCCCCGTCTACATGGCCGGCACATGGCACGACACGCCGGTCCTCGCCCGCGAAGGCCTCCCCGCCGGCCACGCCATCGACGGACCCGCTCTGATCCTCGACAGCGTCTCGACCACCATCGTCGAGCCCGGCTGGCGCGCGCGCGTCGATCCGATCGGCAATCTGATCCTTGACCGGATCGCACCTCGCGTCGGCGCCAGCATCGGCACCGAATCCGACCCGGTCCGGCTGGCGATCTTCGCCGGTCTGTTCATGAGCATCGCCGAGGAGATGGGCGCCGCGCTCCAGCGCTCCGCCGCGTCGGTCAACATCCGCGAGCGGCTCGACTTCAGTTGCGCGCTGTTCGACGCGCACGGCAACCTCGTCGCCAACGCGCCGCACATCCCGGTCCACCTCGGGTCGATGGGCGAAAGCATCCGCACGATCATCGACGCGCGCGGCGGCGGCGCAGATGGCCGCGGTATCCGCCGCGGCGACGCCTACGCGCTCAGCGCCCCCTATCGCGGCGGCACGCACCTGCCCGACATCACCGTCATCATGCCGGTCTTTGCAGACGACAATGACGCGCCGGCGTTCTTCGTAGCCGCCCGCGGGCATCACGCGGACGTCGGCGGCATCACGCCCGGATCGATGCCGCCGGAAAGCCGCTCGGTCGAGGAAGAGGGCGTGCTGCTCGACGACGTGCTGGTAGTCGACGAAGGGCGTTTCCTCGAAACCGAACTGCGCGCAGTGTTCGCGAGTGGCCCCTATCCAGCCCGCAACATCGACCAAAACATCGCCGATCTCGCCGCACAGTTGGCCGCCTGCACACGTGGCGCGACTGGTCTCATACGGCTCGCGAACGAGTACGGCACCGACGTCGTTGCGGCGTACATGGAGCACGTCCAGGCCAACGCCGACGCCGCTGTTCGCCGCCTGATCGCGACGCTCGACGACGGCGCGTTCGCCTATGAGATGGACGATGGCGCCGTCGTCCGCGTGGCGGTCCGTGTCGACCGCGCAGCCGCGACGATGGAGGTCGATTTCGCCGGCACCAGCGACCAGCGCCCGACCAACTTTAACGCCCCCGTCTCGATCGTCCGTGCCGCCGTCCTCTATGTCGTCCGCGCGCTGATCGACGAGGCGGTACCGCTCAACGACGGCTGCCTGCGGGGCGTGACGATCCGCGTGCCCGAAGGCTCGATGCTCAACCCGCGCTATCCGGCTGCGGTCGTCGCCGGCAACGTCGAGACGAGCCAGGTCGTCACCGACGCGCTGTTCGGCGCGCTCGGCGCGATGGCCGCGAGCCAGGGGACGATGAACAACTTCACCTTCGGCAACGACACCCACCAATATTACGAGACGATCGCCGGCGGGGCAGGCGCGGGGCCCGGCTTCGACGGCGCGTCGGTGATCCAGACGCACATGACCAACAGCCGGCTGACCGACCCGGAAATCTTCGAAACGCGCTTTCCGGTATTGTTGGAAGAATTCTCGATCCGCCGCGGCTCGGGCGGCGCAGGCGCACATCACGGCGGCGACGGGGCGACGCGACGAGTCCGGTTCCTAGAGGACATGACCGCCTGCATCCTCGCCAACCGTCGCCGCGTGGCCCCGTTCGGGGTGGCGGGCGGCGAACCGGGCGGGCTGGGCTCGGCAACCATCGAGCGCGCCGACGGCGGCATCGAGCACCTGGGCTCCACCGCCAAGGTCGACATGGCGCCGGGCGACGTATTCGTGATCGAGACGCCTGGCGGCGGCGGTTTCGGCAAGGCGTGACCGGGCACGCGCCGCGCGACGTCTGGTTGCGGTAACGCGACGAACGCGGCACACACGGCATTCGATCAGCCTGAAAGTGAAGCCCATGACCGCATCCCGTTCCCGCGCCCTGTTCGTCCGATTGCTCGCGGGATCGGTGCTGGCGGTCGCAGCGCCCGCCGTCGCGCAGACGACCAACAACGCGCCCAGCGCGGCGGCGGCGCGGACCGAGGCCCCCAAGGCGCGGCCGTGGATGAACACCGCGTTGAGCGCCGATGCGCGTGTCGATCTGCTCCTGAAGGAGATGACGCTCGACGAGAAGCTGCAGCTCACCTTCGGCTATTTCGCGACCACCGCCGACTGGCAGAAGACGCCGATCAAGAATTTCGTCTATCCCAAGGACGGCCTGCCCGCATCCGCCGGGATCGTGCCCGGCATCCCGCGCCTCGGCATCCCGAACCAGTGGCAGACCGATGCCGGCGTCGGTGTCGCCAGCCAGCGCGGGCCGACGCCGCGGCTGCGCACCTCGCTGCCATCGGGGATCGCGACCGCATCGACCTGGAACCCGGACCTCGCACAGGCGGGCGGTGCGATGATCGGCAACGAGGCGTTCTTGTCAGGCTTCAACGTGCAGCTCGCGGGCGGGATGAACCTGACGCGTGAACCGCGTAACGGGCGCAATTTCGAATATGGCGGCGAGGATCCGTTGCTGGCCGGAATCATCACCGGGCACGAGATCAAGGGAATCCAGTCGCAGCACGTCGTCTCGACGATGAAGCACTACGCCTTCAACGGGCAGGAGACGAACCGCTTCACGATGGATCACAAGATCGGTGAACAGGCCGCGCGCCAGTCCGACCTGCTCGCGTTCGAGATCGCCAACGAGGTCGGCCAGCCCGGCTCGGTAATGTGCTCGTACAACCGCGTGAACGGCCATTATGCGTGCGAAAACGACTGGCTGCTCAACACCGTGCTGAAGCGCGACTGGGGCTTCAAGGGCTATGTCATGTCCGACTGGGGCGCGACGCATTCGACCAGCGAGGCGGCCAATGCCGGGCTCGATCAGCAATCGGGCTGGGCGTTCGATCGCTCGGCGTACTTCGCGGATGCGCTGCGTGAGGCGGTCAACAACGGCCATGTCAGCGAAGCGCGCGCCACCGACATGGCGCGCCGCGTGCTGTGGGGAATGTTCTCCGTAGGCGCGTTCGATACGGTCGTCGCGGGCGACCGCGCGACGACGATCGATTACGCCGCTCATGCTGCGGTGACCCGCACTGATGCGGAGGAGGGGATCGTCCTCCTGAAAAATACCGCGGGTCTGCTGCCGATCGCCAAGTCGGCCAAGTCGATCCTGCTGATCGGCGCGCATGCCGATGTTGGCGTGCTGTCGGGTGGTGGTTCGAGCCAGGTCTATTCGCCGAACGCGCCGACCAACGGCCTGATCGTGGCGGATGGGTTCCCGAGCGGTTTCCCCGGCCCCAAGACCTATCACGCCTCGTCGCCGATGAAGGCGTTGCAGGCGCGGACCGGCGCGACCGTGGCCTATCTCGACGGCAAGGACGTCAGGGCGGCCGCCGCGGCGGCGCGGAAAGCGGATGTCGTCGTCGTGTTCGGCGAGCAGTGGACCGGCGAGTCGATCGACGCGCCCGACCTGAATCTGCCCGACAACCAGAACGCGCTGATCGATGCGGTCGCGCGCGCGAACGCGAAGACGGTGGTCGTGCTCGAAACCGGCGGGCCGGTTGTGATGCCGTGGCTCGGCAAGGTCGGCGCGGTGCTGGAGGCGTGGTATCCCGGCACGGCGGGCGGCGAGGCGATCGCGCGCGTGCTGACCGGAGAGGTCAATCCGTCGGGGCATCTGCCCGCGACCTTCCCCGCGTCGCTCGCGCAGACCCCGCGGCCGGTGCTGGAGGGCGATCCGAAGCTCGACCGCGACGCGCATCCGATGGGCAATTACGATATCGAGGGCGCAGCGGTCGGCTATAAATGGTTCGACAAGACCGGCGCCACGCCGCTGTTCCCGTTCGGCTACGGACTGTCCTATACCAACTTCGCGATGAGCGGCCTGACCGCGGCAGCCGAGAGCAAGGGCATCAAGGCCGGCTTCTCGGTGAAGAACACCGGCGCCGTGCAGGGCAAGGCGGTCGCGCAGGTCTATGTGTCGGGCGCAGGCTGGGAAGCGCCGAAGCGGCTGGGGGCCTTCCGCAAGGTCGACCTCGCGCCCGGCAGCGATAAATCGGTATCGGTGACGATCGATCCGCGCCTGCTTGCGACGTTCGACACGACGACCGGCGGCTGGAAGATCGCGGGCGGCGACTACAAGGTGATGCTCGCCACCTCGGCCACGGACATCGTCCAGACCGTGACGGTCCGCGTGCCCGCGCAGACGCTCGATCGCAGCGGCAAGTGAGCCGCCGTTTCGCGCGACTGCTGCTCGCGCTGTGTGCGGCGATGTCGAGCACGCTCGCGGCGGCGCAGGACCAGCTCGTCGATCCCAACACCGTGCGCCCATCGCGCGAGGCCGGGCGGACCGCCAACGGCCTCGCGATGACGCCGCCGATGGGGTGGAACAGCTGGAACAAACACGGCTGCAAGGTCACCGAACAGGTGATCCGCGACACCGCCGACGCGATCGTCGCAAACGGCATGAAGGCGGCGGGATACGGCTATGTCGTGATCGACGATTGCTGGCACGGCGACCGTGACAAGGACGGCTTCATCACCGCCGACGCGACCAAGTTCCCGTCGGGGATCAAGGCGTTGGCGGACTACGTCCATGCAAAGGGCCTGAAGTTCGGGATCTACTCCGATGCCGGGCGAAAGACCTGCGGCGGGCGTCCCGGCAGCCAGGGGCACGAGTATCAGGACGCGCTGACCTATGCGCGCTGGGGCGTCGATTACCTCAAATACGACTGGTGTTCGACCGGCGTGCGTAATGCGGAGGAAGCCTATGCGCTGATGTCCGACGCGATCCGCGCAACCGGCCGGCCGATGCTGCTCTCGATCTGCGAATGGGGCAACAACCGCCCGTGGGAATGGGGCGCGAAGATCGGCAACATGTGGCGCACCACCGGCGACATCCGCGATGCGTGGGCGGGGCCGGTGACCTATTCGCTCGGCATGATGGACATCGTCGACAAGAACGAGCCGCTCTATCCGTTCGCGGGGCCGGGCCACTGGAACGATCCGGACATGCTCGAGGTCGGAAATGGCGGGATGACCGACACCGAATATCGCGCGCATTTCAGCCTGTGGGCGATGATGGCGGCGCCGCTGATCGCGGGCAACGACGTCGCGAAGATGGACGGCGCGACGCGCGCGATCCTGCTCAACAAGGACGTGATCGCGGTCGATCAGGATACGCTCGGGATGCAGGGGCGGCGGGTCCGCGACGATGGCGACCACGAGGTGTGGGCGCGCCCGTTGGCGGACGGAAGTCGGGCGGTGCTATTGCTGAACCGGGGAACAACACCGGCCGAGATCGCGGTGTCGTGGCCGGAGATCGGCTACACGATGGCGATGGCTTCGGACGTGCGCGATCTTTGGTCGGGGACGACGCGGCGCCTGCGTGAAGGACGGTTCTCGGCGATGGTCCCGCCGCACGGCGTGGTGATGGTGAAGGTGACGCCGAATTAGTTTGTGAAGTAGGGGCCGCGATCTTGCCCCAATCCCGTTCGTTCCGAGTAGCCATCGCATAGCTCTGCAGGGGCGCATCGAGACGGCGTATCGAAGGACAAGTTGGCGCGCGGAACGTGTACCTCGATACGCGCCCTCGATATGCTGCTGGCGCAGCTACTCGGTCTCTACTCGGCACGAGCGGGACGGGGTGAGCGACAAACGGACGCGAGGGCAGGGCGGCTTCGCAGGCGTCGGACTGCGCGTCGGATTTAAACGATCCTCCCCCGCCAGGGGGAGGTGGCTGGCTTTAGCCAGACGGAGGGGGAGGTAAGGAAAAACCCCGGTTCCGTGTCCTCCCCCTCCGTCACCTTCGGCGCCACCTCCCCCTCGCGGGGGAGGATAGCCAAGTCTCAGCCCTTGGCCTTTATCGCCGCGATCCGCTCGTCGACCCGGCGTTCCAGGATCGTCAGTGGCATCGCGCCTTCCTTCAGGATGTCGTGAAACTGCTTCAGGTCGAACGTGTCGCCCAACGCGGCCTTCGCCTTCACCCGCGCCCGCGTCCATGCCATGTGGCCGACCTTGTAGCTGCAAGCCTGACCCGCCTGCGTGCAATAACGCTCGACCTCGCGCTGCGTCCTCGGCCGCGCAAAGCCGGTCGTCGCGACCATGTAGTCGGTCGCCTTCTCGCGGCTCCAGCGTTTCGCGTGGATGCCGGTATCGACCACCAGACGCGTCGCGCGGAATAGGAACGACTGGAGATAGCCTGCGCGCTCCAGCGGCGATGCATACGCCCCGAGCTCGTCGGCCAGCTGCTCCGCATACAGCGCCCAGCCCTCCGAATAGGCGGAGAAGAAGCCGATCTTCCGCAGCGTCGGAATGTCCTTCGATTCCTGCGCAAGGCTGATCTGGAGGTGATGCCCCGGCACACCCTCGTGATAGGTGAGCGACGGCAGCGTGTATTTCGGCCAGTCGCCGACGTCCTTCAGATTGACGAAGTAGATCGCCGGGCGGCTGCCATCGAGCGAGGCACGGTTGTAATAGCCGTTCGATGCGCCGTCCTGGATCTCGACCGGCACCGCGCGGATTTCGAGTGGCTGCGTCGGGACCTCGGAGAACGCCTGGGGAAGCTTGGCGTACATCGCCTTGATGCCGTCGTTCAGCCCGGCGATCAGCTCGGTGCGCCCCTCCGCGGTGTTCGCGTAAAGCTGGTCCGGAGTCACGTTGAGCTTCGCCAGCCGCTCGCCAACCGTGCCGGTCGTGAAGCCCTGCGATTTCAGGATCGTGTCGAGCTGCGCGGTGATCTCGGCGACCTGAGCGAGGCCGATGCGGTGGACCTCGTCGGGGCTCATCGTTGTCGTCGTGGCCTGGTTCAGCGCCATCGCGTAGATCGCGTCGCCGTTGGGCACGCGCCATATCCCGTCACCGGGCTTGGTGGTCGGCTTCAACCGCTCAATCAGCGCGATCTGGCGGTCGAGCGCGGGATAGACCTTGCCCTCGACGATCTTCGAAGCGCGCGCCTGCCAGTCGCCGGCAAGACCCTTGGCCGCCGCACGTTTCACCAATGACTGGACGATGCTCGACGTCGCGGCTGGCTGGCCCCGCAGTTTCCGCATCTGTCCCAGCGTCAGGTCGAGCGACCAGCCGGGTGCGAGCAGGCCGCGTGCCGCCTCGGCTTGCTGCATCGCGCTTTCCTGATCGAGCACCGTGCCGAACTGATCGAGCCGGGACAGATACGCCTCCGCATCCGGGGTGGCGTTGATCGTGTGTGCGGTGTTGAGGAAGTCGGGCACCTGGAAATAGGCGCCGCCCTGCTGGAAAATCCGGTACGGGCGGATTGGGCTGTCCATGCCGAACTTCTCTGGCGCGGCGATCTGCGTGTTCAGCGAATAGCGCACCACTTCGAGGTTGAGCTTGGCGGCGGGCGACAGGCCTGCGCCGTCGTAGCGGGCTAGGCTGGCGAGCGCGGCCTTGGTCTCGCTCACGTCGCGTGCGCGCTTTTCCGGCGTGCGCGGCGAAAGCTGGCTCTTCAGGCCCGCGAGAGACCCCTTGTCGAGACCCAGCGATGTCGCGAGTTCGGGCGACCGGGCGACGCTCGCCTGGAATATCCGCTCGAAATCGGCGTTGAGCGCGGTGTCGCCGCTCGACTGCGCAAAGGCCGATGACGGCAACAACGTGGTGGCAAGTGCGGCGACGCCGCCCGATGCGAGGAACTGGCGACGATCCATGACGAACTCTCCCGTGAACTTTCGCGCATCTAAGCCGATCGCCGCGCGGACCGCCAGCGCTTCGGGATCGGAATTTCGGCGCGTCTGCGACCGGAACCGGCGTGGAAGATGCGTCCGTCGCGAAACCGCCGGAACAAGCGCGGATATCGTCGGTTTTACCCGAGAGCCCGGCGGTGTCCTTACCCCCCCGAAGGATGCCGTCGGGTGTATGCGTAGGTGAGGTAGACGTGCGAAACGAGACATCCAGGCGTGAAGCCGGCGCACGATTGCACGATGTCGGCGAAACGTTGCGTTCGTCCTGGCAGACGCCGACGGATACGATGATCACCGAAGACATCCCGACGCTGCTGACGCGCCTGTCGCAGGTGCCGAAGACCCGCAAGAAACCGTAATTCGACCGGCCCGGCGTGCAGCCGGACCGATCGTGCATCCCGACCTCAGCTCGTCGGCGCTGCCTTCTTCGCAGGGTCCTTCATGGCCTCGATGAGCTTCTTCACTTCCTGGCTGCGACCGCGTGGCATGATCAGGACGTCGTTGCCGCTCGCGACCACGATCAGGTCCTCGACCCCGACCAGCGAGACGCGGACGCCGTCGCTGCGGACGAAGCAGTTCTTCGTATCGATTGCGAGAACGTTGCCGTCGCCGTGGCTGCGGTGCGCGTTGCCGTCGCTGTCCGTGTCGCTGATCGCGTGGAGCGCGTCCCAGCTGCCGACGTCGTTCCAGCCCATCGCGACCGGCACGACCGCGACACGGTCGGCCTTTTCCATCACCGCATAATCGATCGAATCGTCGGGCGAGGCTGCAAAGGCGACCGCGTCGGGGTAGATGCGGGTCCCTTCGGTACGCGCCTTGTCCATCGCCTCCTGCGTGGCGGTCAGGATACCCGGATCGAACTGCGCGAGGGCTTCGAGATAGGAGTCGGCAAGGAACAGGAAGATCCCGCCGTTCCAGGCATGATCGCCGCTCGCCAGCATCGACTGCGCCTTGTCGAGCGGGGGCTTCTCGACGAACCGCGCGACGCGGTTGACGCCGGGCTGGAGTTCGTCGCCGATCTGGATCCAGCCATAGCCGGTCTCGGGCGCGTCGGGTGCGATGCCGAACGTGACCAGCCACCCTTGCGTGACGAGCGGCATTGCGGCCTCGATCGCCGCGTGGAATGCCGCGACATCGCCGATAACGTGGTCCGACGGCATAACCAGTAACGCGTCGCCGCCCCCACCGGCGGCGATCGCCGCCAGCGCGATGGCGGGCGCAGTGTTGCGACCGGTTGGCTCGAGGATCAGCGCCTGCGGTGTTGCGCCAGCTTCTGCAAGCTGCTGCTCGACCAGGTCGGCATGGCGCGCATTGGCGACCACGATCGGAGCGGCAAAGCGTTCGCCGAACGTACGACCCGCCGTAAGCTGCAGCATCGTTTCATCCGCCGTCAGCGCGAGCATCTGCTTGGGCATTTCAGGGCGGGACATCGGCCAAAGGCGCGTGCCCGATCCGCCTGACAGGATAACGGGAACGATTTTGCGTGCGGTCATGAATCCTCCGGGTGGCGCTGAGCTATAGCGGAGCGGCCACCGGTGCCAATCGCCGAATGTATCGATTGGATGCGCGGTCTTCAGGCTTTTTTCGTGTTTTCCTGCGAAACCAAGCGTTCAGGTGTCGGTAGCATTTACAAATAACCTGTCGGGAAGCGTTGCATGATACGGCTCTTCAAGCATTACGTGCCGCATACCGTGCTTCTGCTCGGGCTGGTCGACATGATCCTGCTGATCGTTTCGGCAGAGCTGGGCTGGGTCGTTCGCGCGCATCAGATCGGGATGCTGGTCGAGCCGATCGCCACCCGGATCGCGCAGTTGCTGACGTTTGCGATCGCGTTGCAGGTCTCGCTGGTCGCGGTCGGGGCGTACGGCGTCGCTTCGTTCCTGTCGCTCCGGTTCGCCGCCGCGCGTCTGGCCGTGGCGCTGGCACTCGGCGTCATCTTCTTGTCGTTCATCTTCTTTCTGGTTCCCGCACTTACCTTCTGGCGATCGAACCTGTTGTACTCCACGATCATCGCGACCGTGCTGCTCGTCACCGTGCGGGCGTTGCTCGGGAAGACGCTTGGCGGCGAGACGTTCAAGCGTCGCATCATCGTGCTGGGCGCCGGCAAGCGTGCGGCGCAGATCCTCGGATTGTCCGAACAGCCCGGCATCAATTTCGTCGTCGCGGCCTTCGTCTCCATGGGGGAGGCGGATCCCGTCGTTGCGACCGTCACGCCGCGCGCCGACATTCCGAACCTGGCGGCGTACATCGTCGATCAGAATGCCAGCGAAGTGGTCCTCGCGCTCGACGAGCGACGCAACGCCTTGCCGATGAAGGATCTGTTGCGGGTCCGCACGACCGGCGTCCAGGTCAGCGAAATTTCCAGCTTTCTCGAACGTGAAACGGGGCGCATCGACCTGAAGAGCGTCAATCCGTCATGGCTGATCTTCTCCGACGGTTTCGCATCGAGTCGCATGCTGTCGAGCGTCTTCAAGCGCGCGTTCGACATCATCGCGAGCGGGCTGTTGCTGATCGTGACGCTGCCGATCATCCTGCTCACCGCAATCGCCATCAAACTCGAATCGAAGGGCCCGGCCTTCTACCGCCAGCGCCGGGTCGGGCTCTACAACGAGGGCTTCGACATCCTGAAGCTGCGTTCGATGCGGCAGGATGCGGAGGTCGCGGGGACTGCAGTCTGGGCGGCGGAGGACGATCCCCGCATCACCCGGGTCGGTCGTTTCATCCGTAAGGTCCGGATCGACGAACTGCCGCAGACCTGGACCGTGTTGAAGGGCGAGATGAGCTTCGTCGGGCCACGCCCCGAACGCCCGCAGTTCGTCGAACAGCTTGAGGATCAGCTGCCCTTCTATGCCGAGCGGCACATGGTGAAGCCCGGCATCACCGGTTGGGCGCAGATCAACTATCCGTATGGCGCGTCGATCGAGGATGCCCGGCACAAGCTGGAATACGACCTGTATTACGCGAAGAACTACTCGCCGTTCCTCGACATGCTGATCCTGTTGCAGACGCTGCGCGTGGTGCTGTGGCCGGTCGGCGCGCGCTGAATACGGCATGATGGCGACGCTCACCCTCTGGAGCCATGCGCTCGCCGCCCTCGTGTTCGGGGGGCTGGGCGTAGCGCAACTCCGCGGCGGTGCTGGGCAATGGCCGCACGGCGCGTTCGTCACGGCCTTGTTCGCGACGAGCCTCTGGGCATTGGCCGTGGCGGGGATCGATGCCGGCCATGTCGCGCCGCGCATCGCGGAAAGCGTCCGCAATATTGCGTGGCTCGGTTTCATGCTGGCGCTGGTCCGGCGGGATCGGGCCGGGAATTTTGCGCTGGGCGCGGTCTATCTGCTGGTCGTCGCGATCGCGGTGATGAGTGCCTTGCTGGCAATAGCCGAAATGGCGCCGATTGACCGCGAGGCCGTGGTGGCGGTCGGCACCGCGCGGCTGGTCTTCCGCATGATGACCGCGGTCAGCGCACTGGTGCTGGTCCATCATCTCTACCAGGCAGCTCCGGCTTCGCGCGGTGGGATCAGGCTGGTCATGCTGGCGCTGGCGGCGATGTGGGGCGCTGACCTCGTGCTGCTCACGCTGTTTTATTTCCAGGCCGACTGGGTGTCATGGCTGTCTGCGGTGCGCGGCATGGCGATGGTGGGCGTGGCAGCGGTGTTGATGATCGCGGTGCATCGCAGTGGAGACTGGACGCTCGCGCTGTCGCGGCCGGTGACGATACGGGCGCTCACCGCGATCGGAATCGTGCTGTACGTGGGCATCGTCGCGCTCGCGACCAGTCTCGCCGGTAGCTATGCCGGGCCTTATTCCCGCATTGCACAGACCGCGATCGTGTTCGGCGCGACCGCGACCCTCATGACGATGCTGTCGACGCCGTGGCTGCGCGCGTGGACCAAGGTGAAGATCGCCAAGCACCTGTTCCGTCATCGCTATGATTACCGTGCCGAATGGCAGCGTTTCACCGATACGCTGGGCATGTCGGGCACGCAGTTCGATGGTCATCCCGAACCACTCGGAACACGGGTCGTGAAGGCAGTGGCAGATCTGACCGATTCGCCCGGCGGCCTGTTGCTGGTGCCCGATGGCGCATCGCTTGAGGTGAGCACGACGTGGAACTGGCGCGACACGACCGAGAGCGGCGGCGAAGCGTTGGCGCGCTATCTCGGCAATGGCGCCCGTATCATCGAACTCGATCCGGTCCGCACGGGCGATGCACTCCACGAAGAACAGGCTAGCGTTCCGACGTGGCTGTCCGACTGTAATGAAGCCTGGGCGATCGTGCCGCTGCTGCACGGCGGGAACCTGGTCGGTGCGATCGTTCTCGCTCGCCCGCCGGTCGACCGTGCGCTGGACTGGGAGGATTTCGATCTGCTCCGCGTCGCCGGGCGGCAGGCGGCGAGTTATCTGGCGGAGGATCGCGCGCATTCCGCGCTGGCGGACGCGGCGCGCTTCGACGAGTTCAACCGCCGCTTCGCGTTCATCCTGCACGACATCAAGAACCTCGTCAGTCAGCTGACACTGGTTGCGCGCAATGCCGAACGCCACGCCGACAATCCCGATTTCCGCGTCGACATGATCGCTACCCTCAAGGACTCCTCCGATCGCATGAATGCGCTGCTCGCCCGCCTGTCGCAGCATAATGCCGCGCCCAGCGAACCGCTCCAGCCGGTCGATGTCGGTGCGCTGGTCGAACGCATCGTAGCCGCGCGGAAGAGCCAGCATCCGATCGCGGCACGCGTCGTACCGGCGCTCGCGCTTGGCCATGCGACGCGGCTCGAACAGGTGCTGGGTCACCTCGTCCAGAACGGCATCGAGGCGAGCGGGGCCGACGATCCGATCATGCTGTCGATCGACGCGCAGGGCGACCGCGTGAGGATCGACGTGATCGACCAGGGCTGCGGCATGACGCCAGGGTTCGTACGTGACCAGCTCTTCCGCCCGTTCGTATCGTCCAAGCCGACCGGGTTCGGCATCGGTGCGTTCGAGGCGCGACAGCTCGTCCAGGCAATGGGCGGTACGCTGGAGGTCACGAGTCGCGAGGGGCAGGGAACGCGTTTTCGGATAACGTTGCCCGCCGCGACCGTGATGGAGGCGGCGGCATGAGCGGGGCCACGACCGAAAGGGGCCGGCCCGTCCTGTTGATCGTCGAGGACGATGCCGGGCTACAGCGGCAACTTCGCTGGGCCTATGAAGGCTATGAGATCGTCGTCGCGAGTGATCGCACGCAGGCCCTGGACGCGGTGCGCGCGCATGAGCCGGCGGTCGTGACGCTCGATCTCGGCCTGCCGCCCGACCCCGACGGCGTGAGCGAGGGCTTTGCGACGCTGCGCGACATCCTGGCGATGAAGCCCGACACCAAGGTGATCGTCGCATCCGGGCACGGTGCCCGCGAAAGCGCGTTGCAGGCGATCGCCGATGGTGCCTGGGATTTCTACGCCAAGCCGATCGATATCGACGCGCTGGGCATGATCGTCGGCCGCGCCTTCCACGTCCATGCGCTCGAAGCCGAAAACCGTCGGCTTGCCGCACGCGTCGAGGCAGGCGGGTTCGGTGGTCTCATCAGCGCGTCCCCCGAAATGGCGGTGGTTACGCGGACGCTGGAGCGGGTCGCCCCCGCGAACGTGTCGGTGATGTTGCTCGGTGCCAGCGGCACCGGGAAGGAGTTGCTCGCACGGGGGCTGCACGACGCATCGCCGCGATCGCGCGGTAGTTTCGTCGCGATCAACTGCGCGGCGATTCCAGAAACCCTGCTCGAAAGCGAATTGTTCGGACACGAGAAGGGCGCGTTCACCGGCGCGATCAAGACCGTCCAGGGCAAGATCGAACAGGCGGCCGGCGGCACGCTGTTTCTCGACGAGATCGGCGACGTGCCTCTCGCGCTGCAGGTCAAGCTGTTGCGGTTCCTCCAGGAGCGCGTGATCGAGCGCGTCGGCGGGCGCAAGGCGATCCCCGTCGACACGCGGATCGTGTGTGCGACTCATCAGAATGTCGACGCGATGGTCGCCGACGGACGCCTCCGCGAAGACCTGTATTACCGGCTTGCGGAGATCGTCGTGCGAATTCCCCGGTTGGCCGACCGGACCGGCGACGCGGTATTGCTCGCACGCCACTTCGTGACGCGCTACGCCGTGGCCATGAACCCCGTCGTCACCGGCCTTGCTCCCGACGCGCGCGCTGCGATCGATGGCTGGGGCTGGCCGGGCAACGTCCGCGAACTGGAGAACCGGATCAAGCGCGCGGTGATCATGGCGGACGGAAAGCTGGTCACCGCGACCGATCTCGACCTCGACGGCAAGGCGGAGGAGGCTGCCGCGCTGAACCTGCGCGCCGCCCGCGAACTTGCCGATCGCAAGGCGATCCGTCAGGCGCTGGTCCGCGCCGACGGCAACATTTCCGGCGCGTCGCGTCTGCTGGGGATCAGCCGGCCGACGCTGTACGATCTGCTCAAGAGCTATGATCTTCATGTCTGAGGCCGCGTCTGGATCGGGCGCTCGGGCAAGCCGCTATCCGCTGCTGCGTCGCAAGCGGCGGCGGCGCGTGAAGTTGCCCGCTATCCTGACAGGCAATCGCGCAAGGATCCTCGCGATCGCTCTCCTGAGTCTGGCGCTCGTCGCCGTCGCGATCGCTCTCGCTCTGCGTCCGCCACCGCCCAATGCGCGCCGGTTGCTCATCGACAGCCTGAACACGCTGAATGCCGGGAATTACAGCGCTGCCCGGACCAACGCGCAGCACGCGATTGCCGCCGAACCCAGGCTTGCCCTCGCGCATGCCGTGCTTGCCCGCGCCTATCTCGAGCTCGGTGACGGACTAGCCGCGGAAGCAGAACTGGCGCGCGCGACGGATGCCGGGCTGTCCGCCGATCGCCTTCATCAGCTGTTGGCGCATGCACGGCTGCTGCAAGGCGATGCCGACGGCGCACTCGACGAAGCCGCCAAGGCGCCGCCGCGCTATGCCGGTTATGCCGCAAGGATCCAGGCGCGTGCGCTCGCGTCGCAAGGCGATGGCGTCCAGGCGCAGGCGGTGCTTCGCGCGCTGCTCGATCGCGCGCCGAACGATGCGGCGGCATGGACCGATCTCGGACGTATCCGGCTGACGGCCGGCGATGTCGGCGGGGCGTCGGTTGCAGCGTCACGCGCTGCGACGCTCGCCCCGCGCGAGCCCGCCGCGCTGACCTTGCAGGGCGAGGTCGTCCGTAGCCGTTACGGGCTGGTCGCCGCGCTGCCATGGTTCGCGGCGGCGTTGCGGAGCGATGCCTATTATCACCCCGCCCTGATCGAATATGCCGCGACGCTGGGCGAACTGGGTCGCAACACCGAGATGCTGGGCGCCACCCGCAATGCGCTGCTGGCGCGGCCGGGCAGCCCGCAGGCGCTGTATCTCCAGGCGGTGCTCGCCGCGCGTGCCGGCCGGACCGCATTGGCGCGCACCTTGCTGCAACGGACCGGGGGCGCAATTGCGGGCTTGCCGGGTTCGCTCCTGCTGTCGGGCAGTCTGGACTATGCGGAGGGCAAGCCCGAGCAGGCGGTCGCCGCGTGGCGGCGGCTGGCTGCGGTGCAGCCCTTGAACGTCACCGCACGGCAATTGCTCGGCGCGGCATTGCTCCGCTCGGGCAACCCCCGCGAGGCGCTCGATGCGCTGCGGCCGATCGGAATGCGTGCCGACGCGGACAGTTATTCGTTGACCCTGATCGCGCGCGGGTTCGAAGCGGTCGGCGATCAGGCGTCCGCTGCGCAATACCTCGATCGGGCGGCGACGGGGCCGATCGCGCCGGCTGCGACATTTGTCACCGACGATGCGGTCGGTGCGCTGATGGCAGACGCCGACGGCGCGGTCGGCGACCCGACCTATGTGTTGGGCGTGGTCCGCGGTCTGGTCACGCGTGGTGACTTTGGCGGGGCCGTAGCGCGCGCGCGGACGCTGGCCGTATCAACGCCTGGCGCGCCCGCGGCGCAACTGGCGCTGGGGGATTCACTGGCCGCCGGGGGACGCTACGGCGAAGCGGCCGGAGCGTACGCTCGCGCGGCCGACCTGTCGTTCGACGAACCAACCATGCTGCGTCTGGTCGACGCGCTCGGCCGTGCCGGGCGGGCGGAAGATGCGAGCGCGGCACTCGCGCTGTATCTGTCGCAGAATCCGCAAAGCCTGGCGGGGCTGCGGCTGCTCGGACATTGGCAGGTCGCGTCCGGCGACTGGGACACTGCGATCGAAACGCTCGAAGGGGTACGGCGCCGCGTCGGCAATCGTGACGGCGGCGTGCTGGTCGATCTCGCGCTGGCCTATGCCGGCAGCGACGACGGCGCGATCGCGGTGCGATACGGGCGAGCCGCCTACGGACTGTCGCCGATGAGCGCGGCGGCGGCGGATGCTTATGGGGTCGCCTTGGCCGCAGACGGCAATCTCGACGGCGCACGGCAATTACTGGTCAAGGCGACTCGACTTGCACCCGGCAATGCCGTGATCACGGATCATCTTCGCCAACTCCGCTGAACGCTTGCCTGACGGGCATCGCGACGCCAGAAGCCGCGTATGACCGATCCTCTGGACCGCATCGCCGCCGCACTGGAGCGCCTGTCTCCACCGCCACCGCCCGCCGCCGATCCGCTGGCACATCCCGCGTATGTCTGGCGCGGTAATGCGCTCCAGCCGGCGCGTGCGTTCGCACCGTTGCCGCTCGCCATGCTGATCGGAGTCGAACGGCAAAAGACATCGCTGGTCGCCAACCTGCGCCATCTTGCCGACCGGCACGCGGCGCAGGATGTCTTGCTCTGGGGTGCACGCGGCACCGGCAAGTCCGCGCTCGTCAAGAGCGCCGTGGCATCCTTGCAGGCCGAAGGCGGCGATATCGCGCTGGTCGAAGTCTCCGAACTTGCAGGACTCCCGGCGCTGTTCGCCTCACTTGGGCCGGTCGATCGCGCCTTCGTGCTGTTTGTCGACGATCTGGGATTCGACGTCCCGGCCGAGGCGCGGACGCTGCGATCGATGCTGGAGGGTGGGGCGGAACCGCGGCCAGCCAACGTCCGGCTGGTGGTAACGGCCAATCGTCGCCACCTGGCATCACGCGACATCGCCGAGCAGGAGAGCGCGATCAATCCCCGGGATTCGGTCGACGACCATCTTGCGCTGGCAGACCGATTCGGTCTCAGCCTTGGTTTTCATGCGCTGGATCAGGAGGGGTATCTGGCGATCGTCGCGGCGTATGCGAAGGCGAACGATCTGTCGTTCGAGCCTGGCGATGCGATCGGCTGGGCGACACGTCGAGGAAGTCGATCGGGTCGGGTAGCGTGGCAGTTCATCGTCGATCTGGCAGGCCATGCGGGAAAGCCGCTCTAGCCAAGACCTGTATCGGTGACGTTGTGAGCGTACCGGGAAACGAGTGGGCCGACGCGGTCGCGTCGGCCCGAAACGCTTAGTTGCTGTCCGAATCGTCATCCTTGACGATTGCGACAACACCGATGGCAACAACGCCAGCAGCGATCAGAGCAGCGATGATGCCGCCGCCAGCTGCTTCGCTCTTGCCCTTTGCAACCGTGCCAGCGCGAACGTTCGCGACCGACAGGCTTGCAGGTGCTGCGGTTGCTGCAACCGAGGTGGACAGCATTGCGACAGCAAGTGCGCTGCCGGTAAGGGCCTTGAGCTTCATAAAAATCTCCAAAAACAAGTCGTGGGAATATGATGCAACGCAATATTTGTCAATGCGTTCCAACCGGTTTTGAACCCGGCTAAACGTTAGTACAAATATCAAGCCGGACCGTCGACTTGCTCCGCAAGTTCCAACCAGCGCAATTCCGCTGCTTCCTTTTCCGCACGTGCCTTCTCGATCGCGGCCGTCAATTTCGCGAACGTCGCATGGTCGCGCATGTAGAGATCGGGCTTTGCGAGCTTGACCGCATCGACCGCCATCTGCGCGTCGAGTTCCTCGATTCGCTTCGGCAGCAGCTCATAGTCGCGCTGGTCCTTGTAGGTCAGTTTCGCACGGGGTGCCGCGACGGTCGGCGCGGTCGCGGCGACCTTCTTCGACGCGCGCTTGCCGGTCGTCGTCGAGACGCGACGCTTTTCCCAATCCTCGTAGCCGCCCGCGACGACGTCGACCGTACCCGAGCCGTCGAGCCCGAGCGTGATCGTCACGGTCCGGTCGAGGAAGTCGCGATCATGGCTGACGATCAGGACGGTGCCGTCGTAATCGCCGATTACTTCCTGCAACAGATCGAGCGTTTCGAGATCGAGATCGTTGGTAGGCTCGTCCAGCACCAACAAGTTCGACGGCTTGGCGAATTCGCGCGCCAGCAACAGCCGCGAGCGTTCGCCACCCGACAGCGAGCCGATCTTCGCATCGACCATGTTGGGGTCGAACAGGAAGTCCTTCAGGTAACCGTGGATGTGCTTCCGAACGCCGAGCACGTCGATCCACTCGCCGCCATCGACGACGACTTCGCGGACCGTCTTTTCGGGCGCCATCAGGCTGCGCTGCTGGTCGATCACTACTGCATCCAGGGTCTGGGCCAGCTTGATCGAACCACTGTCGGGCTGGATCTCGCCGGTCAGCAGCTTGAGCAAGGTCGACTTGCCGGCGCCGTTGCGGCCGACGATGCCTATGCGGTCGCCTCTGGTGACCCTCAACGTCAAGTCGCCGATGATCGTGCGGTCGCCGTATACCTTGGTGACGTTCTTCGCGTCGATCACGACCTTCGACTTGGTGTCGTCGCTGGCGGTCGTCAGGTTCGCCGAGCCCTGCGGCCCGATCATCGAGGCGCGTTCGGCGCGCATCTCGTGCAGCTTGGTGAGACGGCCCTGGTTGCGCTTGCGACGGCCGGTGACGCCGCGGAGCAGCCAATGCTCCTCCAGCTTGAGGCGCGCATCGAGCTTCTCAGCCTGGCGCTGTTCCTCGGCATACACCTGCTCGGTCCACGCCTCGAACCCGCCGAAACCGATCTCCGCGCGACGGATCGCGCCGCGATCGAGCCACAGCGTCTGCTTCGTGAGTCGCGTCAGGAAGGTGCGGTCATGGCTGATCACGACGAACGCGCCGCGGAACCGCTTGAGCCAATCCTCGATCCATTCGATCGCGCCGATGTCTAGATGGTTGGTCGGCTCGTCGAGCAGCAACACGTCGGGGTCCTGCGACAGCGCCCGGACGATCGCCGCGCGACGCCGTTCGCCGCCGGACGCCGAGGCCGCCTCGCGCGACAGGTCGATGCCGAGCTGATCGGCGATCGAATCCGCCTCGTAGTTCACCGGCGCATCGTCCCCCGCCATCACGTAATCGCGCAGCGTGGCGAAACCGCGCAGATCCGGCTCCTGCTCGAGGATGACGACGCGCGTGCCGGGGACGATCGTCCTGCGTCCCTCGTCCGCCTGGACGCTCCCGCCGAGCAGTTTGAGCAAGGTCGTCTTGCCGGCGCCGTTGCGGCCGATCAGCGCGAGCCGGTCGCGCGGTCCGATATGGATGTCGAGATTGCGAAAGAGCCATCCCGAGCCCTGGACGAGTCCGAGGCCTTCGAATGCTAAGATTGGTGCTGCCATGTTCGCGCCACGTAGGGGTGCGAAGTGATGCAGGCAAGTTACACCGCGCAGGCTTCGTGCTGTCGGCGGCCTGTCGCGATCATTCACAGGCTGTTCAATGCGGGAGGCCTATGCCACCGCCATGAAGATGCTGCTTTTCCTTGCGACCCTGGCCGCTGCGCCGTTTCTGATGGGTGCCGCCCCCGTGCTGGCGGGCGAGCCCCCGCAGCGCCGCAGCGATCAGATGTCGGCGTTGCAGGCGCGCAAGACCGGAGCGCCGTCTTTGCGCGAGATCGAGTCGCGCGTGATCCCGACGATGCGGGGGGCGCAGTATCTCGGCTCGGACTATGATTCGGGCAGCGCCATTTACACGCTGAAATTCCTGCGCGATGGAACCGTCATCTGGGTCGACGTCGATGGCCGCAACGGCCAGATCGTCGGCCGCACGGGTCGCTGAACACTGTAATCGAGAGGATTGTCATGCGCGTTCTGATCGTCGAGGACGAGCCGAATCTCGGCCAGCAATTGAAGAATACCCTGGAAGGGGCCGGCTATGCGATCGACCTCGCGGTCGATGGCGAGGAAGGGCATTTCCTAGGCTCGACCGAGAATTACGATGCGGTCGTGCTCGATCTCGGCCTGCCGGAGATCGACGGGCTGACCGTGCTCGATCGCTGGCGCAAGGAGGGCAAGACGATGCCCGTGCTGGTGCTGACCGCGCGCGACAGCTGGTCGGACAAGGTCGCGGGCCTCGATGCGGGCGCGGACGATTACGTCGCCAAGCCGTTCCAGAGCGAGGAGCTGATCGCACGCCTGCGTGCGTTGATCCGGCGTGCGAGCGGCAACGCCTCGTCCGAGCTGACGGCAGGCGACATCCGCCTCGACACGCGCAGCGGCAAGGTGACGCGCGCTGGCGAGCCGGTGAAGCTGACCGCGCAGGAATACAAGCTGCTGAGCTACCTGCTGCACCACAAGGGCAAGGTCGTCAGCCGTACCGAGCTGATCGAGCATATCTACGACCAGGATTTCGATCGTGATTCGAACACGATCGAGGTGTTCGTGACGCGCATCCGCAAGAAGCTTGGCCAGGACGTGATCACGACGATCCGTGGGCTCGGCTACAGCCTCGAAGATCCGGACGCCTGATCGGCTGACGATGGACAGCGCGCCGGTCACAGACACGCCGATAGCGGACGGGCCGATCCGCGTGCCCGCCGCGGTCAAGGGATCGCTGTCGCGGCGGATGATCCTGATCGCGGCGGTGTGGATCGGCGTGCTTCTCAGCGGCGGCGGGTTCGCGCTCGACCGGGTACTGAGTCAGGCGGTGACGCGAAACTTCGACGATCAGCTCGAATATGTGCTGCGATCGCTGCTCAATTCGTCCGAGATCGGGCCCGACGGCGAGGTGATCTTCTCGCGCGAGGCGGCGGCCGACCAGCGCTTCGTCGAGCCGTATTCGGGGCTGTACTGGCAGGTGTCGGGCAAGGGGCGCGAGGATTTCCCGTCGCGTTCGCTGTGGGATCGGCGCCTCGCGTTCGGCGGGACGCATGACGACCGCAACGCGCACTTCTATGACAGCACGCAGTTTCCAGACGAGAAGCTTCGCGTCGTCGAGCGGGACGCGGTGATCCCCGGATCGAAGGTGCATTGGCGTTTCCAGGTGGCGCAGAGCCGCGACGGGCTCGATGCGCAGATCACGACGTTGCGGCGGACGCTGGTGCGCAGTTTCGCGCTGCTTGCGCTCGGGCTGATCGTGATGGCGGCGCTGCAGACATTCTATGGGCTGTGGCCGCTGCGGCGGGTGCGCGAGGAAATCGCGCGGATGCGGGCGGGTCAGTCGAACCGCGTGTCGAGCGCGATGCCGGTCGAGGTCGCGCCGATGGTCGAGGAACTGAACGCGCTGATCGAGCATAACGAGCGACAGGCGGAGGAGGCGCGGCGGCATGCCGGCAACCTCGCGCACGCGCTGAAGACACCGCTGACGGTGATCATGAACGCGGCGACGGCGCAGTCGGACGATCTGGCCGACACGGTCATCCGCGAGGCGCGGACGATGCGGCGGCAGGTCGACCATCACCTCGCGCGGGCGCGGGCGGTCGGGCGGCGTGGGTCTGCGCATAGTCGTGCGGATGTTTGGCCGAGCCTTGAGTCGGTCGAGCGGGCTGTCGGCCGGCTGTACCGGCATGTCCGGATCGACGTGACCGGGCCGCGTGGGTTGCAGGTGCATGTCGAGCGGCAGGATCTCGATGAGATGCTCGGCAACCTGATCGAGAACGCGGCGAAATATGGTGGCGGCAGCGTGTTCGTGACGGTCGGCGCGCAGTCGGGGTTCGTCGAGTTCCTGGTCGAGGATGACGGCGTCGGCATTCCAGCGGAAGAGCGGGTGCGGATCTTTGACCGAGGCGTGCGGCTCGATACGGGGAAGCCGGGGACCGGGCTGGGGCTGGCGATCGTGCGCGATGTGGCGGAGATTTATGAGGGGACGGTTGCGCTTGAGGAGAGCGAGGATCTTGGTGGGCTGCTGGTGCGGCTGAGGTTGCCGGCGGCGAATTAGCACTTAGTCCCGTTTTCCTGCGAACGCAGGAATCCAGGGTCGAGAGCGACGGCGCTTGTGACCCTGGGCTCCTGCGTCCGCAGGAAAACGGCACGGACTACCCCCGCGAGCGAGCCTGCCGATACGTCCCCAGCACGCGCAGCCACTTCGAATGGAACCCCAGTTCCTCCAGCGCATGGTCGAGGTTCGCGTCGCCCGGCTTCCCCACCACGTCCGCATAGAATTCCGTCGCGGAGAAGCTGCCGTTGCGCTGGTAGCTTTCTAGCTTGGTGATGTTCACCCCGTTGGTCGCGAACCCGCCGACTGCCTTGTACAGCGCGGCGGGGACGTTCCTGACCTCGAAGATCAGCGTCGTCATCCATTCGCCCCCAACCGGCTCCTGCGCCGCGGGAGGCTTGCCGCCGCGGGCCAACACCACGAACCGCGTCGTGTTGTGGTCCGCATCGGCGATGTCGGTCGCGAGCAGGTCGAGGCCATACAGCCCAGCCGCGGCGGGGGGCGCAAGCGCGGCGATCGTCGGGTCGCCCAACTCCGCCACCACCGCTGCCGCGCCGGCGGTGTCGGGATAGCTCACCGGTTCGATCCCGTGCGCCTTCAGCCAGTGCCGGCATTGGCCGAGTGCCTGCGGATGGCTCATCGCCTTGCGGATGCCGTCGCGCGGGCCGCATGCCATCAGCGCGTGGCGGATAGGCAGGAAATGCTCGCCGGTGATGACCAGGCCCGATTCGGGGAGCAGGAAATGGATGTCGGCGACGCGGCCGTGGAGCGAATTCTCGATCGGAATGATCGCGCAATCGGCTCGGCCGTCCTTTACCGCGTCGATCGCGTCGGAGAAATCGAAGCAGGGCAGGGGCAGGCCGTCGGGGAACGCCTCGACCGCGGCGACATGGCTGTTCGCGCCCGGTGCACCCTGGAACGCGACGGCGCGCGCGGGCTCGGCGGCGGCGGCGTCGGTCATCCGCGCGACGATCGGGCGGGCGGGTGCGGCGAAGTTTTCCATGCGCCGAGCGCCTAAAGCGCGCTGCCTGCCTGTTCAAGCCGCGTAAAGCGCCGCCGCCCGCCATACACCCGCCCTTCAAGCGCGGCTTGCGGTGCGCGCTCGCGTTTTCTATGGCTATCCCAAACAGAACAGGGCGGATGCACAAGATGGACAATCGGACCAATACGATCGCCGGCTGGGTGCTCGCAGGCTGTGGTGCGGCGCTTGGGCTGTCGATCGTCGGCGGGATGATGTTCCACGGCGAGCGCCCCGAGAAGATGGGCTATGCGATCGAGGGCGTGGTCGCCGAGGGCGGCGAGGGTGCCGCCGCCGAAGTGCCGATCGCCTCGCTGCTGCCGACCGCCGACGCCGCCAAGGGCGCCGAAGTGTTCAAGAAGTGCGCCGCCTGCCATACCATCAACCAGGGCGGCGCGAACGGCGTCGGCCCAAACCTGTACGGCACGGTCGGCGAGGAAATCGCTAAGGGCAAGAACGGCTTCGCCTTCTCGTCCGCGCTCGCGGGTATCGGCGGCAAGTGGGACTTCGACAAGATGAACGCGTGGCTGACCTCGCCGCGCAAGTTCGCGCCGGGGACGAAGATGACGTTTGCGGGTCTCGGCAACGCGCAGGACCGGGCGAACGTGATCCTGTATCTCAACCAGCAGGGTTCGAACGTGCCGTTGCCGGCGGCCCCTGCGGCTGGCGCTGCTCCGGCGGCTGGCAAGGATGCTGCGGCGAAGGATCAGCCGGCGGCCGCGAATGCGGCGGAAGCTGCGGCGACCAAGGGCGCGCCGACTGCAGACATCGCCAACACCGGAACGCCCGCTTCGGGTGCGCCATCGGTCGATCCAGAAGCAGCCCGCAAGGGCGCTCGCTCGGAGAAGTAATCTTCCTGCTCCCTCTCCCCGGAAGGGGGAGAGGGAGCAGAAGTGGTTGCCTCCCCGGGGGAAGCTCAGCCCTCGGCGGCTTCCTTCTCGGCCCGCTCGCGGTAGAACGACTGCACCGCGTCCCAGGCCTCGTCCGCGGTCTCGACGTAGCGGAAGATCCCCAGGTCCTTCTCGCTGACGACGCCTTCCTCGACCAGCGCGTCGAAGTTCACGACCCGCTCCCAGAACTGACGCCCGAACAGCAACACGGGAATCGGCTGGATCTTGCCCGTCTGGATCAGCGTCAGCAGCTCGAACAGCTCGTCGAACGTCCCGAACCCACCCGGAAACGCCGCCAGCGCCCGCGCATGCAGCAGGAAGTGCATCTTCCTGAGCGCGAAATAGTGGAACTGCACCGACAGCGATGGCGTGACGTACGGGTTCGGCGCCTGCTCGTGCGGCAGGACGATGTTCAGCCCGATCGATTCGGCGCCGACATCGTCCGCGCCGCGGTTCGCGGCTTCCATGATCGACGGACCGCCGCCCGAACACACCACGAACTGCCGCCAGCCCCGCTCGTCGCGCGGCAGCACGCTGACCTTGGCGGCCAACTCGCGCGCGACGTCGTAATATTTCGACTTCTCGACCAGCCGCTCGGCGATCTTCTTCGACTTCTCGTCGGTCGCAAGCGTCAGCAACGCCTGCGCCTTCGACGGCTCGGGAATGCGCGCGGAGCCGTAGAACACGAACGTCGAACCGATTTTCGCCTCGTCGAGGACGAGTTCGGTCTTCAGCAGTTCGAGCTGGAACCGCACCGGCCGCAGGTCTTCGCGCAACAGGAAGTCCATGTCCTGGAAGGCGAGCCGGTAATGCGGATGCTGCGTCTGGGGGGTGGAAACGGAGTCGCGGGCGGACTCGGCATCCTGGCTGGCGTTCGGAAAAACGCGCGATGGTACTCGTGTATCGGTCATTCAGGCGCGATTAGAGGAAACGCGAGGGGAGGGCTAGAGCGGTGCGCTAGCGGCAGAAATTGGCGTGATCGTCTTCGAGATGAAGGTGGTTGCGATGCGCGGCGTTGTAGTCGGGGCTGAGCACCGTACCGAACCGCTTGCACGCCGACGCGCGGATCGTCTGGAGGAACTGCCGGACCTGCGGATCGGCCGAGTTCCAGTCGTTCAGCACGGTGATGCGCCGCCCGTCCTTCAGCACGAACCCGCCGATATCGATCGCGTTGGCGATCGCGTGCCCCGATCGCCGGCCGGTATTTCGTGCCGAGCCGACGATATTGCGGCACGCATAGCTCCCCATGCTGTCGACCCGCGCGAGTTCGCTGCCGAGCATCTGGTACGCGGCGGGCGCCACCGCGTTGCGCGTCCAGCCGATGAACGCGCGCGCCGCGCCGCAACGGACTGCGGTGAGATTGGCCACGGGCACGCCGATATCGACCAGTTTCACGGTGCCGTTGAGCCCGCAACCCGGCCCCGTTTCGCGGTCGGGCAGGACCTGGAACGAGACGTGGAGTTCGCGCAGGTCGGCGAGACACTGCGCCGTTTCGCGGTTGCTCGGGACGGACAGGTTGGGGCGGGTCTTGGTCGGCGCAGTGGGCCGATCGGCACGTCCGCACGCGGCAAGCGTGAGGGCCAGGAAAACGATCCCCAACCACTCCGTCATGCCGGGCTTGTTCCGGCATCGGTCCATCGTCTTGTCCCCCATGCCGACGGCCGTGTGGCACGGTGGGCCCTGGAACAAGCCCGGGGTGACGGAGCGAGTTTGGCGCACGGTGGGGCGAGTCCCGCCGCCGCGCGCTCGCAATCGAACGCGGTTGACACCCCCGTGAACGCCGTTAGGGCCGGCGACGGGCCACGCGGTCCCAACGCCGCGCGTGCTCTCTGTGAGGAGAGATACATGACTGATACGACCTACGCACCCGCTACAAATGCGCCTGCACTGCCCGCTACGAAGCCGGCACGTCCCTTTTTCAGCTCCGGTCCCTGCGCGAAACCTCCGGGTTGGTCTGCGGATAAGCTCGCCACCGACTCGCTCGGTCGCTCGCATCGCTCGAAGATCGGCAAGACCCGCCTCCAGTACAGCATCGACCTGATGCGCGAACTGCTCAAGCTCCCCGACACGCATCGCATCGGCATCGTCCCCGGTTCGGACACCGGCGCGTACGAGATGGCGATGTGGACGATGCTCGGCGCCAAGCCCGTCACCGCGCTGGCGTGGGAAAGCTTCGGCGAGGGCTGGGTGACCGATGCCGTGAAGCAGCTCAAGATCGACCCCACGGTCGTGCGCGCCGATTACGGCCAGCTGCCCGATCTGGACGCGGTCGATTGGTCGAACGACGTGCTGTTCACCTGGAACGGCACCACCAGCGGCGTGCGCGTGCCGAACGCGGACTGGATCCCGGACGACCGCGAAGGCCTCTCGTTCGCCGATGCGACTTCGGGCGTGTTTGCGTACGATATCGACTGGGCAAAGATCGATGTGGCGACCTTCTCGTGGCAGAAGGTGCTCGGCGGCGAGGGCGCGCACGGCGTGCTGATCCTCGGGCCGCGTGCGGTCGAGCGGCTTGAGACATACACGCCCGCGTGGCCGTTGCCGAAGGTGTTCCGCCTCGTGTCTAAGGGCGAGCTCACCGAGGGCGTGTTCAAGGGCGAGACGATCAACACGCCGTCGATGCTGGCGGTCGAGGATGCGATCTTCAGTCTCGAATGGGCGAAGTCGCTTGGCGAGGACGGCCTGATCAAGCGGTCGGATGCGAATGCTGCGGCGTTGGACAAGATCGTAGCGGAGCGTGACTGGCTGGGGCATTTGGCGGTCGATCCGGCGACGCGGTCGAAGACCAGCGTGTGCCTCACGGTCGAGGGTGCCGACGAGGCGCTGATCAAGGCGATGGCCTCGGCGCTCGAAAAGGCTGGCGCGGCGTATGACGTGGCGGGTTACCGCGACGCGCCTCCGGGGCTTCGTATCTGGTGCGGCGCGACCGTCGACACCGCCGATATCGAAGCGCTCGGCCCCTGGCTCGACTGGGCCTACGCGACCGCCAAGGCGGCCTAATATTCTCGCTCCCTCTCCCCTCCGGGGAGAGGGCTGGGGTGAGGGGCTGCCACGCACGCCACCTCCCCGTACCACCCCTCACCCCGACCCTCTCCCCGGAGGGGAGAGGGAGAAGAAGGAAATCCCATGCCAAAAGTCCTCATTTCCGACAAAATGGATCCACGTGCCGCCCAGATCTTCCGTGAGCGCGGCGTCGAGGTCGACGAGATCACCGGCAAGACGCCCGCCGAACTGATGGCGATGATCGGCGAGTATGACGGCCTCGCGATCCGCAGCTCGACCAAGGTCACCAAGGAGATCCTCGAGCACGCGACCAACCTGAAGGTCGTCGGCCGCGCAGGCATCGGCGTCGATAACGTCGACATCCCCGCCGCGTCGGCGAAGGGCGTGGTCGTGATGAACACACCGTTCGGCAACTCGATCACCACCGCCGAGCACGCGATCGCGCTGATGTTCGCGCTCGCCCGCCAGCTGCCCGAGGCCGATGCCTCGACCCAGGCCGGCAAGTGGGAGAAGAACCGCTTCATGGGCGTCGAGCTGACGTCGAAGACGCTCGGCCTGATCGGTGCGGGCAATATCGGCTCGATCGTCGCCGACCGTGCGCGCGGCCTCAAGATGAAGGTCGTCGCGTTCGATCCGTTCCTGACGCCCGAGCGCGCGATCGAGATCGGCGTCGAGAAGGTCACGCTCGACGAACTGCTGGCGCGCGCCGACTTCATCACGCTGCACACGCCGCTGACCGACCAGACTCGCAACATCCTCTCGGCCGAGGCGCTCGCCAAGACCAAGAAGGGCGTGCGGATCATCAACTGCGCACGCGGCGGCCTGATCGACGAGGTCGCGCTGAAGGCGGCGCTCGATTCGGGCCAGGTCGGGGGTGCAGCACTCGACGTGTTCGTCGAGGAGCCCGCCAAGGCGTCGCCGCTGTTCAACACGCCGAACTTCGTCAGCACGCCGCATCTCGGCGCGTCGACGACCGAGGCGCAGGTCAACGTCGCGATCCAGGTCGCCGAGCAGATGGCCGATTTCCTGATGTCGGGCGGCGTCACGAACGCGCTCAACATGCCGTCGTTGTCGGCCGAGGAAGCGCCGAAGTTGAAGCCGTACATGGCGCTGGCGGAGAAGCTCGGGTCGCTGGTTGGTCAGCTGACCACCGGCGCGGTTTCGCGGATTTCGGTGCATACCGAGGGCGCGGCGGCCGATCTCAACGCCAAGCCGATCGTGAGCGCGGTGCTCGCGGGCTATCTCCAGACGCAGACCGCGACCGTCAACATGGTCAACGCGCCGGTGCTGGCGCGCGAGCGTGGCCTCGAGGTCCGCGAAGTGCGTACCGAGCGCGAGGCGGATTATCACACGCTGCTGCGCGTCGCGGTGAAGACCGAGGATGGCGAGCGGTCGGTGGCCGGCACGCTGTTCGGCGATTCGGCGCCGCGGTTGGTCGAGCTGCTGGGGATCAAGATCGAGGCCGATCTGGCGGGGCCGATGCTGTACGTCGTCAACGAGGATGCGCCGGGGTTCATCGGTCGTCTTGGGACGGCGCTAGGCGAGGCCGGGGTGAATATCGGGACGTTCCATCTTGGTCGTCGTTCGGCGGGCGGCGAGGCTGTTCTGCTGCTCTCGGTCGACGAAGCCGTGACGCCCGACCTGCTCACCAAGGTCCGCGCGCTCCCCGGCGTGAAGACCGCAATGGGCCTCAACTTCTAACGGTGTTACTGACTTAGCCCTCTCCCCTCCGGGGAGAGGGTTGGGTGAGGGGCAGTTGGGAAGGGCATCGCTCGCGGCGCCCCTCACCCCGACCCTCTCCCCGGAAAGGGGAGAGGAAGCAGTGAAGGTTGACGACCTACTTCTCGATCGCGCCAAGCGGATGCGGCGCGAGCCTACTCCGGCAGAGGCGAAACTCTGGCGCCACCTCCGTGACCGGCAGATCGCCAACACTAAATTCACCCGCCAGTTCGTCATCGGCCCCTACGTCGCGGACTTCGCCGCACGAGACGCGAAACTCGCCATCGAGGTTGACGGCGATACGCATAGTGACCAAGCGCGCGACGCAAGCCGAACGGATTGGCTCCAACGACAGGGATATCGCGTGATACGGTTCAGCAACGCCGACATCATGTCCGAGATGGACGGGGTCTGGCAGGTCATATCTGCAGCCCTCACGGCGGAGTCTGCAAAATGACGGCACTCCTCCCCGAAGGTTTCCGAGATCGCCTCCCCCCGTTTGCCGATTCGGCAGCGGCACTGGAAGCCCGCGTGCTCGAAGCGGCGCGCTTGCACGGCTACGAGCGCGTCGATCCGCCGCTCGCCGAATTCGCCGACGGGCTGGAGATGCGACTGAAGGCTGGCGGCCTCCACGACGCGGTGCGCTTCGTCGATCCGGTGTCGCAACGCACCCTTGCGATCCGCCCCGACATCACCGCACAGGTCGCGCGGATCGCCGCCACGCGCATGGGTCATCACCCACGTCCGGTCCGCCTGAGCTACGCCGGCTCTGTCCTCAAACTGCGCGCGTCGCAGCTTGCCCCCGCCCGTGAGACCCGGCAGATCGGCTGTGAGTTGGTCGGGCTCGACTCAGTCGCCGCCGCGCAGGAACTCGTCGCAGTGGCAGTCGACATGATCGCGGCCGCCGACGTCACCGGCGCGTCGATCGACTTCACGTTGCCCGACCTAGTGCCGACGCTCGCCGCCGGCCCGCTCCCCGTCGCGGACGACCTCGTCGCCACCCTGCGTGACCGCCTCGACGCGAAGGACGCCGGTGCCGTCGCCGCACTCGCGCCCGCCTACCTCCCCCTGATCGAAGCCGCAGGGCCGTTCGACCAGGCGATGGACCGCCTCCGTGCGTTCGACGCGACCGGTGCGTTGGCCTCCCGCCTCGACGGTCTCGCCCGCATCGCCGAAGCACTCGACGGCCGCGTTGCGCTGACGCTCGACCCGACCGAGCGGCACGGGTTCGAATACCAGAGCTGGCTCGGCTTCTCGCTCTTCGCCGACGGCAGCGCGCGGGAAGTGGGTAGGGGCGGCACCTACACCGTCGTTCACGAGAACGGCGCCGAGGAAGCCGCTACGGGCTTCTCGCTCTACGCCGACGCATTGGTCGAGCGGGTCGCCACCGTCGACCGCCGCCGCCTCTTCCTCCCGTTCGGCACGCCAGCCAGCGAAGGCGCAGCGATGCGCGCGCAAGGCTGGGTCACCGTCGCCGCACTGGACGCCGGCGACACCCCAGAAGCACAAGTCTGCACGCATCTATGGGTGGCGGGCGAGCCCCGCGCGCTGTAGGCGCTGCGCGTAATCCTCAGGAGATAGAGTTTGGCCAACGTAGCAGTCATCGGCGCGCAATGGGGCGACGAAGGCAAGGGCAAGATCGTCGACTGGCTCGCCGAGCGTGCCGACATGGTCGTGCGGTTCCAGGGCGGGCACAATGCCGGTCACACGCTGGTCGTCGGCGACAACGTGTACAAGTTGTCGCTGCTGCCGTCGGGCATCGTCCGCGGGACGCCGTCGTTCATCGGTAACGGCGTGGTGCTCGATCCCTGGGCGCTGAAGGACGAGATCGCCCGGCTCGGCGCGCAGGGCGTCGTCGCGACGCCGGAGACGCTGCGGATCGCCGACACCTGCGCGCTGATCCTGCCGTTCCACCGCGATCTCGACGGTCTGCGCGAGGACGCCAGCGGTGCCGGCAAGATTGGCACGACCCGCCGCGGCATCGGGCCTGCGTATGAGGACAAGGTCGGTCGCCGCGCGATCCGCGTGTGCGATCTGGCGCACCTCGACGATCTCGGGCCGCAGCTCGATCGCCTCACCGCGCATCACGACGCGCTGCGTGCCGGCTTCGGCGAGCCGCCGATCGATCGCGCGCGCCTGATCGCGGAACTGCGCGAGATCGCCGGTTTCGTGCTGCCGTTCGCCAAGCCGGTGTGGCGCGACCTCAACGCCGCGCGCTCGGCCGGCAAGCGGATCCTGTTCGAGGGTGCGCAGGGCGTGCTGCTCGACGTCGACCACGGGACGTATCCGTTCGTCACCTCGTCGAACACCATCGCAGGCGCCGCAGCCGGCGGGTCTGGCCTCGGACCATCGGCGGTTGGCTTCGTGCTCGGGATCGCCAAGGCTTACACGACGCGCGTCGGTTCGGGACCTTTCCCGACCGAGCTCGAGAACGAGACTGGCGAACGCTTGGGCGTCCGCGGGCATGAATTCGGCACGGTCACCGGGCGTAAGCGTCGATGCGGCTGGTTCGACGCGGTGCTGGTGCGCCAGGCGGCGGCGGTCGGCGGCATCACCGGAATCGCGCTGACCAAGATCGACGTGCTCGACGGGTTCGAGACCGTGTCGATCTGCACCGGCTATAAACTGCGTGGTGAGACGCTCGATTATTTCCCCGCGCATGCGGCGGACCAGGCGCTGGTCGAGCCGATCTATGAGACGATGGAAGGCTGGCAGGAGACGACTGCCGGTGCACGTAGCTGGGCCGACCTGCCCGCGCAGGCGATCAAGTATATCCGCCGGATCGAGGAGCTGATCCGCTGCCCGGTGACTTTGGTGTCGACCAGCCCACAGCGTGCCGACACGATCCTCGTCCGCGATCCGTTCTCGGACTGAGCGGACACTAAAAAGCCGGGCGATCACTCGCCCGGCTTTCCATTTACTTGATTGGGGTCGGATCAGCGCGGCGAAGTGCCGGACGTCCCTCCCGTGGTCGAACCCATCGTACCGGTGGTCGTGCCACCCATCGTGCCCGTGGTCCCGGTCGTGCCGCCCATCGTGCCGGTGGTGCCGCCCATGGTACCCGTAGTGCTTCCGGTCGTGCCCGACATCGTACCGCCAGTCGTACCTGTGCCGCTCATGGTGCCCGACGTCGTACCGCGCGTACGGCTGCGAGCCTTGGTGCTACGCTGCGTGCGCGTGCTGGTCGAGGGGTTGGCCTGATCCATCGTACCGGTCGACATGCCGCCGGTCGTGCTGCCTGCGGTCGAGCCGCCCATGGTGCCGCCGCTCATCGTTCCACCCGTGGTGCCGCCCATCGCGCCGCCGGTACCACCGGTTGTCTGTGCCATTGCCACGCCTGGAATAATCAACGCTGCCGCTGCGATCGAAGTCAGAATACGCATTTCGCTCTCCTATGTTATTGAAGGGCAAGCGTTTCAGTCCTGTTTATGTTCCAGCGTCAGCCGCACTGGCCCCGATGCAGCAGCGCTTGGTCGGCCAACACCAGCGCCACCATCGCCTCGACCACGGGGACTCCGCGGATGCCCACGCACGGATCGTGACGGCCTTTGGTGGCGATCGTCGCGGCCTCGCCGGTTGGGCTGATCGTCTCGACCGGGGTGAGGATCGAGCTGGTCGGCTTGAACGCGACGCGGAGCCGGATCGGCTGGCCGGTCGCGATCCCGCCGGCGATCCCGCCAGCATGGTTGGCAAGGAACTCTGGACCATCGACGCCCGGCCGCATCGGATCGGCATTCGCCTCGCCCGACAGCGCGGCGGCAGCGAACCCGTCGCCGATCTCGATGCCCTTGACTGCGTTAATGCTCATGCAGGCCGACGCGAGCTCGGAATCGAGCTTGGCATAGAGCGGTGCGCCCCAGCCGGCAGGAACGCCAGTCGCCTCGCACGCGATCACCGCGCCGAGCGACGAGCCCGATTTCCGCGCGGCGTCGACGAGCGCCTCCCAGCGAAGCGCTGCCTCGACGTCGGGGCAGAAGAACGGGTTCTGGTCGATCTGCGCATCGTCGAAGTTGGCCGGATCGATCGCATCGCCACCGATCGCCTCGACCCAGGCGCGGACACGGACCTGCGGCACGACGAGCCGCGCGACCGCCCCGGCGGCAACGCGTGCCGCAGTTTCGCGCGCGGACGAGCGCCCACCACCCCGGAAATCGCGAAACCCGTATTTCGCGTCATAGGCATAGTCGGCGTGGCCGGGGCGATAGGCCTTGGCGACGTCCGAATAGTCCTTCGAGCGCTGGTCGACATTCTCGATCATCAGGCTGATCGGCGTGCCGGTCGTGCGCCCCTCGAACACGCCCGAGAGTATGCGCACCGTATCCGGCTCGCGCCGCTGCGTCGTGAAGCGCGAAGTGCCGGGGCGACGCTTGTCGAGCCAGGGCTGGATATCGGCCTCGGTAAGCGCGATCCCCGGCGGGCACCCGTCGACGATCGCACCCAGCGCAGGCCCATGAGACTCGCCCCAGGTGGTGAAGCGGAACAGCCGTCCAAACGTATTGAAGCTCACTTGCCCCTCTCCCCAACGGGGAGAGGGAGGGGCCCGTGCGATGCATGGGAGGGTGAGGGCACGCGCGTGAGTCCATCAAGGATCGCGGCGAGCACGCCGTCCATCCGCTGCATCACGTCGTTGTTCCAGACACGGATCACACGATATCCCTTGGTCGCGAGGAAGGCGGTTCGGTTGTCGTCATAAGTGACGTCCCCGATATGTTGGCTGCCGTCTACCTCGACGACCAGCATGGCGTCCATGCAGAGGAAGTCGGCGATGAAGGGCCCGGTCCAGACTTGACGGCGGAACTTGAAGTTGCCGAGACGACGATTGCGGAGGCGGTACCATAGCCGGTCTTCTGCTTCGGTCGCGTTGCGCCTCAGCTCTCGTGCTCGATTCAGTGCTTCGGTGCCGTCGCGTTGCCTCACCTTGCCCCACCCTCCCATGCTTTGCATGGGCCCCTCCCTCTCCCCGGAGGGGGAGAGGGGTTATACCAGTGCGATATCGGGCGCGTCTTCGGCCTTCATGCCGATCACGTTGTAACCCGCATCGACATGGTGGGTCTCGCCGGTCACGCCGCTCGCCAGGTCGCTCAGCAAATACAACCCAGCGCCGCCGACGTCGTCGATCGTCACGTTACGCTTCAGCGGCGAGTTCAATTCGTTCCACTTCAGGATCAGGCGGAAATCACCGATGCCGCTCGCGGCCAGCGTCTTGATCGGCCCTGCCGAGATCGCATTCACCCGGATATTGTCGCGACCGAGATCGACCGCGAGATACTGCACGCTCGTCTCCAGCGCCGCTTTCGCGACGCCCATCACGTTGTAATGCGGAATGACCTTCTCCGCGCCGTAATAGCTGAGGGTCAGCATCGCGCCGCCCTCGGTCATCATCTTGGCCGCGCGCTGCGCCACCGCGACGAAAGAATACACCGAGATGTTCATCGTCATCAGGAAATTGTCGAGGCTGGTATCCACGAACCGACCGCGCAGCTCGTTCTTGTCCGAAAAACCGATCGCGTGGACGACGAAGTCGATCGTCGGCCATTCTTCGGCCAGCTTGTCGAAGGTCGCATCGAGCGCACCCATGTCCGACACGTCGCAATCGAACAGCCGCGCCACGCCCAATTGCTCGGCAAGCGGGCGTACGCGCTTCTCCATCGTCTCGCCCTGGTAGCTGAACGCGAGTTCCGCACCCGCTTCGGACAGCTTCTTGGCGATCCCCCAGGCCAGCGACTTGTCGTTCGCCAAGCCCATGATCAGCCCACGCTTGCCCGCCATCAAACCGTTCACGCCGTCCCCGCCTATACCTGCATATCCGTAGCAGGCTGCTCTAGCGTTGTTTCGGGGGGTTCCGCCAGTGCTGCGTTGAGATGCGCGCCGAATACCAGCCCGAGCCCGATGACATAGAAAAATAACAGCATGATGACGACACCTGCCAGGCTGCCATAGGTCAGGTCGTAGCCGCCAAGCCGCGACAGGATCACCGGCAGCAATGCGGTCGCGCTGACCCACCAGGCGGTGGTGAACAGCGCGCCCGGCCATTTGCGGCACTTCGAATAGCGATAGCGCGACGGCGTCACCGAATAGAACAGCAGGTACAGCGCGCCGAACATTAGCAGGCCAGGGATCAGCCGCGACAGACCGACCCACCCGGCCGCATCCTGTGCAAAGGGCAGGAGGCGATAGATGAATTGCTCGGCCGCGGTCAGGATACCCTGCACGAGGAACGAGAGCAGCGCGATCACCACCGACAGGATGATCACCGCGGACGAACCAAGCCGCGATTTCCAGAACGGCGCGGTCGCCTTGATCCCGTAGGCGCGGTGAAAGATGTCGCGGATCGTCTCGACGAAGCTGCCGACCGTCCACAGCCCGACCAGCGCGCCGAGCCACAACAGCGATCCGGTCCGCGCGGCAAGCACGTCGGCGATCGGCTTGCGCAACAGGTCGCCGACGTTGGGCGGCAGGACGTTGAGGAACGACTCGACCGCGCGCACCGTCTCGACGCTCTGGCCGAAGATCGACAGGATCGCCGCCGCAACGATGAAGAACGGAAACACCGTCATCAGCGCGAGATAGGCGAGGTTCCCCGCGTGGATGAAGCCATCGTTGAACACGCCGACGGCCGCGCGTTTGAAAACCTCGAACGCGTAACTGCCTGGCCTGACCTTCGCCATGCCGCGGGTGAGACGGGCGCGCGTCGCACCATGATCGTGCGCGCGCGCTTCGGGCGTTAGGTTATTATCATTCACAAGGCGTTCAGACGCCCATGGCCCCCCGCGGGTTCCCCGCTTCGCGACCATCCCAGCTTTCGACGAACGCCGTCAGCGCCGCATCGCTCGCGGGAATGTCGATCATCAGCGTGACCAACTGGTCGCCCCGCGTGCCGCCCTTCTTGTGAAAACCCTTGCCCTTGAGGCGCAGCGTCTTGCCCGAGGTCGTGCCCTTGGGGATGGTCAGCATCACCGGCTTGTCGACCGTCGGTGCCTTGATCGAGCCGCCCAGCACGGCTTCGGCCAGCGTGATCGGCAGGTCGAGGCGGACGTCGTCACCGTCGCGCGTGAAGAACTTGTGCGGCTGGACCTCGATCGTCAGGATCGCATCGCCTGCGCCGCCCGGACCCTGCTCGCCCTTGCCGGCCAGCTTCATCTGCGTGCCGGTCTCGACCCCGGCAGGGAGCTTGAGGTCGAGCGTCTTGCCGTCTGCGAGCGTCACGCGCTGCGGCTCCAGCGTCGCCGCCTCGACGAACGGGACTTGCAGGCGATACGCGGCATTCTCGCCCTTGGGCTGCGGGCGCCGACCGAAGCCGCCGGAGAATCCGCCGCCACCGCCACGCTGCGCGCCGCCGAACAAGCCTTCGAAGATGTCGCTCATGTCGGCCCCGCCGGCGCCGCTCTCATAGCCTTCGCTGCGGAAGCCGCCGCCGGGCTGCGGCCGCCCGCCGCCACCGCCAAAGCCGAACGGCGACGCCGGGTTGCCGTCGCCGTCGATTTCGCCGCGATCGAACCGCGCGCGCTTGTCCTTGTCGTTCAGCAGGTCGTACGCGTTGGTAACGGTGCTGAACCGCTCCGACGCCTTCGGATTGTCCTTGTTGCGATCGGGATGAAGCTCCTTTGCGAGCTTGCGGTACGCCTTCTTGATGTCGGCTTCGGTCGCGTCGCGCGCTACACCCAGAGTCTTGTACGGATCGGCCACTTACGTCCCCATTCTAACTTGCGCGTCTATGTGGGGCGAGCGCCCGCGCAACGCAATTGCGCGCGGGGTGTTTGGTTGCACGAGAGGAACGATCATGACCGACAAGCAACCAATGCAGGGCGTGCCGAAGAATGACGACGGCGCGAAGCAGAAGGACGGCGTGAACGACGCGCCGGCCAAGGACAAGGGCGGCGAGAGCGGCGGCGGCTCGTATCCGAATCCGCACGACGAGAAGTAACGCCTTCATCCTCCCCTATGAGGGGAGGTGGCTGCCCACTTGGGCTGACGGATGGGTGACCCGCCATCGAGAAGGCGTCACCCCTCCGTCTGGCAAGTGGCAGCCACCTCCCCTTGCAGGGGAGGATCGCATCGCTCCTATGCGGACTCCAACGGCGCGACGTCGACGCTGACATCCATGTTCTGCGCCCCCGACCCGAGCACCACCCCGTCGACCGGCGCGATCTCGGCATAGTCCCGCCCGACCGCCATCACGATGTGATCGCTCGCCATCCAGATCCCGTTGGTCGGATCGACCCCGACCCAGCCGCGCATCGGGCCGCACCACAACAACACCCACGCATGCGTCGCATCCGCCCCGACCAGCCGCGGCTGACCCTCGGGGGGGATCGTCCGGATATACCCCGACGCATACGCCGCCGGCAGCCCCGCCGCGCGCAAGCCGGTGATCATGATCTGCGCGAAATCCTGGCACACGCCCTTGCGCTGGAGGAACGCCTCGTGGGGCGGCGTATCGACCAACGTCGCGTCCGCATCGAATTCGAACTCAACCTGGATCCGGCGCGCGAGCGCGATCCCGGCCTCCAGCGCGCCGCGCGAAGGGTCGAGATCGACCGCGCAATAGTCGGCGATCGCCTGGTCGAGCGGGATCAGCGGCGAGGGATAGATGTAGTTCGCCGGACTCGCCGCGGAAAGATCGGTGCTCGCCCGCGCCATCGCCGCGATCTCGCCCAGCGTCGGATCGCTCGCGTCGGGGACGGGCACGAGCCGGTCGACCGTCATCCGCGACCGGCTCTCGATCGTCAGGTGGCGAACCGGGCTGTCGACGACCAATCGCGTCACGTTGGCCAGCCCCGCCTCTGCCCGCGCCCCGCTGGTACGCCCGGCCGGATGCACCGACAGCGCATAGCTATCCAGATGCTGCCCCGGCCAGTCGATCGGCTTCAACCGCAGATTGCAGCGCGCGAATTTCACGCTCGCGCCGTAATCGAACGTCGTGACGTGGCGAATGTCGTAGATCATGACCGCAAACCGATGCCCGTAGCTGAGAGGGACGCCCTCTTCTTGCTCCCTCTCCCCTCCGGGGAGAGGGCTGGGGTGAGGGGCTGTTCCAGGCTCAGCACTGCTTGGCTGCCCCTCACCCCGACCCTCTCCCCTCTGGGGAGAGGGAGTAGGTTGCGCACGCTCACACCGCCCCTCACGCCAACGTCAGCCCGCTAGTCCGCAACGGCTCGGCCCCCTGCAGGAAATACCGCCGCGCCAGCGCATCCGACACCGCGCCGAGCCGTCGCTCGATATCCCCCAGCGTCTCCGCATCCAGTTCCGCGGCCGTCGCGGTCACCACGATCGCCTGCAACCTGGTCGCTTGAGCCTGTTGCGGCTCCGCCATCTCGTCGTCGCTCAGCACCGGCAACTCCGCCAGCCGCGCCGCAATCCGCTCCGCTGAAAACGCCAACGACCGAGGATTGCCCGGATCAAGCGCCACCAGATCCATCACCGGCACCCGCGCGATGCCGGTCGGATAGCGCTGCCGATAACTGATCTGGCTGTCGGCCAGATCGAGCAGCACCGACAGATCGTCCGGTGACGCCCCCGGCATCCCGAACAGCCGGATCGCGCGCGCCATCGCCATCGCCCGCTCGATCCGCCGCCCGAGATCGTGAAAGCGCCACGCCGCCGTCCGCCCCATATGCTCGGCGGACAGCCCCGCGATCGCAGCGTAGCGCCGTTGCAGCGACCCGGCCCGCTCCAGCATCCCGCGATGCGTCGGGAAGGGCGCCTCGAGCAGCCGCACCATGTCCGCCGACAACCGATCGCGCGATCCTTCGCCGATCTCGCGCGCGTGGCGGTTGAGCGTCAGGATCGACTGCCAGCGCTCGTCCTCCATTGCGGTGCGGGCGAGCGCGGTCAGGTCCGCGCGGCGTAAGCTCGGCGGGTGCGGCGCGCTGCCCGCCCCGACGATCAGCCCGACCAGCTTGCCGACCGTGGTCGGCGACAGCACCGCACCGCCGTCGACGTCGATCGAATTGCCGAGCATCACGCGGATCGCGCCGAGCAGAGCCTCGCCGCGCTCCAGATACCGCCCGAGCCAGTAGAAATTGTCCGCCACCCGGCTCGGCAACGTCCCCGGATTGCGCCGCACCTGGAGCGAGTCCGCGGCGGTCAGCAGCGATACCGGCGCAACCGGCTCGGCACCATAGATGCAGACGTCGGCGGACCAGATGCCTTCGCCCATCACCGCCGCCCGCGCGTCGGGATGCTCGCCGATCCGCGCGAACCCGCCGGGGAGGACGGTCCATTCGCCATCGCCGTTACGCGCCGCGAAGACACGCAGGGTGAAGGGGCGGGGGACCAGCGCATCGCCGACCACGACCGGCATCGTCGAGAGCTGGACCAGTTCCTGCCCGACATAATCCTGCGGCCTGTTCGCCATGTCGGCGAGCAGGCGCGTCCGGTCTTCGCCGGTGATGTCGGCGCCTGCGGTCGGTGCACCGGTCATGCCGAGAGGCCGCGCATGGAACGCCGGACCGATCAGCAGGCGATCGAAATTCGCCTCGACCTGCGCCCGCGCGCCGTCCTGCCCACACCACCACGTCGCGATGTTGGGGAGCAGCAGGTCTTCCCCGAGCAGCGATTTCGCAAGCTGCGGCAGGAACGCCGAGAACGCCGGTGCCTCCAGCACGGCGGAGCCCGGCGCGTTCGACAGCACGACGTTGCCGGCGGCGTACGCGTCGATCAGCCCCGGCACGCCGATCTGCGAATGCGTGTCGAACGCCAGCGGATCGAGCAGCCGCGGGTCGAGCCGCCGCCACAGAGCGTCGATCCGCTTGAGGCCGCCAATGGTGCGGACATAGACCTTGTCCTCGAGCGCGGCGAGATCGGCGCCCTCGACCAGCAGCAGCCCGAGATAGCGCGCGAGATGCGCCTGTTCGGGATAACTCGGGTTGAACCGGCCGGGGGTGAGCAGCCCGATCCGCGGGTCTGTCCGCTTGCACATCGCCGCGATCCCGGCGCGGAAGGCGGCGAAGAACGGCGCGTGACGCTGGACGTTGAGCCGATCCTGCAACCCGCCGAGCGTCCGGCTGACGGCGATCCGATTCTCCAGCGCGTAGCCGGCGCCAGCGGGTGCGCGGAGGTGATCCGCGAGTACGCGCCACTCGCCGGTCGGTCCGCGGCCGAGGTCGATCGCGATGAAATCGAGATGGCGGCCGCCGGGCGGGTCGAGCCCGACCATCGGTCGCAGGAAGAACGGACTGCCGGTGACCAGCGCGGCGGGGATGTGGCCGTCGGCGACGAGCTTTCCCGCGCCGTAGAGGTCGGCGATTACCGTCTCCATCAGCGTCGCGCGCTGGATGACGCCACGCTCGATCCCCGCCCATTCGCCGGCCTCGATCAGCAGCGGGACGGGCGAGACGGGCCAGGGTCGCTCGTCGGGTTCGTCGGCGATCCTGAAGCCGGTGCCGATATCGACCGCATGCCGCTGGACGCGTTCGCGGATGTGGCCGAGGTCGTCCGAGGCGACCGTGGCCAGCTCGGCGAACATCGCCGCCCAGGCGGGGGCGGCGCTACCGTCTTCAGCGGGGCACAGCACGTCGGCGCCGGTGGTGCGCGCGCAATAGTCGGCGATCCAGCGCTCGGCATGGATCATCGCGTCGAAAAGGGGCGCGGTGTGCGTCGCCGTGTCCGCCGTGTTCAATGCCTCAAGCCCCCGAATACAGGCGGCGGTGTTTCACCTTTAGACGCGGCGGTGCAACATAAATTGTCGCCAAGGCCGCGCGTTACTCCTGTTCCCTCGCGAACGCGGGGGGCCAGGAATCCCAAGCGCTGCGTGCAGTTACCCTGGCCCCCCGCGTTCGCGGGGGAACAGCAGTAAGGTATGGCGCCCACCAATGCCGCCACCCCGGCGAAGGCCGGGGCCCAGTTGGAAAGGTGGTCGTAACGGAGCGCTGCCCTCCGAAGGCAGCGTTCACCAACTGGGCCCCGGCCTCCGCCGGGGTGGTGCTGGTGGAGGGAGCCGCTCACAAATCCGGCAGCACCTGATCCGCCACACCCCAGCCCGCCAGCGCCCGCGACCCTGCCCGCTCGATCAACTCCGCGCCATCCCGCACACCCCATCTCGCCGCCGTTTCGGTATCCCGCAACTCGGTCCAAGACACCGGTGCCGCCACCGGCGCCCCCGCTCTCGCCCGAGCCGAATACGGCATCACCGCCGTCGCGCCGCGCTGGTTGCGCAGCCAGTCGATAAAGATCCGCCCCTTGCGTTTCGCCTTCGCCATCGTCGCAACGAAGCGCTCAGGATCCGCCCCCGCCATCGCCCGCGCGAAGCGATCGGCGAAGTCCTTCACCGCCGGCCATTCCGCGTCCGGCGTCAGCGGCACGACCACGTGCACGCCCTTGCCGCCCGAGAGCATCGGGAAGCTGACCAGCCCGAGTTCGGCGAGCTGGTTCTTCAAATGCTCGGCTGCCTTCTTGGTGTCGCCGAAGTCGAGCCCCTCGTCGGGATCGAGATCGAATATCAATCGGTCCGGCTTATCCAAGGTCGCGTTCGACGAGCCCCAGCCGTGGAACTCGATCGTGCCCATCTGCACGCAGGCGACCAGCCCGTCGGCGTCGTCGACGTACAGATAGTCTTCGGTCGAGCCGTCCTTCTCGCGGATCGGTACCTTGTGGACAGCGTCGCCGAAGCTTCCGGCATCGTGTTTCTGGAAGAAGCACGCACGTGATCGACCTTGCGGGCAGCGGACGAGGCTGATCGGGCGGTTTCCCGCGACCGGCAGCATGATCCCCGAGACCGCGACGTAATAGTCCGCGAGATCGCCCTTCGTGACGTCCGACTTGTCGAAGATCACGCGGTCCCGGCTGCTGACCTTTATACTGGTCTGAGGCGCGGCGTTTTGGTCAACGTCCGGCAGCGGGGCAGGGGTTTCGGCGACGACGTCCTTCGCCGCCTTGTCCTCGCGCAGGCCGATGAAGCTCGAATGGCGTAGCACGCCGTCGGGCGTTACCTCGGCAAAGGCGACCTCCGCGACGAGTTTCGGCGTGACCCATTTCGCGCCGCGGACCGCCGCCTTAGGCGCCTCGACGGTCGGGGTCTTGCGGTCGAGCGCGTCGAGCTTGTCGCGGATCTCGTCCATCAACGCCTGGTCGAACCCGGTGCCGACCTTCCCCGCGTACCGATAGCCTTTACCCTCGCGCACGCCGAGCAGCAGCGATTTGAACCCACGCTTCTTGTCGGACGGCAGCCAGCCGACGATCACGAATTCCTGGCGGTGTGTGCATTTGACCTTGAGCCACGCCTTGGTCCGCTTGCCGGCATAGGGCGCGTCGGCGCGTTTCGACACGATGCCTTCGAGGCCTTCGCGGCACATCGTCTCGAACAGTTGCTCGCCCGCGCCGATGACGTGATCGGAGTAGCGGAGGCGGTCTTCGTCCTCGGGAATCAGGGGTTGGAGACGCGCCTTGCGGTCGAGGTTGGAGAGGCCGGTCAGGTCCTTGCCGTCGAGTGCGAGCAGGTCGAACGCGAAAAGCGTCATGTCGCCGCCTGCGGAGATCGCGTCCTTCAACGTCGAGAAGTCGGGGTGGCCGTCCTTGAACGCGACGATCTCGCCGTCGATCAGCGCGGATTTTACCGGGAGTTTGGCGGCGGCGTCGGCGATCGCGGCGAACTTGTCGGTCCAGTCGAGGCCGGTGCGAGTGAAGACTTTCGCCTTGCCGTTAGCGACGGAGATCAGTGCGCGGTAGCCGTCGTATTTTACCTCGTGGAGCCAGGCGGAGCCGGTGGGGACAGCGTCGACGAGGGTGCAGAGTTGCAGGTCCTGAAACTCGGGCAGCGCGCTTCCCGCTCGCCCCGCCCCCTTCGTCGCCCCAGCGAAAGCTGGGGTCTCCCGCGGCTCCTGTTCCGTTTTCACCGCTTGAGATCCCAGCTTTCGCTGGGATGACGGGCGGGGGGAGCGTGCCGGCTTTTTATCCTCCTCGATTTCGATCATCGTGCGGCCGGTAGAGACACTCGTCAACGCTTCTTCCACCAGCGTGTCGGTGCCCCCCGCCGCGGCATCGTCGATCTTGCGGAGGAGCCAGTTCTCGCGCTTCTCCTTCGCGCGGGGCTTCAGGCGGATCAGAAGCCATTCGCCTTTCATCCGTTCGCCATCGAGGACGAAGTGGAGGTGGCCCTTGTCGAGGTCCTTGGCCGACTTGCCCTTGATCGGCGACCATGTGCCGCGGTCCCACAGCATCACCGTGCCGCCGCCATATTCGCCGGCGGGGATCGTGCCTTCGAAGGTGGCGTAGCTGAGCGGGTGATCCTCGGTGCGGACGGCGAGGCGCTTTTCGTTGGGGTCGAGGCTGGGGCCGCGGGTGACCGCCCAGCTTTTCAGGACGCCGTCGATTTCGAGGCGGAAATCCCAGTGGAGGCGGGTGGCGTCGTGCTTCTGCACCATGAACGAATTGCCGTTGCCGGGGGCCAGCGTGCCCGCGGGCTCGGCGGTTTTGGTGAAGTTCCGCTTGGAATTGTAGAGGGCTAGGGGATCCGGGGGCGTGACCATCAATAGCGTCCCGTCTTCGTCATCCCGGCGAAAGCCGGGACCTCGCGCGGCAGGGGCACGGTCTGCGATAGGGAGATCCCAGCTTTCGCTGGGATGACGGGGCAGGGGGTGGCAACCTCAACAAGTTTGTTCTCCCGCGAAGGCGGGAGCCCAGTCTGGGTCCCCGCCTTCGCGGGGAAACAAGGAGAAGCGTTACGCACGTTTCTTCGCTGGCGTTTTGGCAGCGGTTTTTGCCGGCGCCCGCTTGGCAGGGGCCTTCTTCGCCGGCGCCTTCTCCGCACCCCCGCTCTTCTCCATCGACTTCTTCAACGCCGCCATCAGATCGACCACGTTCGACCCCGTCTTCGCCCCCGTATCCTTGTCCTCGATGATCTTCTTCCCGTTCGCCTTGCGCTTGCGTTCGATCAAATCTTTCAGCGCATCGACATAGCGATCGTGGAACTCTTGCGGGTGGAAGTCCGCGCTGCGCTTCTCGATCAGCGCCTCGGCGAGTTCGAGCAGTTCCTCGGACGGCTTGTCGTCCGGGATCTCGCGGAAATAGCCCTGCGCCTTGTGCACCTCGTCGGCGTAGCGGAGCGTCTCCAGCACCATGCCGCGCCCACACGGCTTCAGGCTGACGACGTATTCGCGCCCGCGCATCGCAAGCTGGCCGAGCCCGACCTTCTTCGTCCGTTTCAACGCCTCGCGCAAAACGATGAACGCTTCCTCCGCAAGGTCGTCCGCCGGCACCACGAAATACGGCTTCTCGTAATAGAGCACGTCGATCTCGCTCGCGTCGACGAACTGCGTCAGCTCCAGCGTCTTCTTCGACTCGAGCTTCACCGCGTCGATCTCGTCCTGTTCGAGCAAGACGTATTCGCCCTTCGAGACCTCATATCCCTTCATGATCTCGTCGGCGTCGACCGGCCCCACGCCGGTGACGACCTTGTCGTAATGGATCGGCTGGCCCGATGGCTCATGGATCTGCTTGAACGACACCGCCGCGCCGGACTTGGTCGCGGAATAGATCTCGACCGGGATCGAGACGAGGGCGAGACGGATCTGCCCCTGCCAATATGCGCGCGCTGCCACCCTGGATGTTCCTTCGTTGCGGAAACGATTCGATTATCCATCAATCGTCGGCAGGGCAGAGTCGTTCCCTGATGCGGTTTCGCTCGGGCCGAAGTTTCGCTATGGCGCAGCCATGTCCGAAGATCCGATCGCGCTGTTCGACGCCTGGTACGCCGAGGCGCGCAAAACAGAAATCAACGACTCCAACGCGGTAGCACTCGCCACCGCAAATGCGGAGGGCCGGCCTTCGGTGCGCATGGTGCTGCTCAAGGGTCACGGCCCGGATGGTTTCGTGATCTACACCAACCGCGAAAGCCGCAAGGCAGGCGACCTCGCGGTGAACACCTATGCCGCGCTGCTCTTCCACTGGAAGTCGCTGCGCCGCCAGGTCCGGATCGAGGGTAGCGTGAGCCTGGTCAGCGACGCCGAATCGGACGCCTATTTCGCATCGCGCGGTCGTGATTCACAGCTTGGCGCCTGGGCGTCGGACCAGTCGCGCCCGCTGGATTCGCGCGAGACGTTCGAACATCGTTTCGCCGAAATGCAGGCGCGGTTCGAGGGTGGCGACGTGCCCCGCCCGCCGCATTGGGGTGGCTACCGGATCGCGCCCGACCGCATCGAACTGTGGCAGGACCGCGCGCATCGCCTTCACGAACGCCGGCTGTTCACGCGCGAAGGCGGCGACTGGAGCGAAGGGCTGCTGTTCCCATGACGCAGGACGAACGTCGCAGGGTCATACCCCTCGCAACCCGCGCGGCGCTCGCCAGCGTCGCGATGGCGTGTTTCCTGCTGCTGCTGAAGGGCTTTGCGGCGTGGTCGACGGGCTCGGTGGCGATGCTCGGCTCGCTCGCCGATACCGCGCTCGACCTGCTCGCGTCGCTGGTCACGCTGTACGGCGTGCGGCTGGCGGCGACGCCGGCGGATCACGATCACCGCTTCGGCCATGGCAAGGCGGAGGCGCTCGCGGCGCTGTTCCAGGTCATGCTGATCACCGCGTCGGCGGTCGGTATCGCGTGGCGCGCGATCCTCGCGTTCGGCGATCCGCAGCCGACCACCGGGGCCGATTTCGGCATCGGCGTGTCGGTGATCGCGATCGCCGCGACGGTGGTCCTGCTATCCTATCAGCGTCGCATCATCCGCCAGACCGGCTCGGTCGCGATCCTCGCGGACAACGTCCATTACCAGTCAGACGTGCTGCTCAACGGCTCGGTGATCGTCGCGCTGGTGCTCGATCAATATGTCGGGTGGAGCGGCGCGGATCCGATCTTCGGCATCGTCATCGCGCTGTGGCTCGCCTGGGGCGCGTTCCAGGCATCGTCGAACGCGATCGACCAGCTGATGGACAAGGAATGGCCCGAAGATTTCCGCGCGCAATTCCTCGACGTCGCCGCGCGCCAGCCCGGCATCCGCGGCATCCACGATTTCCGCACGCGTCGATCGGGCAGCCACGATTTCGCGCAGTTCCACATGGAGGTCGCGCGCGACCTGACCGTGGCGAACGCGCACGACATCGTCGAGGCGGTCGAGCGCAACCTGCGCACCGCATTCCCGAAGGTCGAGGTACTGATCCATCTCGATCCGGAGGGGCATGTCGACACCGACAATCCGCTGGTCGAGGCGGACGTGACGCCGCATTGGTTCGGCAAGCGGGTTTAAGCGTAAGGGTGAGGCTCCAGGCATGAGAATACCGTTCGCGCAGATCGATGCGTTCTCCGACACGCCGTTCGGCGGCAACCAGGCGGCGGTGATGCCGCTGTCGGCGTGGCTCGACGACGCCGTGCTGCTGGACATCGCGCAGGAGAACAACCTGAGCGAGACCGCGTTCATCGTCGCGTCGGATGACGAAGACGTGGATTTCGACCTGCGCTGGTTCACGCCGGGGGCGGAGGTCGCTTTGTGCGGCCATGCTACGCTGGCGAGCGGGCATTTCGTGCTGTCGTCGGACACCGCGCTCGACCGGGTGCGGTTCCGGACGCGGCAGGCGGGGATGCTCGAGGTCGCGCGGGCGGACAGCGGCTACACGCTGGAGCTGCCGGCCTGGGGACCGAGCCCGAAGGCGATCCCGGAGATCGTAGCGGCGCTGAACGTCGCCAAGCCCGTTGAGACGTTGTGGCACGAGAAGGGCTATGCGCTCGTGATCGTCGAGGACGAGGCCGTCGTGCGCAATCTCAAGCCGGATTTCGCTGCGCTATCGGCATTCCCGATCGTCGCGATCGTCGCCGCGCGGGGCGAGGCGACCGACATCGTGAGCCGCGTCTTCACGCCGTATTATGCGATCGACGAGGATCCGGTGACGGGCTCGGCGCATGCGGTGATGGTGCCGTATTGGGCGCCAACTTTGGGGAACAGCTTCACCGCGTATCAGGCCAGTGCGCGCGGCGGCAAGCTGACGTGTCGCCTTGAGGGAGACCGGGTGGTGCTGGGCGGATCATGCGTGACGACGATCGAAGGTACGTTCCTGCTGCCTTGAGCAGGGGGCGACGGAAGTGCGACCCCAGACCAAAACCGTCACCCCAGCGAAAGCTGGGGTCTCATACTGGGCCAGATGACGGGAGTCACAGGCTGATATCCCAGCTTTCGCTGGGATGACGATCGGGCGGGGGCACCCGGTCGCAGCGTCACCGTCTACCGCTTCCGCCCCTTGGTCATCGGATCGGGCTTCTTAGGTTTCACCCAACCTGGCGGCGGGGTCATGCGTTGTTGGCTGGTGCCGAGACCCATTGCGCCGGGCTGCTGGCGAGTCAGTCCCGCGGTGTCCGCCACCTCACCACCGCCGCGCAACACGCTGATCTGATCGCGAAGCCGGCCCGCGGTCTCGAAATCCATCGCCGCGGCGGCGGCTTCCATCTGGCGGCGTAGATCTTCGATATCCATCCGCCCTGAACGCGTCAGGCGGCGACGAGTGCCGCTTCGGTTTCCGCGATCCAGCCGCCGCCGAGCACGCGCTCGCCTGCATACAGCACCGCGGCCTGACCCGGCGCGACGCCGTATTCGGGCGCATCGAACACCACGCGGTCGCCGACCAGGCGGGCAGGGACGGGTTTCGCCATCGACCGCACCTTGGCGGTCAGCGGTCCGGTGAAGTCGCCGCCCAACCAGTTGATGTCGGTCATCCGCGCCGCCTCGACCGCGAGCGCGCGCCGCGGTCCGACGACGACTCGCTTCGTCTCGGGCTCGACGCGGACGACGTACAGCGGCTCGGGGCTGCCACCGATTTCCAACCCGCGACGCTGGCCGACGGTGAAGTGGATCAGCCCGCGATGCTCGCCGAGCTTCGCGCCGCCGAGGTCGACGATGTCGCCCGCCGTCTCCGCCGCCTCGGGCCGTAGCTTCTTCACGAGCCCGGCGTAATCGCCATCGGGCACGAAGCAGATATCCTGGCTGTCCGGCTTGGCCGCGACTCCCAGCCCCAACTCCGCCGCGATCTCCCGCACCCGCGCCTTGGGCAGGCCCCCCAATGGGAAGCGCAGATAATCGAGCTGCGTCTGCGTGGTCGCGAACAGGAAATAGCTCTGGTCGCGCGCCGGATCGGCACCGCGGTGCAGTTCAGCGCCATCAACCCCCTCGACTCGCCGAACATAATGTCCCGTGGCCAGGCAGTCCGCGCCGAGATCGCGCGCGAGCTTCAGCAGGTCGGTGAACTTCGGCCCCATGTTGCACTGGACGCACGGGATCGGCGTGCGTCCCGCCAGATATTCGTCGGCGAACTTGTCGACGACCTGCTCGCGAAAGCTGGTCTCGTGGTCGAACACGTAATGCGCGATCCCCAGCCGGTCGCACACCGCGCGCGCATCGCGGATATCGCGGCCCGCGCAGCACGATCCGGCACGGCCGACCGCCTCGCCGTGATCGTAGAGCTGGAGCGTCACGCCGATCGTCTCGGCGCCGGTGGCGTGCGCGAGCGCGGCGACGACCGAGCTGTCGACGCCACCCGACATCGCCACGACGATGCGCTTTCCGGCCATGTCGGGGCCGAGCTGAAAATCACATTGTTCCATCGTCGCCACATAGGCGCGACGGCGTGCGGTTGCAAAAAGATGCACCGATTAACGTCGATCAAGACGAACGGAGCGGAAAATACGACGGGTGATTGGAATAAAGCGACAGGTTCACGAAGTCTTTCGCGGAGTTTTACGGTCCCTTCACCCCCTTGCGCTATACCTGACATCCCGAGAGTAAGCGCGAGTATCCCGTTGGACCTGAGTTTTCCCCGTTTCGATCGCGACGCAGAGGTCACCGTTCTTCCGGGTGACCTGGCCGTCCTGATCGTCGGTATCGCCGCCCGGCAGGCGGCGAGCCCGACTGCGGCGGTACAGGCCGGCTTTGCTCGTGCCGCGATCGATCCAAAGCTGTTCGCGCCGCTTCATGGTGCGTTCAATGGCCCGATGGCAGCGGCCTTAACCCGGTGGAAGGACGAATGAAGATGCTGTTTACCGCGGCGTTTCAGCCGATCTTCAATTCCTGCGACTATGTGTCGTGTGTGCGTATCGAGAGGGGGCCCCCCGCCCCGACCAGAGGTTTCAAATGATCGAGAACCAGAAAATCCGTCCCGGCAAGGTGATCGGGCCGTTGGGCGAGCAGCTGACGATGGACACGCTGCCACCCCCCAGCACCACGCGCTGGGTGGTTCGCCGCAAGGCGGAGGTGGTTGCGGCGGTCAACGGCGGCCTGCTGAGCGTCGATGACGTCTGCACGCGGTACAATCTGACGGTCGAGGAATTCGCCAGCTGGCAGCGTGCGATCGATCGCTCGGGAATGCCCGGACTGCGGGTCACGCGAATTCAGCACTATAAGTCGTTGTACGAGCGCCAACAAAAGTATTGAGCCGCAAAACTCAAAACGCGGGCGGAACAAAAAATGCCGCTCGCACGTCTTTCCGCCATCGCCCGGATACGGGTTCAACGGAGGGAAAATATCATGGGTCTCATTCTTTGGCTGATCATCGGCGGCGTCATCGGCTGGATTGCCAGCATGATCATGCGCACCGACGCACAGCAGGGTATCTTCCTCAACATCATCGTCGGCATCGTCGGCGCCTTCATCGGCGGGCTGATCCTGTCGGGTGGCTCGATCAACAACGCGCCGCTGACGCTGACCTCGTTCATCGTGTCGCTGCTGGGTGCGATCGTCCTGCTCGCGATCGTGAACCTCGTGCGTCGCGGTAGCGTCCGCTAAAAAGTTCGCATCGTCACGCGAAGACCAGGGCCGTCCGGGCAACCGGCGGCCCTTTTTCGTGCGTGGAGATGTTCGCTGGATGTGAGTGGCCCTCTCGATCCTCCCCCGCCAGGGGGAGGTGGCTGGCACTTGCCAGTCGGAGGGGGCGTTAAGGGAAGCCTACGTTCCGTGTCCTCCCCCTCCGTCACCTTCGGCGCCACCTCCCCCTTGCGGGGGAGGATCGAAGATGCAGGGAAGGATCGTAGAGAGCGTCAGTTCAGCAGGAACCGCACCGAGAGCGTGACCGTCACGTCTTTCTCGCCGGGCGCGATCTGCGTGCTGTCCTTGGCCATCGACGCGCGGGCCATCATGAACATCGGTTGTGCCGGGCCGCCCGCATCCTGACCCGATTCGGCGATCGAGACGATCCGCGACACCCGCAGCCCCGCCGCCTTGGCGTAGAGATCAGCGCGGCGCTTGGCCTGCGCGATCGCATCGGTCCGGGCTTCGTCGAGCGCCGCCTCGGGCTTGTCGATCGACAGGTTCGGACCGTCGATCTGGTTCGCACCCTGCGCCACCAGCGCATCCAGGATCGTGCCGGACTTGGCGACGTCGCGGAAGCGGATCGAGACGGTGTTGGTCGCCTGATACCCGGTGATGACCGGCGGCTGGTTGTCGGCATAGCGATATTGCGGCGCGAGCTGGACCGACGAGGTTGCGATATCGCGCGGCGCGACGCCCGCACGCTTCAACGCCGCGAGCACCTTCGCCATCCGCTGCGCATTGTCGGTGAGCGCCGCCGCCGCCGTCGGCGACTGCGAGACGACGCCTGCGCGAATCGTTGCGAGATCGGGAACGCGCGTGGTGCGCCCCTCGGCGGTCACGTCCAGAACGGTCCCGGCGGCGGGGACCATCGGCTCGACGGTCGTCGGCGCGGCCTGCGCATGGGCAGCGACGGCGGGCAGGCCAATCGCGACGGTGGCGAGGGCGCTCAGGAACGATGCTGTCTTCATTGTTTCTCTCCGGTGGGACACGGCCTGCCTGTCGTCCTACACAGTTCAACGCAAGCTGAACGGCATTGCGGATAGATCGGAATCGAAGCATGTCTGCGCTCCGCACGAGCCAAAGGGCTTGAGCGCGGTGACTTATTCAGATAACACAGCTCGCAGGCGACGGTGCGGGTCGAGACAAGACCGGTCGAAATTGGGATTGTGACGCGCATGAACTACGAGACGAAGACTGTCGGGCAAATGGGCGACAGCGACGAACAGGTAGTGCTGCCCGATTATACCGCGCCCTCGCATCGCCGTCGCAACATCATCATCGCGGTCGTCCTCGTGCTGGCGATCGTCGCTGCCATCTTCGCCTTCAAGCCAGGCAAGAAGGAAGCCGCCGCTGGTCCCGCGGTCGAGCAGGTCCCGACCGTCTCGGTCGTGGTGCCGGGCCGCAAGACGATTGATCGCACCATCTCCGCTACCGGCACGATTGCCGCTCGTCGCGAAATGCCGGTCGGCGTCGCAGGCGAGGGCGGGATGATCACGCGCGTGCTGGTCGAGCCGGGTCAGTGGGTCGCGGCGGGTCAGGTGCTGGCGACGGTCGATCGCTCGGTCCAGACCGAGACCGCCGCGTCGCTCGCCGCCTCGGTCAGCGTCGCACGCTCCGACGAGACGATCGCGCAGGCGGAACTCGATCGCGCCCAGCAGCTCGTCGATCGCGGTTTCATCTCGAAGGCCGATCTCCAGCGCAAGGCTGCGACCCGTGACGCCGCCGCCGCGCGCGTGAAAGTGGCGCAGGCGACGCTCGGCGAGGCGCGCGCGCGCAACGGTCGGCTCGATATCCGTGCGCCGGCCGCTGGGCTGGTGCTGACGCGCGGCGTCGAATCGGGTCAGGTCGTGGGCGCTGGCACCGGCGTGCTGTTCCGCATGGCGGCGGCAGGCCAGATGGAGATGCGCGCGCAGTTGAGCGAAGCCGATCTTGCCGGGCTTCATGCCGGTGCGCGTGCGACGGTCGTTCCCGTCGGGACGACTCAGGGCTTCCCCGGTCAAGTGTGGCAGGTTTCGCCGGTGATCGACCCGCAGAGCCGGCAGGGCATCGCGCGGATCGCGGTCGCCTACGACCCCGCGCTGCGGCCGGGCGGGTTCGCCGCCGCGACGATCCTCGGCGGCGCTACCCAGGCGCCGTTGCTGCCGGACTCCGCGCTGCAAAGCGACGAGAAGGGTAATTTCGTGTATGTCGTCGGCGCGGACGATAAGGTCGTCCGGCGCGACATCAAGATCGGCCAGGTCTCCGATGCCGGCGTGACGATCTTGAGCGGGCTCGACGGGTCCGAACGCGTTGTGCTGTCCGCGGGTGGGTTCCTGGCGCCGGGCCAGAAGGTGAAGCCGGTCACGAAGAAAGCGAGCTGAGCTCATGAACTTTCGCAATATCTCGGCCTGGGCGATCCGCAACCCGGTGCCGCCGATCGTGCTGTTCATCGCCCTGACGCTGGCGGGCATCGTCAGCTTCATGCGGATGGACGTGAACAACGATCCGGATATCGATTTCCCGATCGCGATCGTCGTCATCAACCAGCCGGGTGCTGCGCCGACCGAACTCGAGACGCAGGTCACGCAGCGCGTCGAGGCCGCGGTGCGATCGATCCAGGGCATCGACGAGATCAACTCGACGGTCACCGAGGGCCAGTCGCAGACCGTCGTCCAGCTCAGCATCGGCACGCCGATCGACCGCGCCGTCACCGACGTCCGCGACGCGATCGCACAGATCCGCAGCGACCTGCCCGAGGGCATCCTCGAGCCGCAGGTGTTCCGCGCGAACACCACCGACAACGATCTCGCGAGCTACTCGGTGATCGCCAAGGACATGACGATCGAGCAGCTCAGCTGGTACATCGACAACAATGTCGCGAAGGAACTGTTGTCGGTGCCCGGCATGGCCGCGGTCAACCGCAACGGCGGCGTCAGTCGCGAAATCCGGGTCATCCTCGATCCCCTGAAACTGCAAAGCCAGGGGCTCACCGCGAGCCAGGTCAACGCCCAGCTCCGCCAGGTCAACCTCAACGCGGCGGGCGGCCGCGCCGAGATCGCCGGGTCCGAACAGTCGGTCCGCGTGCTTGGTAACGCCAAGGATGCGGCCGCGCTTGCGCAGACGCAGATCAACGTCGGCAACGGCCGCACCGTGCGCCTCGCCGACATCGCGCAGGTCCGCGATCTCTACGCCGAACAGCGCAGCCGCGCGGCGATCGATGGCCGCCAGACGATCAGCTTCGATTTCCAGCGCTCCAAGGGTTCGTCCGACGTCACCGTTTTCAACGAGGCGGTGAAAAAGCTCGCGGCGATGGAGAAGCGCAACCCGAACGTGCATTTCGTGCTGCGCTCGAACAGCGTCAAATACACCGAGATGCAGTATGAGAGCGCGATTCACGCGATGATCGAGGGCGCTGTGCTCGCGGTGATCGTGGTGTTCCTGTTCCTCCGCGACTGGCGCGCGACGGTGATCTCGTCGCTGGCGATCCCGCTGTCGGCGATCCCGGCCTTCTGGTTCATGGACCTGCTCGGCTTCAACCTGAACCAGATGACGTTGCTAGCGCTCAGCCTGGTCGCGGGCGTGCTGGTCGACGACGCGATCGTCGAGATCGAGAACATCGTCCGCCACATGCGCATGGGCAAGTCCGCCTATCAGGCGTCTATCGACGCCGCCGACGAGATCGGTCTGGCCGTGCTGGCGACGACGATGGCGATCGTCGCGGTGTTCCTGCCGGTCGGCCTGATGCCGGGTATCTCCGGCCAGTTCTTCAAGAATTTCGGCCTGACCGTGGTCGCTTCGGTGCTGATGAGCCTCGCGGTCGCGCGCCTCGTCACACCGATGCTGGCTGCGTATTTCCTCAAGTCCGCCGGCCCCGCCACGCACGGCGAGGGCATCCTGATGGATGGCTATATGGCCACGCTCAAATGGACGCTCGAGACCGGCAAGGCCAAGGCCTCGGCGGCGCGCGGTGGCATCCACCGGCTTACCAGCCGTTTCCGCGATCACCGCTTCTGGGTGCTCGGGCTCGGTGCGTTCGCCTTCCTGTTGACGATCGTGATGTTCGCGGTCCTGCCGATGACGTTCCAGCCCGCGCAGGACAACGATACCTCGATGGCGGTGATCGACATGGTGCCGGGCACGACGCTCGCGCAGACCGAAGCGGTGGTGACCAAGGTCGCGGCGCTGATCGGATCGCAGCCCGACGTCCAGTCGGTCTATGCGCGCAGCGGCGCCAACGGCTCGGTCAACGCCGGCCGCGTCACCGCGACGCTCAAGGACGACCGCAAGATGAAGAGCACGGAGTTCGAGCGTAATCTCGCACCCCAGCTCGCAGCGATCCCCGACGCGCGCGTCTCGTTCCGCTCGCAGAATGGCTGGGGCGGCAGCACGCGCGACATGAGCGTCACGCTCGGTGGCGACGATCCCAAGCTGCTCGATGCGACCGCACAGAAGATCGTCGCCGAGATGTCGCGCCTGCCGACGCTCGTCGCGCCGCGCGTCGCCGGCAACATGCAGCGCCCCGAAATCGTCATCAAGCCGCGCTTCGATCTTGCCGCGAACCTGGGCGTGACGACTCAGGCGCTATCGTCGGCGATCCGTATCGCGACCCTGGGCGATATCGATCAGAACTCGGCGCGTTTCTCGCTCTCCGATCGCCAGATCCCGATCCGCGTCGCGCTCGATCAGGGCGCGCGCAGCGAGCTGTCGACGATCCAGAACCTGCCGGTCTCCACCGCCTCGGGCGGCTCGGTGCCGCTCAACCTCGTGGCGGAGATCACGCTCGGCTCCGGCCCGACCAAGATCGACCGCGTCAATCAACAGCGCCAGCTGACGATCGGTGCCGATCTCGCGCCTGGCGTCGTCTCGGGCGTCGCGCAGAAGCAGATCGACGCGCTGCCGACGATGGCGAACCTGCCGACCGGCGTGAACAAGCTCGTGCTAGGCCAGTCGAAGTTCCAGGCGGAGATGATCAACAACTTCATCCTGGCCGTGATCGCCGGCACGTTCCTGGTCTTCGCGGTGCTGGTGCTGCTGTACCGCCGCGCGCTGCCGCCGTTCGTCAACATGGGCTCGCTGTTGCTGGCCCCGCTCGGCGGACTGCTGGCGCTGTGGGCGACGGGCAACCCGGTATCGATGCCGGTGTTCATCGGTATCCTGATGCTGCTCGGCATCGTCGCGAAGAACTCGATTCTGCTGATCGACTTCGCGCTGGAAGAGATGGGCAAGGGCGTCGACGTATGGACCGCGATGGTCGATGCCGGCCACAAGCGCGCACAGCCGATCGTGATGACCACGGTCGCGATGGTCGCGGGCATGATCCCGACCGCGCTCTCGATCGGCGGCGACGGATCGTGGCGCGCGCCGATGGGTATCGTCGTGATCGGCGGGCTCGTCCTGTCGACCATCCTGACGCTGTTGATCGTCCCCGCGGCGTTCAGCCTCGCGGTCGGGATCGAGCGGTATATCGGCCCACGCCTCGGCCGCAGCCTGCTCACCTATCGCCCCGGCGACGACGGCAGCGAAGTGATCGGGCTCGCCGGACCGCATCCGTCGGGTCCTCGGCTCGGACCGGCAACCCCCAAGCTCGGCGATGGCACACAGCCAGCCGAGTGACGCCATCGCGCCCCTCGTGTTGAGCGACGACATAGTGCCTCGCGCCAGCGGGGGGCTTCCATGTGGCGCAGTGCGAAGGGGCCGCGCCCGAGCATCATGGTCGAGCGCACGCGGGTCGAAGCCCGTATCGGCGGCGGTCGTGAACTATCCCCGCGCTGGGGGATTGTTTCGGGCATGACAGTTTCAACCCGCACGCGCCCGGCGAGCGAAGCAACGCCGCCCGCTCTCGTCCGCATGCGGATCGTCGCGACCGGCCTGCTCGTGTTCATGGCCGCGACGTTCTTCGTCAGCCGCGCGCTCGTCCCCGTCCACCCCGCCTTCGCGTTCGTCCGCGCGTTCGCCGAGGCGGCGATGGTCGGCGGCCTCGCGGACTGGTTCGCGGTGACCGCGCTGTTCCGCCATCCGCTCGGCCTGCCGATCCCGCACACAGCCATAGTGCCGCGCAACAAGGACCGGATCGGCGACACGCTCGCGCAGTTCCTCCGCGCGAATTTCCTGATCCCCGTCGTCATCGCCAGGCGCACCCGCCGCCTCGACGTGGCGGGTGCGATCGCCCGCTGGCTGACCGATCCGCCCGAGGGGGCGGGGGGCCGCTTTCGCCAAGGCGCATCGAAGCTGGTCGCGCAGGTGCTCGAGGGTCTCGATCCGGCGCGGCTCGGCGGGATGGTCAAGGCTGGGATCGGCGCCCGCCTGCGCGCGACGGAGGTGTCGCCGATCCTGGGCCAGTTGCTCAAGGCCGCGATCGCCGAGCGCCGCCACGCGCCGCTGCTCGAAAGCGCGATCCGCTGGGCGGCGAAGACGCTGGCCGCGAACGACCACCTCGTCCGCGCCATGGTCCACGACAAGGCCGGATCGATCCTGCGCTGGACCGGGCTCGACACGACCGTCGCGGACAAGCTGATCAGCGGCTTCGACAAGCTGCTCGCGGAGATGGCGGAGGACCCCGAGCATCCACTGCGCCTGAAGGCGGAGGAGGGGCTCGATCGGCTCGCCTGGGACCTGCAATATGACCGCCGGATGCGCGAGCGCGTCGAGACGATGAAGAACGACCTGCTCGACAATCCGGCAATGCAGCGCTGGCTCGACGGGCTGTGGGAGCAGGCACGCGGCGCGCTTCTCGCGATCGCGCGCGACCCCGAGCGGGCGATGGCCGGCAAGCTCGGCGACATCCTGCGCCAGCTCGGCGAGACGTTGCAGCACGATCCGCGCATGTCGCGGACGATCAACCGGTTCGTGCGGCGCGCAGCGGTCGGCGCGGCGGCGGACTATGGCGACGGCATCGTCAAGCTGGTCTCGGAAACGGTCCGCAGCTGGGACGCCGACACGATCACCCGCCGCCTGGAAAACGCCGTCGGCCGCGACCTGCAATATATCCGCGTGAACGGCACGATCGTCGGCGGGCTGGTCGGACTGGTGATCCACAGCGTCGATGTGCTGTTGTGATGGCGGACGGCGTGTGATTGTTTCGATTTCACGCGGGATAGCAGCATTATCGCCCGCTAGCTTGTCGCTGTCTCCGATACGTAAGACTTGGAAAGGTTGACCCCAAAAAAGCATCAGATGGGACGGCGGTTGCCGACATCGACTGTCTGGGTTGGGAGGAAAGCGGACCGTCCGCTATTGGGAAGGCAAACGGCGTTATCGGACGTCCCTGACGCAGCCGCCCTCTCCCCAAAAGGCTGGTTGAGCGGGAATATGCGTGCTTGTAGAAGTGAGTGTGCTGAGCCTGAAGGGCGGAAATGTGCCGAACAATGCGCTTCATATAACCCTTAGGACGCATCACGTTCTTCGTGCCGTCTTTCCACCGAACTTGTGGGAGCGGGTGGAAACGACGCTAGTGATCGATTGCGGACCGGAGCAAGTCCATTCTCGAGATATCGATGGCGAAGCAATGGAGCGCATTTGGCTCGCGATTTTGAAACTATCGGATGGGAGCATCACTGCGTTCGAGAACGCGGTGCTTCTCGCCCAAATTGACTGGCGCGATGTCCTTTTGGGCGCCGGGTTCGGGAGCGATCTGGAGGCGCATAAAAAAATGGGCAGCCGTAATAGCGGCCTAATATTTTGCCAGTTCAACGATTGAGGCTTCTGCTTGCGCGGCCTTCCCAAAAACGATCGAATTTCGGGAATGTCCGGGTTGGGAAGGGGAGCGGAACGGCAGCTTTCGGGAAGGCAGGTGGCATTAGCCGACATTGCGGGGCTCAGCTTTTCCCGAAAAGGATCGAGTTTGAGGAATTAACCGCTGCCTCGTATTGTGGTGTGTGGAACAAGAATATCGGATCAGGCTGTGCAGTCTTACCCTATCGGCATGATCTTACCGGTGCCCGGCTCGGGGCGTCTGGTTCTATTCGAAGCGTATCCGACGAGGGATGTCATTCACCGCGAAATCTGGGGGCGAGAGGTGTTCTTGTTCGACGCCGGCAACCGGCCCGTTTGGCAGATCGCACCGGAACCAGGCGCGACGGACGACATGCACCGGAAGTTCGATGCGACCCGCCCCGCGACCGACACCTTCTCCGCCATCAGCAATATCGAAGGACGATTTTATGCAAGCCGGATCGGCGGTGACACCTTTGTGATCGATATGACGACGGGCGCTGCCTCTTATAGTGGCTGGGCACGGACATAGCCCTTCGTAGCGATCAGATCGCGGGATTGTCGATCTTCGCGCGAGCGTTCCCACAACCAATCGAATTCGGGAATGTCTGGGTTGGGAAGGAAAGCGGACCTTCCGCTTTGGGGGCCGCATCTTAGGGAAACGACCACGAACGGGTGACAGATGCATTAGTCATTTGCCTCGCCGGAGCCCTCGGTTTCCTGCCAGCTTCGGGCTGATGCAAAATCCGTGATTTTTTGCATCATGGAGTGGGTGAGGCGAAGCGTCGCTGTCTTGCCCCATCGTTGATGGGTTACCCGCGAACGCGTAACCCCCTCCTATGCAAATCATAGCGGCACCCTCAAATCTTGGACTTCGCCCGCTACGACCAGGGCACGAACCTGGCACATGGCGCGCTCCCGCCGCGCTGATCGCTGCGGGACTACTCGATGCGATCGGCGCTCGTCATCTTATGGAATTGCCGCGCCCGACATATTCTGCCGGGCCTCAACCGGGAACGCGTCTGCTCAACGGCCATGCCATACGCGCTTTCAATCTCGCGCTCGCAGACGCGGTTCGCGAGGCGCATATTGATGACCAGTTTGTGCTCGTCATTGGGGGAGACTGTTCGATTCTGCTCGGCGCGCTGGCAGGCGCACGTCATGCAGGACTGCTTTCGCTTATCCATATCGACGGGCACAGCGACTTCCGTCACCCCGGTAATTATGATCCCGAACAGAGCCTTGGTGCCGTGGCGGGTATGGACCTAGCCTTGGCTACGGGACGTGGTGAGACGCTGGCAACGGACTGGCCGGGCGTTTCCAGCCCCCTCGTGGCGGATGAGCAGGTCGTCCAGCTTGGAGAGCGAGAGAACCGAGATGCCGACTTCGCATGGCCCGACGTAAACAACACTCAGATCAATCGCATCGACATGTTTGAGGCGCTGAAGATCGGGTCGGACGCCGTCAGCAGACGCATCGAGGAAACCCTTCAACGAGCCCCTGACCACGGCTTTTGGGTACATCTTGACGTAGATGTTCTGGATCAGGCTATCATGCCAGCAGTCGATTGCCCTGGTTCCCCCGGCATCGCTCCAGACGACCTAGTCGCTATCATCAGCCCGCTCGTTGCAGACCCTCAATGCCGAGGAATGACCGTTTCGGTCTTCGATCCGGATCTTGATCCGGACGGCCAATTTGCCGCAACAATCGTCAATATTCTGAAGCAGCTCCCATTCCCGTTGATGCAAAACTTTTGATTTTTGCATCAACGGGAATGGCCGGGATGGGAAAGATCGCCCTGAACGAATGGCTGCTTTCGGGCTCGCACGTGGACCACTTGAACGGCCAAGAATGGGCGATAGTTACCGTCCGAGTTTGCTAATCGCGAATTCGTGTCGCCATTGGAGCTACCGCTCCCAATCCGGCATTGCCCAGCCCTTCGCCTTCGCCAGCAACCGCAAAGGCCCATGAGCATTCACCGCGAAGGGTTCGTCGGCCCATTCGAAGGTCGGGGCGTCCGAGACGTGGTCGGAATAGAAGCGGATGTGGGCGTGGTCTCGGGCGATGCCTTCGCGGTCCATCCAGGCCTGGATCATCCGCAGTTTGGCCGGGCCATAGCAATTCTCGCCTTCGATGCCGGCTAGTAGCACGCCGTCGCGGTCGCGCAGGCTCTCGGTGCCGATCACCGCGTCGAAATCCAGTCGTCGCGCGATCGCCTCGACGTAGAATCGGTACGACGCGGTCGCCATGACCAGTCGGTAGCCGGCGGCGCGGTCGGCCTCGATCTGCGCGCGGGCGCTGGTGAAGACGCCGTCGCGCATCACGCGGTCGGCAAAGGCTTCGGCCGCTCGGCGTTCTTCGGCGGGCGTCATGCGCTTGCCGAGCATCATCCGCTGCATCAGGTATTTGAGCCGTCCGCGGCTGATCAGCTTGCCGACATAGCCGAGTGCGGCGACTCCGGCGAACGGGACCAGCGCCAGCCGCCACGGCGCGCCGCCTTTCTTCGCGGTGTGGAGCAGGAACGGCGTCCAGGTCGGCGCGTGCGTGATCGTCTTGTCCATGTCGTAGATCGCGAGGCGGACGGACGGGGAGGCGGAAGGCTTTTCGATCATCGTCGTCGCTTACGCCGCATTCATCTTGCCGATCCAGTCACTTTGCCGCAAAGGTGCCCCCGATGAGCGCGATGGCCGATTTCCAGCAGGACGGTGCCGATACCGGCACGCTTCGCTTTACCGGCGATCTGTCGCTCGCAAAGATCGGCAATCTGCCCGATCGGCTCGAGGCGATCGACGCGGCTTCGGTGAAGCATGTCGACCTCAGCGGCGTCGACCGGATCGATACGATCGGCGCGTGGGTCGTCCACCGGTTCGCGGCGCGCAACGATGCGACGATCGACGGGCTCGACGAGAACGACCAGGCGTTGTTCGATCAGGTCGTCGCCTCCGACCAGCCGATCGCCGCCAGGCCCGCCAAGGTCGGCGCACTGTCCCGCGTGGTCGGCGAGATCGGCGACGCGGTCGTGCTGTCGGGCAAGACGATGCTCGGCCTGCTCGGGTTTCTCGGCGCGACGACGATCGCGTTCGGCAGCGTCATCCGCCACCCGCGCCGCTTCCGCTTCAACGCCGTGGTCCAGCGATTCGAGGTCGTCGGCGTCGCCGCGCTCGGCATCGTCGGGTTGATGAGCTTCCTGATCGGCATGGTCATCGCGCAACAGGGCGCGGTCCAGTTGCGGCAGTTCGGCGCGGAGGTGTTCACGATCAACCTCGTCGGCCGCCTGACGATCCGCGAACTCGGCCTGCTGATGACCGCGATCATGGTCGCCGGCCGCTCGGGCTCGGCGTTCGCGGCGCAGTTGGGCACGATGAAGCTCACCGAAGAAATCGACGCGATGCGAACGATCGGCGTGTCGCCGATGGAGGCGCTGGTGCTGCCCCGTGTGCTCGCGGCGATCGTGATGATGCCGCTGCTCGGTTTCTATGCGTCGATCATTGCGATCATCGGCGGCGGGCTGCTGTGCTGGGTCCAGCTCGGGATTCCGCCGGTGACGTTCATCGCGCGCATCCGCGAGGTCGTGCCGATCACCGATCTGTATATCTCGCTGATCAAGGCACCGGTGTTCGGCGCGATCATCGCGATCGCGGGCTGCTTCCAGGGGATGCAGGTCGAATCGGACGCCGAGCAGGTCGGGCTGCGCACCACGTCGGCGGTCGTCCAGGGCATCTTCCTGGTAATCGTGCTCGACGCGTTCTTCGCGGTGTTCTTCACGTGGTTGGGTTGGGACTGATGCCCCGCAAGACGGACAACAAGACAGACGATTTCATCATCTCCGTGAAGGGGCTGAAGAACGCGTTCGGCGATTCGGTGGTGCACGAGGGGCTCGACCTCGACGTGCGGCGCGGCGAGATCCTTGGCGTGGTCGGCGGGTCGGGTACCGGCAAGTCGGTGCTGATGCGCTCGATCATCGGCCTGCAGACTCCGGTCGCGGGTGAGATCACGGTGTTCGGCGAGCCCAATATCGGCCGCGAGGAAACCGAGGCGACCGAGATCCGCAAGCGCTGGGGCGTGCTGTTCCAGGGCGGTGCGCTGTTCTCGACGTTGACGGTGGCCGAGAACGTCGAAGTGCCGTTGCGTGAATTCTATCCGGACCTGTCGCCGGCGCTGCTCGCGGAGATCGCGTCGTACAAGGTGGTGATGACGGGCTTGCCCGCCGACGCCGCGAACAAGTTTCCCGCCGAATTGTCGGGTGGCATGAAGAAGCGCGCCGGCTTGGCCCGTGCGCTGGCGCTCGATCCCGAGTTGCTGTTCCTCGACGAGCCGACCGCGGGGCTCGACCCAATCGGTGCTGCGGCGTTCGACGGGCTGACTCAGTCGTTGCAGAAGACGCTGGGGCTGACGGTGTTCCTGATCACGCACGATCTCGATACGTTGTATGCGATCTGCGACCGGGTTGCGGTGCTGGCCGACAAGAAGGTCATCGCGGTCGGCACGATCGACGAACTGATCGCGCTCGATCATCCGTGGATCGAGGAATATTTCAAGGGGCCACGCGGCCGTGCCGCGGTCGCAACGCAGGAGGCGCATGAGCGCGCCGACGAGCAAGCAGCCCAACACCCTACCGAAGTCCAGTCCAAGCAGTCCGCGCCGGACGACGCCGACGCGACATACGCCGAGAAAGAAGCAAGGACGCGCTGATGGAAACCCGTTCGAACCACGTCCTAGTCGGCGCCGTCGTGCTGATCCTGCTGGCCCTGCTGGCGCTGTTCACCGTGTGGATCGCGCGGATCGGCGGCAAGGAAGAGAAGGAATACGACATCTTCTTCCGCCAGTCGGTCGACGGGCTCGCGCGCGGCTCTGCCGTGGTGTTCTCGGGCGTTCCGTCGGGGCAGGTGAAGACGATCTCGCTGTGGAAGAACGATCCGCAGTTCGTCCGCGTCCGGATCAGCGTCAACGACGAGACGCCGGTGCTGCAGGGCACGACCGCGTCGATCTCGGGCGTCGGCTTCACGGGCGTCAGCCAGATCTCGCTCGATGGCGCGCGCAAGGGTGCGCCGGCGATCGGCTGCCCCGACACGAAGACGCCGACCGAATGCCCGTACGGCGTGCCGGTGATCCCGACCAAGCTCGGTGGCCTGGGCGCTATCCTGAACTCGGCACCGCAGTTGCTCGAGCGTCTGTCGACGCTGACCGAGCGCCTTACGGGCTTGCTGACCGACCGTAACCAGGCATCGATCGCGGGTATCCTCGAGAACACCAATCGCCTGACCGATGCACTCGCCGATCGTGGGCCTGAGATCGCCGCGACGCTCGCGCAGACGCGGGTTGCGATCCAGCAGGCGGGCGATGCCGCGCAGCAGTTCGGCGTGCTTGCCAAGACCACCAACGGCGTGCTGTCCGAGGACGTGAAGCCGGCGATGGCGAACCTGAACAAGGCGATCGTCTCAGCGCAGCAGAGCGCCGAAACGCTGAATTCGGCGATCGGCGATGCGCGACCGGGCCTGCAGGCCTTCTCCAAAACGACGATCCCCGAGGCCAACCGTCTGGTCCGCGACCTCCGTACGACCGCCGCGGCGCTGTCGTCGGTCGCCGAGAAGGTCGACCAGCAGGGTGCGAGTTCGCTGATCGGGCAGCAGAAGCTCCCGGATTACAAGGGTAAGTGAGGCACGCCATGAAGACACCGCTCATCCTGATCGCGATGCTGCCACTCGCCGGGTGCATTAGCTTCGGCGCGAAACCGCCCCCCACGCTGTTGACGCTGACGAGCGCATCGTCGGTGCCGGTCGGCCAGAACCAGGACTCGGCGACGGCTAAGTCGATCACGATCCAGGTCCCGGCCGTACCGCAGTCGCTGGCGACCGCGCGCGTGCCGGTGCAGGCGACGCCGACCTCGATCGCGTACGTGACCGACGCGCAGTGGGCCGAGCCCCCGGCGCGTCTGTTCTCGCGGCTGGTGTCGGATACCGTTGCGGCGCGGACCGGGCTGGTGGTGCTGTCGACGGCGCAGTCGGTCGGCGATCCCGGCGGGTTGCTCGGTGGCGAACTGCGGTCGTTCGGTCTCGACGCGACGACCCGCGAAGCGGTCGTTACGTTCGATGCGTCGCTGACCCGCGTTGGCAAGACGACGGTCGAGAAGCGCCGCTTCGAGGCACGCGTGCCGGTCTCGGCGATCGACGCGCAGTCAGCTGCGGCCGGGATTAACCAGGCGGCGAACCAGGTTGCGACGCAGGTGGCGGACTGGATCGGTCGGTGAACGTCGTGCCGGCCTGAGCGTTGACGCTCTCTGACCAGGAGAGCGACGATGCCACAGGGCGACAAGAGCGCGTACACGGACAAGCAGAAGCGCAAGGCCGCGCATATCGCGGACGGCTATGAAGAGCGCGGCGTTCCCGAGAAGGAGGCCGAGGCGCGGGCCTGGGCTGCGGTGAACAAGGATTCTGGTGGGGGGAATTTGTCGGGCTCCGGTCGCGGCGAGCCCGATACGCACGCGTCTTCGCATGAGGGCGGGAAGCAGGCGGCTGGGCGTAGCGCGGCGGCGAAGTCCGCGGCTGCGAAGAAGGGCTGGGAGACCCGGCGGAAGAAGGCTGGGTAAAGCCGAAACGCATCATCGAAGCGATCCGTCATCCTGACGAAAGTCAGGATCCAGGGTTACTTGTGGTGCGCGTCATGGCTCTGGATCCTGACTTTCGTCAGGATGACGGACGGTATTTGGGTACGTGCTTGTTAGCGCTTCAGCGTGCGAGCGTGGCTTCCGCCTTGGCAAGGTGCAAACGTTCCACCATCTGGCCATCGAGGCGGATAGCACCCTTATCGGCATTCTCCGGTTTCGCGAACGCTGCCACGACCTTGCGCGCCCATGCCAATTCCTCCTCGCTGGGGCCAAAACCGGCGTTGGCCGCATCGATCTGGGACGGGTGGATCAGTGTCTTGCCGTCGAACCCGAGCGTCGCTCCTTGCGCGCACTCGGTCACAAACCGTGTTGGGTCGTCGAGTGCGTTGCAGACGCCGTCTAGCGCCACAATCCCGGCAGCACGGGCGGCCATGATCGTTGCGGTGAGAGCAGGGATCAGCGGCATGCGGTCGGCGCCGAGCCGGCAGCGCATCTCCTTGGCTAGGTCGTTGGTGCCGGCGATCAGCGCGGCGAGGCGCGTTTCGGCAGCAGCGGCGGAGAGGGCGGGGAGGGCGAGGATCGCGCCGCAGGTCTCGATCATTGCCCAGATCGGGGGGCCGTCTTCCCTTAGCGATGCGCGGACCGCGATCAGGTCGGCGACCGAAGAGATCTTCGGGACGAGCACTGCGGCGATGCCGGTCGCGCGGATCGCGGCGATGTCTTCCGCATACCAGACGGTGTCTAGGCCGTTGACCCGCACGACCAGTTCGCGCTCGCCGAACCCGCCTTCGCGAACCGCCTCGACCACACGGTCACGGGCTGCGGCCTTTTCGTCGGGAGCGACCGCGTCCTCCAGGTCGAGAATTACGACGTCGCAATCGAGCGTCCGCGCCTTGGCGATGGCGCGGGCGTTCGAGGCGGGCATGTAGAGCGCGCTGCGCCGGCGTCTGGTGGTCATGCTAGCGGCCGTCGCGGATCAGGTGACTACGTCGGGCGCGGTGCGGCCGGTGTGCTGGGCGATCCCCGCGATCGACTCCGCGGCGGCGACGATGCTAGCGAGCATTTCCCCGGTGTCGCGGTCGAGGTTGCCGCCGACGGGCTCGTAGCGTTCTAGGTACACGCGGAGCGTCGCGCCGGTGGTGCCGGTGCCCGAGAGGCGGAACACCACGCGGCTGCCGCCTTCGAACAGGATGCGGACGCCCTGGTTGCGGCTGATCGACCCGTCGGTCGGGTCGGTATAGGCGAACTCGTCCGCGGTTTCGACGGTGAGGTCGCGATATTGCTGGCCGGGGAGGGTGGCGAGGCTGGCGCGCAGGGTGGCCATCAACGCGTCGGCGCGTGGGGTCTCGACGCCTTCGTAATCGTGGCGCGCGTAATAGTTGCGACCGAACTTCGCCCAGTGATCGCGGGCGATCGTGTCGACGCTCTCGCCCCGGACGGCGAGGATGTTGAGCCACAGGAGGACCGCCCACAGGCCGTCCTTTTCGCGGACGTGATCGGAACCGGTGCCGGCGCTTTCCTCGCCGCAGATCGTCGCCATGCCGGCGTCGAGCAGATTACCGAAGAACTTCCATCCGGTCGGGGTTTCGTAAGCTGGGATGCCCAAGGCCTCAGCAACGCGGTCGGCGGCGGCGCTGGTCGGCATCGAGCGCGCGATGCCCTTGAGCCCGCTTGCGTAGCCGGGCGAGAGGTGCGCGTTGGCGGCCAGCATCGCGAGGCTGTCCGAGGGGGTGACGAAGCGGTGCTTGCCGATGATGAGGTTGCGGTCGCCGTCGCCGTCCGACGCTGCGCCGAAATCGGGCGCATCCGGAGCCATCATCGTCTCGTACAAGGCGTGCGCGTGGACGAGGTTGGGATCGGGGTGATGACCGCCGAAATCGGGAAGGGGCTCGCCGTTGCGGACGGTGCCGGGCGCGAAGCCGAGGCGACGTTCGAGGATCTCGGTCGCGTAAGGCCCGGTAACCGCGCTCATCGCGTCGAATGCCATCGTCAGCTTGGCGCTGCGGATCGCGTCGAAGTCGAACAGCGTCTCCATGAGCGCGGCGTAATCCTCGACCGGGTCGACGACCTCGACCGGCATATCGCCGACCGTGACTTCGCCGTCGGTGTCGAGGTCGATGTCGTCGGCGTCGACGGTCAGCCAGCGGTCGATCTCGAGCGTCCGCGCGTTGATCGCATCTGTGACGGACTCAGGGGCGGGGCCGCCGTTGGCGATGTTGTACTTGATCCCGAAATCCTCGTCGGGGCCGCCGGGGTTGTGGCTGGCCGAGAGGACGAGGCCGCCGATCGCGCCACGCTTGCGGATCATGTGGCTGGCGGCGGGGGTGGAGAGGATGCCGCCGCGCCCGACGATCACGCGGCCGAAGCCGTTCGCCGCCGCCATGCGGATCGCGACCTGGATCACTTCGCGGTTGAGGAAGCGGCCGTCGCCACCGATCACGAGCGTCGCGCCGGCCTTGTCCGCGACCACGTCGAACACGCTCTGGACGAAATTCTCGGCGTAGTTCGGCTGCTGGAAAACCTTTACCTTCTTGCGAAGGCCCGAGGTGCCGGGCTTCTGATCGGTGTAAGGCGTGGTCGATACGGTGCGGATCATGCGGTCCCCGTCAGGCTTGCGTAAAGGTCTGCGTAGCGGCGGCCGCTCTCGTCCCACGAGAAGTCCGCGCGCATCGCGTTGCGCTGCAACATGGACCAGCGATCGGGGCGTGCATAGAGCGCCATCGTTCGGCGCAGCGCGTGGCTGAGCGCTTCGGGCGTGACGCCGTCGTGCTGGACGCCGGTGGCGACCCCCGCGGCGATCGCGGCTTCATTGGCGTCGATCACGGTGTCGGCGAGCCCGCCGGTCCGCGCGACGACGGGGATGCAGCCGTAAGCGAGGCCGTAGAGCTGCGTCAGGCCGCACGGCTCGAACCGCGACGGGATCAGGATCGCGTCGGCACCGCCTTGGAGCAGGTGCGAGACGGGCTCGTCATAGCCGATGCGGACGCCGATCCGGCCGGGGTGGCGTTTTGCGGCGGCGAGGAAAGCGAGTTCCAGGGCGGTGTCGCCGGAGCCGAGCAGCGCGAGACGGCCGCCGAGCGCGACAAGTTCGTCGAGCGCGCCGGCGAGGACGTCCATGCCCTTCTGCCAGGTGAGCCGGCTGATGACGGTAAAGATCGGGCCGTCGCCGGCTTCGAGCCCGAACAAGGTCTCGATCGCGCGCTTGTTGGTGCGGCGGCGGGAAAGCGTGCGCGCGGTGTAGCGGGCGGGGAGGGACGCGTCGGTTTCTGGGTTCCAGACGGCGGGGTCGATGCCGTTGACGATTCCGGTGACGCGGCCGGCGCGGTCGTTGATCAGGCCTTCGAGGCCCATGCCGAACTCGCCGCGGCGGATTTCGGCGGCGTAGGTCGGGCTGACCGTGGTGATCGCGTCGGCCGCTTCGAGACCGGCCTTGAGGAAGCCGACGCCGCCGTAATATTCGACGCCGTCGAGCGCGAAGGCTTCGTCGGGGAGCGCGAGGTCGGCGAAGATGTCGTGGCCGTAGCGCCCCTGGAACGCGATGTTGTGGATCGTGACGACCGTTTTGGCGGGGGCGCCGGGGCCGGGTGCGTAGCGGAGATAGGCGGGGGCCATCGCCGCCTGCCAGTCGTGCGCGTGGAGGATGTCGAATGCGTAGCCGGGGACCGCGCCCGAGGCAAGATCGGCGGCGGCGCGGCCGAACGCGGCGAAGCGGCGCCAGTTGTCGGACCAGTCTGCGCCGGTCGCGTCTCCGTAGGGGCCGCCGCCTCGGGCGAATAACGCGGGGGCGTCGAGGACGAGGAGCGGGTGGTCGCCGATCTTGGTTTTCAGGATGCGGGCTTCGGTGCCGAGCAGGTCAGGGTAGCGGTGGACGACTTTCGCGCGCTTGGTGACGGCTGCGAGTGCGGGGTAGCCTGGGAGGAAGGTGGTCAGCGCGACGTTATGCGGCGCGAGCGCGGCCGGGAGCGCGCCGACGACGTCTGCGAGACCGCCGGTTTTTATGAGGGGGTAGGCTTCCGAGGCGACGGAGAGGACGCGCATCAAATCCTCCCCGGTAAGGGGAGGGGGACCGTTCGCCACTGGCGAATGGTGGAGGGGGCTCGCCTCCGACGTACCGCTTGTGGAAGCCCCCCTCCACCATGCGATGCATGGTCCCCCTCCCCGTGCCGGGGAGGATTTGCGTTGGTCATCACGCGATTAGCCGGTCGATCATAGATTTGGTCACCAGCACCACGCCGTTGTCGGTGCGGCGGAAGCGCTGCGCATCCAATTCTGCGTCCTCGCCGACCACCAGGCCGTCGGGAATTTCCACGCCGCGATCCACCACCACCTTCGACAGGCGCGCGCCGCGGCCGATCACGCAGTGCGGGAGGATCACCGCTTGATCCAGCATCGAGTAGCTGTGCGCGCGCGTGCCGGTAAAGATCAGGCTGCGGTGGATCGAGGAGCCGGAGATGATGCAATCACCGGAGACCAGCGAGGACACCGCCTCGCCGCGGCGGCCGTCGTCGGCGTGGACGAACTTGGCCGGCGGTGTGACTTCCGAATAGGTCCAGAGCGGCCAGCTGCGATCATAGAGGTCAAGCTTGGGCACGACGTCGGTGAGGTCGATGTTCGCCTCCCAATAGGCGTCGACCGTGCCGACGTCGCGCCAGTATGCGTCGACTTCGCTACCCGAGCGCACGCAGCTATCGGAGAAGCGGTGCGCGACCGCCTTGCCGTGCTTGACGAGGTACGGGATAATGTCCTTGCCGAAATCGCGCGAAGAACCGGGCGTCTCTGCATCGCGGCGCAGTTCGTCGAACAGCAATTTGGTGTGGAAGACGTAGATCCCCATCGACGCCAGCGCGATATCCGGGTTGCCGGGGATCGCGGGCGGATCGGCGGGCTTCTCGACGAACGCGGTGACGTTGTCGTGCTCGTCGACGGCCATCACGCCGAAGCCAATCGCCTCCATCCGCGGCACTTCGAGGCAGGCGATGGTGACGTCCGCGCCGGTCTCGCAATGCTGTTGCAGGATCAGCTCGTAATCCATCTTGTAGATGTGGTCGCCGGCCAGGATGACCATGTATTCGGGCGCGTGGCTCTCGATGATATCGATGTTCTGGTACACGGCATCGGCAGTGCCCTCGTACCACTGGAACTCGCTGATGCGCTGCGACGCAGGCAGGATGTCGAAGCTCTCGTTGCGTTCCGAACGCAGGAAATTCCAGCCGCTCTGGAGATGGCGGATCAGCGAATGTGCCTTGTACTGCGTCGCGACGCCGATCCGGCGGATGCCCGAGTTGATCGCGTTGGACAGCGCGAAATCGATGATGCGCGCCTTGCCGCCGAAATACACCGCGGGTTTCGCACGTGTATCCGTCAGCTCCATCAGGCGACTGCCGCGGCCGCCGGCCAGCACATACGCCATCGCGTCGCGCGCCAATGGCTGTCCCCGCCGTTCCACCATGTCAGTCTCTCCCTAAATTCGGTTGTATAACGCCCTGTTACCCATGGCTTGTTCCGTCGTTGCACCGGATCGGTCTTCGAACTCGATCAGCCTTCGTATTCGAGCATGATCGTCGCCAGCGGGGGTAGCGTGACCCAAGCCGCGCCGTCCTTCGCGACGACGCCGCCGAGATTGCCGAGGCCGCTGCCCCAATAGTCGTGCGCGTCACTGTTGATGATCTCGCACCAGCGGCCGTCGTGCGGCAATGGTACGCGGTAGGGCGCGCGCGCGATCGGCGTCATGTTGGCGACGATCGCGATCGGTTTCGCACCCGGAGCCTTGCGCAACCACGCGAACACCGAATTGGCGGCATCATCAGCGACCAGCCATTCGAAGCCCTCCGCCTCGCAGTCGCGCGCGTGCAACGCCGGCTTCTCGCGGTAGACAGTGTTCAGGTCGCGGACGAGGTTGCGGATGCCCTCATGGCTTCGGGAGTTGCGCAAATCCCAGTCGAGCGCGCGGGCTTCCGACCATTCGCGGCGTTGCGCGAACTCCTGTCCCATGAAGAGCAGCTTCTTGCCCGGATAGCCCCACATGAACGCGTAATAGGCGCGCAGATTGGCGAACTGCTGCCAGTCGTCTCCAGGCATCTTGGTCAGCAACGAGCCCTTGCCGTGGACGACCTCGTCATGGCTCAAGGGAAGGACGAAATTCTCGCTGAACGCATAGACGAGCCCGAAATTGATCTCGCCGTGGTGGTGCTTCCGGTGCAGCGGATCGCGCGCCATGTACTGGAGCGTGTCGTGCATGAAGCCCATGTTCCACTTGAACCCGAACCCGAGCCCGCCGCTCTTGCCGTCGTCACTGACGGGGGCGGAAACGCCCGGCCACGAGGTCGATTCCTCGGCGATCGTGAAGACGCCGGGGTGCTGGCCGTAGATCTCGCGGTTCATGTCGCGGAGGAACGCGACGGCCTCCCAATTCTCGCGACCGCCATCCGCATTGGGGATCCACTCGCCGTTTTTACGTGAATAGTCGCGGTACAGCATCGACGCGACCGCATCCACGCGCAGGCCGTCGATATGATAGCGTTCGGCCCAGAACAGCGCGTTGTTGACGAGGAACGACGTCACTTCGCGCCGCCCGAAATTGTAGATCGCGGTGTTCCAGTCGGGGTGGAAGCCGAGCCGCGGGTCCTCGTGCTCGTACAGCGCGGTGCCGTCGAACTTCGCGAGGCCGAACGCGTCGGTCGGGAAATGCGCAGGCACCCAGTCGAGCAGCACGCCGATCCCGGCGAGATGCGCGCCATCGACGAACCGCGCGAAGCCATCGACGTCGCCGAAGCGGGCGGACGGCGCGTAGAGGCCGGTGGTCTGGTAGCCCCAGCTCGGGTCGTACGGGTGTTCGCTGATCGGCAGGAATTCGATGTGCGTGAAGCCCATCTCGACCACGTACGGTATCAGGCGGTCGGCAAGCGCGTCCCAGGTCAGGAACCAGCCGTCGGCGTCGCGGTCCCATGATCCGGCATGGACCTCATAGATGCTGATCGGCACGCGGCGTGGATCGACTGAGGACCAGTGTTTCCGATGATCGGTGTCGGCCCAGTCATGCGCGAGTTTTCGCGTGATCGAGGCGTTGGCGGGGCGGAGTTCGGACGCGAATGCGAACGGGTCGGCCTTGAGGGGTTGTAGCTGGCCGTCGGGGCCGACGATCTCGAACTTGTACGCGCGGTATTCGGCGATGTCGGGGATGAAGATCTCCCATACGCCGACGTCGCCGCGCTTGCGCATCGCGTGGCGGCGGCCGTCCCAGTCGTTGAAGTCGCCGACCACCGAGACGCGCTGCGCATTGGGGGCCCAGAGCGCGAAATGGACGCCGTGCGCGCCCTCATGCTCGATCAGGTGTGCGCCCATCTTGTCGTGGAGGCGGCGGTGCGTGCCCTCCGCCATCAGCAGATCGTCGATCGGGCCGAGTACGGGGCCGAAGCTGTAGGGGTCGGTGACCCACCACGACGTATCGCCCGCCTCCGCATGGTATTTTACCGGCTGTTGCGTGCCGTCGATCGGACCCTCGAACAGGCCGCGATCGTCGATGCGGGGGAGAGTGCCGAGCGCGGTGCCGTCGAGTGCGTGCGCCTCCGCCGTGTCCGCCCCGGGCAGCCAGACACGCGCGAACACGCCGGTCGGGCCGTTGTGGACGCCGAGCAGCGAGAACGGATCGTCGTGACGCCCTTCCAGCAGGGCAACGATGGCACCTTCGGGTGGCTTCACATCACCGTCCAGATCTCGCGCGCATATTCGCGGATCGTGCGGTCGGACGAGAACCAGCCGACGCGCGCGACGTTGCGGACGGTCGAAGCGACCCATGCATCGCGATCGTTCCAGCGCGTGTCGACCGCGCGCTGGGCGGTGGCATAGCTGTCGAAATCAGCAGCGAGCATGAACCAGTCGCCCTCGTACAGCCCGCCCATCAGTCCGGCGTAGCGCGTCTTGTCGTCGGGCGAGAACACGCCGGACGCGATCGCGGATACCGCCTGGCGGAGTTCGTTCGAGCCGTCGATTACCGCGCGGGGATCGTATCCGTTGGCGCGCTTCGCCTCGACCTCGTCCGCGGTCATGCCGAAGATGAAGATGTTGTCGTCGCCGACGCGGTCCTTGATCTCGATATTGGCACCGTCGAGCGTGCCGATCGTCAGCGCGCCGTTCATCGCGAACTTCATGTTGCCGGTACCCGATGCTTCGAGGCCGGCGGTCGAGATCTGTTCGCTGAGATCGGCGGCGGGGATGATCTTCTCCGCCAACGACACGTTGTAGTTGGGCAGGAACGCGACCTTGAGCAGGCCACCGACCGAGGGGTCCGCGTTGATCCGGCGGGCGACGTCATTCGCCAGTTTGATGACCAGTTTCGCGTTGTGATAGCTCGACGCCGCCTTGCCCGCGAACAGCTTCACGCGGGGCGTCCAGTCTCGCTCCGGATGGCTGCGGATCTGGTCGTAGAGCGCGACCGTCTCGATGATGTTGAGCAGCTGGCGCTTATACTCGTGGATGCGCTTGATCTGGACGTCGAACATCGCGTCGGGATCGACGCGGAGCCCCATCGTCTCCTTGATGTGATTAGCCAGTGCCACCTTGTTCGAACGCTTCACGCTCGCAAAGCGCTCCCTGAAACCGGAATCGTCCGCGAAAACATCCAGATCGACGAGCTTTTCGGCATCGTCGAGGAAGCCGTCGCCGATCGCATCGCGGATCAGCGCGGTGAGGCCTGGGTTGCATTGCTGGAGCCAGCGGCGCGGCGTGATGCCGTTAGTCTTGTTGTTGATCCGCGTCGGGTAGAGCTTGTGGAGATCGGCGAAGACCGTCTTCTTCATCAGCTGCGTGTGGAGCGCGGCGACGCCGTTGACGCTGTGCGAGCCGGCAAAGGCGAGGTTCGCCATCCGCACGCGCCGCTCGCCGCCCTCGTCGATCAGGCTGATCGCGGCGATCGCGCGGTCGTCGATACCTTCCGTACCGCGCGCTTCCCGCAGCAGCTTGGCGTTGATCGCGTAGACGATCTGCATGTGCCGCGGGAGCAGGCGTTCGAACAGCGGCAGCGGCCAGCTCTCCAGCGCCTCGGGCAACAACGTGTGGTTGGTATAGCCGAAGGTGGCGCGGGTGATCTTCCACGCCTCGTCGAACGCGAATTCGTGATGGTCGATCAGCAGTCGCATGAGTTCGGCGACCGACACCGCGGGGTGCGTATCGTTGAGCTGGATCGCGGCCTTGTCGGGCAGCGTGCGGATGTCGCCGAAATACTGGATGTGGCGGCGGACGATGTCCTGGATCGACGCGGACGAGAAGAAATACTCCTGGCGCAGGCGGAGTTCCTGGCCGGCGGCGGTGGAGTCGTTGGGGTAGAGGACGCGGGTGAGCGTCTCGGCGCGCAACTGATCGGCGAGCGCACCGCTGAAATCGCCGGCGTTGAAGCGGTCGAGCTTGATCGGATCGAACGCGCGGGCGGTCCACAGGCGGAGCGTGTTGACGTGCTTGCCGCGCCAGCCGACGACGGGGGTGTCGACGGCGGTGGCCTCGACCGCCTCGGATGGGCTCCAATGGACCTGGCCGTTGTCTGCGGCAGTCACTTCGCCGCCGAAGCCGACGAAATAGGCGCTCTCGCGGCGTTCGAACTCCCAGGGGTTGCCGTGGGCCAGCCAGTTCTCGGGCATCTCGACCTGCCAGCCATCGTCGATCCGCTGGCGGAACATGCCGTTCACATAGCGGATGCCGTAGCCGTAGGCGGGGAGCGCGAGGCTTGCCATGCTTTCCATGAAGCAGGCGGCGAGCCGGCCGAGACCGCCATTGCCGAGCGCCGCGTCAGGCTCGATTTCCTCGAGTTCGGCAAGGTCGACGCCGTGGAGTTTCAAGGCCTGCGTGACCTCGTCGTTGCGCTGGAGGTTGGTCACCGCGTCGCGCAGCAGCCGGCCGATCAGGAATTCGAGGCTGAGATAATAGACGCGCTTGGCGCCGGCCGCGTGCGCCGCCTTGGTCGAGGCCATCCAGCGTTCGACGATGTCGTTGCGGACCGTCAGGATCGTCGCGGCGAGCCAGTCGTGCGGGCGGGCGGCCTGCGCATCCTTGCCGATGCGGTGGACCAGCGTGTCGAGGATCGAGTCGGCCAGATCCTGGATGACGGGTGCTTGAACGGGCGGCTGTACGGCAGGATCTGAGGTCACGCGGTTTCCGAAATCGTTACGGTCGCGGCGATCCTAGCCTCCCGCGGGCCGATGTCACGCGGACTTCCTTCCCGTGACGGAAAAGAATGTTGCCGATCAATGCTTTGAATTTGGGATGATCCATCACCGCGCTGGGGCGGTGGTGGACAGGGTAGGGTTCGAACCTACGTAGGAGAAACTCCGGCAGATTTACAGTCTGCTGCCTTTAACCACTCGGCCACCTGTCCAGGCCGCTTTTGCAAGCGCCGCTCTTTCAAGCGAGGCGGCTCAATGGCGAAGCGCGCCCCGCCTGTCAACGCGGGTTTTGCGAAGTTTCGTGGTTCATAGTTGCCGCGGGCGCCGAATGCCGACAAGGACGCGGCATACACAGACACGATAGAGAGCGAATATGGCACGCAAGGGACACAGGCCGAGCAAGGCACCGGCAGGCCGCCCCCGCTTCTGGGGCAAGCACGCGGTGGGCGCTGCGCTTGCCAATCCGGAGCGCACGGTGCGCAAAATCCTCGGCACGCGCGAGGCGCTGGCCGGGTTCGACCTGCCGGCCGACGTGCCGGTGACCTATGCCGAGGCGATGGATCTGGCGCGACTGGTGCCGGGCGATGCGCCGCACCAGGGCGTGGTGATCGAGGTCGAGCCGCTCGAGGACATGTGGCTGGCCGACCTGCTCGAGCACGGCAAGGACGACAATCGCCCCCTGGTGATCCTCGACGGCGTGACCGATCCGCATAACGTCGGCGCGATCTTGCGCTCGGCGGCGGCGTTCGATGCGCTGGGGATCATTACGCCGGATCGGAATGCGCCGCCGGAGTCCGGGACGATCGCTCGCGCTGCGTCTGGGGCGCTCGAGAGCGTGCCCTGGATCCGGGTGGTGAACCTGGCGCGCGCTCTGGAAGAGATTGCGGCGGCGGGGTTCTGGCGGATCGGGCTTACGGGCCACGCGACGCAGACGCTGTCGGAAGCGATGGGCACGCAGCGGATCGCGATCGTGCTCGGCGCCGAGGGCGAGGGCATGCGGCAGAATACCGAGCAGCATTGCGACGAGCTGGCGAAACTGCCGATCTCGGAGAAGGTGGAGAGCCTCAACGTCTCGAATGCCGCGGCGATCGCGCTCTACGCCATCACCACGCGGTAAAATTACTCCCTCGCCCCTGCGGGAGAGGGAAGGGGCCCGGCGCCCTTGCGGTGGGAAGGGAGAGGGGAGTGAGGCTCGGGACTTGGATCCCAACGCCCCTCTCCCTTCCGGCGCAAGCGCGCCTCCCTCCCTCTCCCCGGAGGGGCGAGGGACAGGGGGAGTCAGTCCTCCGCCGCGATCCGAACCTTCAGGCCATCCAAGCCTTCGGTCAGCTCGATCTGGCACGACAGACGTGAAAACTCATCCCGATCACTCGTCGAATCGAGCAGATCATCCTCGTCCGGCCCCATCGGCTTCAGTTTGGCCGCAAAGTCCGGGTCGACATGGACATGGCAGGTGGCGCACGAGCAACAGCCGCCGCACAGCGCCAGGATCTCGTCGATCCCGGCGTCGCGGATGACTTCCATCACCGAAAGGCCCGCCTCGCCGATGATCTCGCGTTCTTCCCCTTCGCGCGTCACGACGATAAGCTTGGGCATGTCATTCTCCGAAAAATCTTCGTGCGTTCATGCCGTTGCGCGAGCCAGGGATCAAGCATCATGGGCCTGAGCGCCGAGCAACTCGAAACCGCGATGGCGGCGTTGTGCGCGATCGAACCCGCGTTCGCGGTCGCGGTCGGCAATGCCGGCCACCCCGCGCCGCGGATCAGCGAGCGTGGTTTCGCGACGTTGCTGCGGACGATCGTCGGCCAGCAGGTGAGCGTCGCGTCGGCGGCGGCGGTGTGGAACAAGCTCGATGCGGTGGTCGGTGGCGCGGGCGACCCGGCGAAAATCGCCGCCGCCAGCGACGAGTTGCTGAAGAGCGCCGGCCTGTCGCGCCAGAAGCTCGGCTATGCCCGCAGCCTCGCCGACGAGGTGACGAGCGGCCGGCTCGACCTGACCAACCTGCCCGAGGACGACGAGGAGGCGATCGCCGCGCTGGTCCGCGTGAAGGGGATCGGTCGCTGGTCGGCGGAAATCTACCTGCTGTTCGCAGAGGGGCGGACCGATATCTGGCCGGCGGGCGACCTCGCGATCCAGATCGAGGTCGGACGGATTCTTGGCCACGAGACCCGCCCGAGCGAGAAACTGACGCGAGAGGTGGCGGAGGCCTGGCGCCCGCACCGCGGCGCCGCGGCGATCTTCGCGTGGCATCATTATCAGGCGGACATGAAGGTCATTTGAGGCGGCGACGGTCTGCAACTGCGGACCCGCTCCCCCGTACCGCGTTAACTCGATACTGTAGCCTCGGCCGTATTGCGGCGGAAATCAGGAGTCGCGATCATGAAATTCATCGAACTGAAGTCGCATGGCGGCAACTACTACGTCGTGGCGGCGAACGTCGCCTATCTGCGCAAGGACGAGAACGGGCAGACTAAAGTCGGACTCGTCGGCGGCGACTCGCTGCTGGTGGTGGGGAGCATGGAGGACGTCGCGGCAAAGCTGCTGGCAGGCTGACCCGACGTCGCTGTCGGCGACACATGTCCTGACGACGCGCTTGTTCCCCAAGCGCCCTTCCGGCAAAGCGACCGGCGATGCCAGCACCGACCTCAGCCTTCGCCAATTCGCTCGCCGAGAGCCACCGCACCGTCGTCGTCCCCGAAGGCGCGTCGTTCTGGCGGCGGCTGTTCGCGTTCGTGGGGCCGGGGTATCTCGTCGCGGTCGGCTATATGGACCCCGGCAACTGGGCGACCGACATCGCCGGCGGCTCCGCGTTCGGTTACACATTATTGTCCGTCGTACTGCTGTCGAACCTCATGGCGATGGTCCTGCAAGCGCTCTCCGCGCGCCTCGGCATCGTCGCCGGGCTCGATCTTGCTCAAGCCTGCCGCGCGCATTATTCGAAGCCGGTTTCGGTCGCGCTCTGGTTCCTGTGCGAGATTGCGATCATTGCCTGCGATCTCGCCGAGGTGCTCGGCACCGCGATCGCGCTGAAGCTGCTGTTCGGCATGCCTTTGGTCTATGGCGTCGTGCTCACCGCACTCGACGTGTTCCTGATCCTCGCACTGCAACGCTTCGGGTTCCGCAAGCTGGAGGCGTTCGTCGTCGCGTTGCTCGTGATCATCGCGGGCTGCTTCATCTTCGAGCTGTTCCTCGCGCGGCCCGAATGGGCGGGCGTGCTTGGCGGGCTCGTTCCGACGACGCAGATCGTGACGAACCCCGCGATGCTCTACATCGCGATCGGCATCCTCGGCGCGACCGTGATGCCGCACAATCTGTATCTCCACTCGTCGATCGTCCAGACCCGCGCCTTCGCCAAGGACGCGGCCGGCAAGCGCGACGCGATCACGATGGCGACGATCGACGGCACCGTGGCGCTCGGCCTCGCCTTCTTCATCAACGCCGCGATCCTGATCCTCGCCGCTGCAACCTTCCACGTTGCAGGGCGCACCGACGTCGCGGAGATCGACCAGGCGTACGAGTTGCTGGCGCCGATGCTCGGGATGGGTGCGGCGAGCGTGTTGTTCGCGGTCGCGCTGCTCGCGTCGGGGCAGAACTCGACGGTGACGGGCACGCTCGCCGGTCAGATCGTGATGGAGGGCTTCCTCAACCTTCGCATGCCGGTCTGGGCGCGACGTCTGGTGACTCGGTTGCTCGCGATCGTCCCCGCGGTGTTCGTGGTCGGTGCTTCGGGCGACGCTGGCGCGACCAAGCTGCTGGTGCTCAGCCAGGTCGTGCTCAGCCTGCAACTCCCGTTCGCGGTGGTGCCGCTGGTCAAGTTCACTGGTGACCGCACGATCATGGGCGACCTGGTCAGCCCGGCCTGGCTGAAGGTCCTCGCCTGGGTGATCGCAGCCGTGATCATCGGGCTGAACGGCACTTTGCTCTACGGCATGCTGTAGATACGAAAACGGCGGCCGATCGCTCGGCCGCCGCTTCGTCATTGGCTAGCTTTGGCTGAAGCTCAACGGCACTTCACGTTGCCGCGGTCGACCGAACGGCCGAGCAGTGCGCCGCCACCGGCACCCGCCAGCGTACCGAGCGTGCCGCCACCGATCAGGTTGGCCAGCGCGCCACCGCCGAGTGCACCGATCACGAGGCCGGTCGTGCCGTCGTTGCGCTTGCAATAGGCGCGGCCATCGCGACCCCGATAGATCCGGTCGTTGCGGCTGAGGCGGCGCTCACGGTACTTGCCGTCACGATAGCTGTTCGACGGATCCCAGTTACGGTCGTCGCCACGCCAGTTGCGATCGTTGCCGCGACGGTCGTTGTTGAAACGGCGATCGTCACGATCGCGACGGTCGTTGTTGTCGCGGCGATCGTCGTAACGCTGCGCGGTCGCGGCGGTCGGCAGCATGGCCGGCGCTGCGACGGCGACCGACATCAACGCTGCGATAAGATGCTTCTTCATGGGATAATCTCCTGATGCGTGACACGGTAACCCGTGCCGCACCGGAAAAGTTCAAACGGTCGCCTTATCCGCCATCGAGCAGTCGTGGCCGTTGCCGGTCTCGACCTGCAACGTCGCGTGGCCGATCCCGAATCTATCGTGGAGCATCGTCCTCGCGTCGCTCAGGAACCGGTCGCCCGGGTGGCCGGCAGGCATCACCAGATGCGCGGTGAGGACGGGCTCGGTGGTGCTCATCGGCCAGATGTGGAGATCGTGGATCTCGGTGACACCGGGCAGGCTGCACAGCGCGTCGTCGACATGGTCGAACTCGATCCCGCGGGGGACGGCGGACAGCGACATTTCGACGGTCTCGCGGAGCAGGCCCCAGGTCTGCCAGAAGATCAGGATCGCGATGACGATGCTGACCGCAGGGTCGATCCAGGTGAGGCCGGTGCGCCAGATCACGAAGCCGGCGATCACCACGCCCGCCGACACCAGCGCGTCCGCGGCCATGTGGAGGTACGCGCCGCGGATGTTGACGTCGCCCTTGCGACCGCGCGCGAACATCCAGGCGGTGAACGCGTTGACGGCGATGCCGATGCCCGCGACCATCGACACGGTGAGGCCGGCGGTCGGGGCGGGGTCGGAGAAGCGCTGCGACGCCTCCAGCACGATCGCGCCGAGCGCGACCAGCAGCAGCAAGGCGTTGGCCAGCGCGGCGAGGATCGTCGAGCCCTTCAGCCCGTAGGTGTAGCGCTTGGTCGGTGCGGTGCGCGCGAGCATCGTGCCGCCCCAGGCGACGACGAGGCCGAGCACGTCGCACAGATTGTGGCCGGCATCGGCGAGCAGCGCGACCGAGTCGATGCGAAGGCCGACGATCGCCTCGACGACGACGAAGACGATGTTGAGGCCGATGCCGATCGCGAAGGCGCGGTCGAACGAGGCGGGGGCGTGGCTGTGGCCGTGTCCGCCATGGGCGTGGCCGCCGCCGGCATGTGAGTGACCATGCGAATGGTCATGTCCGTGATAATGTCCGCCCAACGCTCGCCACTCCGCTAAATCCGGCCGCCGCCTAGCATTGACGTATCGTGAGATACTAGGACGCGGGATCAAGAACCTACGCTCTGGCTATTCCCGTGTCGTCATCCCAGCGAACGCTGGGATCCAGAGCCGCGAACCGCAACATTCTTGGCTCTGGATCCTGGGTCGAGCCCAGGATGACGGCGTGGGCGGGAGTGGTTAGCCCTCGTTCGCCAGCGCCTTCAACCGGTACAGTGTGTCCAGCGCGTCGCGCGGACTCATCGCATCGATATCGAGTTTCGCCAGATCCTCGCGCAGTACGTCGCACGCAGCCTCCTCGACCTGCGTCGCGGCGGCGAACAACGGCAGGTCGTCCAGCCCGGCCGCGAGCCCACCGGTCTTCGCGCGCCCGGCCTCGAGCTTTGCCAGCACAGCCTTCGCGCGCGCCACCGTCGCCGGCGACATCCCCGCCAACCGCGCGACCGCCAGCCCATAGCTCCGATCCGCCGGGCCGTCGGCGAGTTCGTGGAGCAGCACCAGCTCCCCCTTCCACTCGCGCGCGCGGACGTGATGCAGCGACAGCGCCTCGCAGCGCTCCGCCAACCGAGTCAGCTCGTGATAATGCGTCGCGAACAGGCAGCGGCAGCGATTGTCCTCGTGGATCGCCTCGACCACCGCCCAGGCGATCGCGAGCCCGTCATAGGTCGAGGTACCGCGCCCGACCTCGTCGAGGATCACGAACGACCGCGGTGTAGCCTGCGCGAGGATCGCCGCTGTCTCGACCATCTCGACCATGAACGTCGACCGCCCGCGCGCGAGGTTGTCGGAGGCACCGACGCGGCTGAACAGGCGATCGACCAGCCCCAGCGTGGCCTTGGTCGCGGGCACGTACGACCCGGCCTGCGCGAGCACCGCGATCAGCGCGTTCTGGCGGAGGAAGGTCGATTTACCGCCCATGTTCGGGCCGGTGACGAGCCACAACCGCGAACTCTCCGACAGGTTGCAGTCGTTGGCGACGAACCGGTCGCCCGATTTCGCGACCGCCGCCTCGACCACCGGATGCCGCCCGCCCTCGATCTCGAAACACGCGTGATCCACGAGCGAAGGCCGCGCCCAGGCGCCTTCCGCCGCACGCTCCGCCAGCCCCGCCGCGACATCGAGCCGCGCGAGCGCATCCGCGGTCGCCGCAATCGCCTCGCGCCCGGCCAAGGCCTGCGCGGTCAGTTCCTCCAGATGCGCCGCCTCCGCCGCCAGCCCGTGTGCGCCAGCCTGCGACACCTTCGCCGCAACCTCGTGCAGCGCCGGCGTATTGAACCGCACCACGCCCGCCAGCGTCTGGCGATGCGTGAAGCCACTCTCGGGCTTCATCAGAGGATCCGCCGCCCGCGCGGGCACTTCGACATGATAGCCGAGCACGCCGTTATGCCGGATTTTCAGTGCGGTAACGCCGGTCGCGGTGCGGAACTCCGCCTCCAGCGCCGCGATCGCCCGCCGCCCGCCAGCCCCCGCGTCGCGCAGGTCGTCGAGCGCGGCGTCATAGCCTGCCGCGATATACCCGCCGTCCGATGCCTCGATCGGCGGCGACGGCACCAGCGCGCGCTTCAACAGGTCGATCAGCGCACCATGTCCGCGCAATCGGGGCGCCATATCCCGTAACAGCACGGGCGGATCGACGATCGCGTCCATCCGCTCGCCGAGGCTCCACGCCCCGTCGAGTCCGTCGCGCAACTGTCCCAGATCGCGTGGGCCGCCACGCCCTGCCGCCAGCCGCCCGAGCGCGCGGCCGATGTCCGGCAAAGCGCGCAACGTCGAGCGCAACCGCTCGCGCGCCGCCTGGTCGTCATGGAATAGCCGCACCAGATCGAGCCGGGCGTCGATCGCCGCCTTGTCCATCAACGGCGCGCCGAGATCCGCGCCGAGCAACCGCGCGCCCGCCCCCGTCACGGTCCGGTCGACCGCGTCGAGCAGGCTGCCCTTCCGCACGCCGCCGGTGGTGCAGGTCAACTCCAGGCTCTCCCGCGTGGCAGCATCGATCGCCATCGTCTCCGCCGCGCGCCCAATCCGCGGCGGACGCAGAAAAGGCATAGCGCCCTTGGCATTATGCTCCAGATACGCGACCAGCCCGCCCGCCGCGGCGAGCCCCGCGCGGCCGAACTGCCCGAACCCGTCGAGCGTCGCCACGCCGTACAATCGCTTGAGCCGAGCCTCGCCCGCGCCGCTATCGAAGTCGATCTTCGGACGCAATGTCGTCGCGGCGTCCTCGAACTGGCTCGCCTCCGATGCGACGACTTCGGCCGCACCAAGCCGCGCGAGTTCCGCCTCGACCGCGTCGCCCGCAACCTCGACGATCTCGAACCGCCCGGTCGACACGTCCGCCGCGGCGATCGCCACCGATCCGCCAGCCTCGCCGATCGCCACGCACCAGTTATCCGAGCGGGCGTCGAGCAACGCTTCCTCGGTCAGCGTCCCCGCGGTCACCACGCGGACGATGGCGCGCGCGACGAGCGCCTTTGACCCGCCGCGCGCTTTGGCTTCCGCCGGACTCTCGACCTGCTCGGCGATTGCCACCCGGTGCCCCGCCTTGATCAGGCGTTGTAGATACACCGTCGCGGCGTGCACGGGCACGCCGCACATCGGGATCGGCTTGCCCTCATGCTCGCCGCGCGCGGTCAGCGCGATGTCGAGCACCCCCGCCGCGATCCGCGCATCGTCCATGAACAGTTCGAAGAAATCGCCCATCCGGTAGAACAACAGGCAATCCTGCGCCTCCGCCTTCAGGCCGAGATACTGCGTCATCATGGGGGTAGGGGCGGGGTTCGACATCACGGTGCGGGTAGCGAAAAGCCGCGCCCCATAAAACCCCTCTCTACTCGGCGGGAGGGAGGGCCCCGCGCGCAGCGTGGGAGGGTGAGGTGGCGTGAGGCTCGCGTGCTCACGCCAACCACCCCTCATCCGGCGCAGGCGCGCCACCTTCTCCCCAAGGGGGAGAAGGAGTTTCAATCGGGGCATCGTCTGCGTAAAGACACAGGCCACAAAGAGAGGCCCCGCCCATGTCCGACGAAACGCTGCAATTCTCCGAACGCGAAGCCTTGCTCTTCCACTCGGAAGGCCGCCCGGGGAAGATCGAGATCATCGCGTCGAAGCCGATGGCGACGCAGCGCGATCTCGCGCTCGCCTATTCGCCCGGCGTCGCGGTGCCGGTGCAGGCGATCTACGACGATCCCGCGACCGTCTACGATTATACCGCGAAGGGAAACCTCGTCGCGGTGATCTCGAACGGCACCGCGATCCTTGGCATGGGCAATCTCGGGCCGCTCGCCAGCAAGCCGGTGATGGAAGGCAAGGCGGTCCTCTTCAAGCGCTTCGCCGACGTCGACGCGATCGATATCGAGCTGAAGACCGAGGACGTGAACCGCTTCATCGACGCGGTCGAGCTGATGGAGCCGACCTTCGGCGGGATCAACCTCGAGGACATCAAGGCGCCGGAATGCTTCATCATCGAGCAGGCCCTGCGCGAACGCATGAACATTCCCGTCTTCCATGACGACCAGCACGGCACCGCGATCATCACCGCCGCCGGCCTGATCAACGCGTGTTTGCTCACCGGGCGGAAACTGTCCGAGGTCAAGATCGTCGTCAATGGCGCCGGCGCCGCGGCGATCGCCTGCACCGAGCTCGTGAAAGCAATGGGCGTGCGCGGCGACAACGTCATTCTCTGCGATCGCAAGGGCGTGATCTACCAGGGGCGCGAGGGCGTCGACCAGTGGAAGTCCGCGCACGCCGCGGTCACCGAAACGCGCACGCTGACCGAGGCGCTGGTGGGGGCCGACGTGTTCCTGGGGCTCTCCGCGGCGGGCTCGCTGACGCCGGAGATGGTCAAGGACATGGCGCCCGCACCGATCATCTTCGCGATGGCCAATCCCGAGCCGGAAATCCGCCCCGAACTGGCGATGGCCGCTCGCCCCGATGCGATCGTCGCGACCGGGCGCTCGGATTATCCGAACCAGGTCAACAACGTGCTCGGCTTCCCGTTCATCTTCCGCGGCGCCTTGGACGTCCGCGCGACCGGCATCAACGACGCGATGAAGATCGCCGCCGCCAACGCCATCGCCGAACTCGCGCGCGAACGCGTGCCCGAGGAAGTGGCGGCAGCGTACGGCGTCAGCCACAGCTTCGGCCCGGCGTACATCATCCCCGCGCCGTTCGATCCGCGGCTGATGGAAGTCGTCCCCGTCGCGGTCGCCAAGGCGGCGATGGCCTCCGGCGTCGCGACCAAGCCGATCCTCGACATCGAAGCGTATCGCCATTCGTTGCGCGCGCGCCTCAACCCGACCACCTCGGTCCTGTCGATGGCGTACGAAGGCGCGCGCGCGCATCCCAAGCGCGTGATCTTCGCTGAGGGCGAGGAAGAGGTTGTCCTGCGCGCGGCAATCGCGTTCAAGGAGGGCGGCTACGGCACCCCGGTGCTGGTCGGTCGCGACGACGTGCCCGACCGGTTGCGCGCGCTGGGCGTCACCGATCCCGAGAGCTTCGAACTCCACAACAGCCGCGTCTCGCCGCTCGTGCCGCGGATGGTCGACTTCCTGTATTCGCGGCTCCAGCGTCGCGGGTATCTGCGCCGCGATTGCGAGCGGATGGTCAACCAGGACCGCAACATCTTCGGCGCACTGCTGCTCCAGCTCGGCGAAGGCGACGCGCTGATCACCGGCATCACGCGCACGTACGGCGAGACGATGCGCCAGATTTATCGCGTGATCGATCCCGCCGCGGGGAAGACGCCGTTCGGCATCCATCTGCTCGTCGGGCAGAGCCACACGGTGTTCATTGCCGACACCACGGTGAACGAACGTCCGACCGCCGAGCAATTGGCCGACTTCGCCGAGCAGACTGCGGCAGTCGCGCGGCGGATGGGGCATGAGCCGCGCGTGGCGTTCCTCAGCTATTCGAACTTTGGTAATCCGAAGGGGGAGTGGCTCGACAACATCCGCGATGCGGTGACGGTGCTGGACGGGCGGAAGGTCGGGTTCGAATACGAAGGCGAGATGGCGCCGGATGTCGCGCTGAACCCGAAGCAGCTGGCGAACTATCCGTTTGCGCGGCTGTCGGGGCCGGCGAACGTGCTGATCATGCCGGGGCTCCAGTCGGCCCACATCTCGGCAAAGTTGCTGCGGGAACTGGGTGGGGACTCGGTCATCGGCCCTATGCTGATCGGCATGGAAAAGCCGGTCCAGGTCGCGCCAATGACCAGCACGGCCAGCGAACTGGTAACCCTGGCAGTGCTCGCGGCAGGCGGCATCGCCCGCTAATCTCCCTCGCCCCTACGGGGAGAGGGAAGGGGCCCGCGGCGCTTGCCGTGGGAAGGGAGAGGGGCTTGAGGCTCGGGTGGCTAATCCCAACGCCCCTCTCCCTTCCGTCGCAAGCGCTCCTCCCTCCCTCTCCCCGGAGGGGCGAGGGAATTGGCTCAGGCGTCTATGCTTGTGCCCAGCGAAGCATGCACCAGCCCGCCATCCACCGTGATCGTCTCCCCGATCACGTAATCCCCCGCGCGGCTGGCCAGGTAGATCGCCGCGCCGGCCATATCCTCGTCCACCCCGACCCGCTTCGCCGGAATCCCCTGCGCCACCGCATCGCCGTGATCGCGCGCCGCCTTGTTCATATCGCTCGCAAACGCGCCCGGCGCGATCGACGTCACATTGATAGAGTCCGTCACCAGTCGCGCCGCCATCCGTTTCGTCAGATAGATCAGCGCCGACTTCGACGCGTGATAGCTGTACGTCTCCCACGGGTTCAGCCGCTGCCCGTCGATCGACGTGATGTTGATCACCTTCGCCGGCTTCGCGCGCGATCCCGAAGCCTTCAACGCAGCATGCAAAGCCTGCGTCAGGAAGAACGGCGACTTCACGTTCAAGTCCATGACCTTGTCCCAGCCGACCTCCGAAAACTCCTCGAACGGCACGCCCCACGCCGCACCCGCGTTGTTCACGAGGATATCGAGCTTCAACTCATGTTCGGCGAACTGCGCGGCCAATGCCTTGCACCCCGCGACCGTCGACACGTCCTGCGGCAACGCGATGCAGTTCGGCCCGAGTTCCGCGGCCGCCGCCTCGCACACATCGGCCTTGCGCGACGAGATATACACCTTCGCCCCCTGCGCGATGAAGCCGGCGGCGATCATCTTGCCGATCCCGCGGCTGCCGCCGGTGATCAGCGCGACGCGGCCGTCGAGCCGGAACAGGTTGGTCGTATCCATCACGCATCCTCCGAATGTTTGCCCGCTTGGTATCGCCGAGCGCCGTCCGCCGCAAACCCGTTTTTCGAACCAGCCGTCATTGACGAGTGAAAAGCCCGTACTATGCTCGCCAAAAACTAGGAGAGAGCGTGTGAGGTTTTCTGGCAAGCGTGCCGTCGTGACCGGCGGTGCGTCCGGCATCGGCCGGGCGACCGCGCTGCGACTCGCCGACGAAGGCGCCACCGTCCTGATCGGCGACATCGACGAGGCCGGCGGCCACGCGATCGCCGACGCGTCCGGCGGCCGCATCCTGTTCCAGCGTACCGACGTGCTCCAGGCGGGCGATATCGAGGCGTTGATGCAGACCGCCGACGATGCGGGCGGGCTCGACATCCTGTTCAACAACGCCGGCGCGGGCGGCTCGCGCGACCCGATCGGCGAGATTTCGCCGGAGGACTGGGACCGCACGCAAGCGCTGCTCCTCCGCTCGGTCGCACTTGGTATCCGCTACGCCGCACCGCTGATGGCCAAGCGCGGCGGCGGCGCGATCGTCAACACCTCGTCGGTCTCCGCACTCGGCACCGGCTACGCGCCGACCGCCTATTCCACCGCCAAGGCCGGCGTGCTTCACCTCACTAAGCAGGCAGCCGCCGACCTCGCGCAGCACAAGATCCGCGTGAACGCGGTCGTCCCCGGCTTCATCGTCACCAACATCTTCACGCGCACGCTCGAACTCGACGCCGCCAAGACGTCACAGGCGGACGCAATGATCGCGCATATCGCCGCCGACGCACAGCCAATCCGCCGCCCCGGCACCAGCGAGGACATCGCCGCCGCGGTCGCGTTCCTCGCCAGCGACGATGCGAGCTTCATCACCGGCACGCACATCCTCGTGGATGGCGGCATGACGATCGGCACGCGGCCGAGCTGGGACCCGGCGCAACCCTCGCTGTTCGCGCTGCTCGACAAACTGAAATGACCGCACCCGCCCGCCGCCTCTCGACCGGCACGATGGCGAGCTACGGCTTCGGCGCCGTCGCCTACGGGGTAAAGGACGCCGGGTTCGGCACGTTCCTGCTGCTGTTCTACAACCAAGTCGTCGGGCTGCCGTCCGCCACCGTCGGGCTCGTCATCATGATGGCGCTGCTGATCGACGCATTCGTCGATCCGGCGGTGGGCTTCTTCTCCGATCGCACGCGGACGAAATGGGGCCGGCGGCATCCGTGGATGTACGCGTCTGCGCTGCCGATCATGGTCGGCTGGCTGCTGCTGTGGAACCCGCCCTCGGTGATGTCGGAGCCGCAGACGCTGATCTGGCTGTTCGTCATGGCGGTGATCGTGCGCAGCGCGGTGAGTTGCTACGAGGTCCCCTCGGTCGCGCTGACGCCCGAGTTGACTTCGGGCTATGACGAGCGGACGCGGATCATGGCGTATCGGTATCTGTTCGGCTGGGTCGGCGGGTTGCTGATGTTGTTGTCGGCGTACCAGTATTTCCTCGCGCCCACCGCAGCGTTTCCGAACGGGCTGCTCAATCGCGCCGGTTATGGCGGTTTTGCGTTGGCGGGGGCGATTTTCATTGGTGTCGCTATCCTCGTTTCCGCGCTCGGCACGCATCACGAGATCAGGCATCTCCCGAACCCGCCGATCGCCAAGCAGACCTTGCGCGAGTCCTTCGCCGAACTGCGCCAGACCGTGAAGAACCGCGCCTTCGCGATCCTGATGGCGGCGGGTGTCTGCGCGTACACGATCCAGGGCATCAGCTATGCGATGTCGAACTACCTCTATACCTATGTGTGGGGCTTCAAGGGGCCGGTGTTCGTCTATCTGACGATCGCGCTGTTCTCGGGCGTGTTCCTCGCGTTCCTCGCCGCGCCCCGGCTCGGCAGGACCGGCAGCAAGCCCAAGGCGGCGATGGGCGCGGTGCTGCTCGGCGCGGCACTCAACACGTCGCCGTACTGGTTGCGGATGCTCGGCGTGTTTCCGGAGGTTGGCGATCCGTCGCTGCTGCCGATGCTGTTCGGGTTCTTCATCCTCGGCACCGCGTCGAACGTCACCGGGTTCATCCTCGGCGCGTCGATGATGGCGGACGTGGTCGAGGATTCGGAGGCGAAGACGGGTAGGCGGTCGGAAGGCGTGTTCTTCGCGGGCTCGTTCTTCGTCCAGAAATGCACGAGCGGGATCGGGATATTCTTCGCGGGCATGATCCTCGCGGTGGCGGGGTTCCCGGCCAAGGCTATGCCGGGGACGGTCCCGGTGGGAACGATCGATCGCCTCACGCTGATCTACGCCGGCCTCTACATCGTGCTGGCGTGCGTCTCGGCGTTCTTCTTCTCGCGGTTTCCGTTTGGCCGGGTCGAGCATGAGGCGCGGTTGGCGAGACTGGCAACGACACCCGTGCAATTTCCTCCGTCATCCTGACGAAAGTCAGGATCCAGAGTGAATGATGGCTGCCCTTCGCGGCTCTGGATCCTGACTTTCGTCAGGATGACGAGGATGATGGAAGGCATTGCGCGGCCCGCCCTTCCAGTGCCAGGGACACCACGGTAGGACCGACGCTTGGCCTTCCCGATATCGAGGAACGGCGACATCGGAGTTCCCATGCGCATTCCCGCTCTAGCCACCGCCCTCGGTCTCGTCCTCGCATCCCCCGCCGTCGCGCAGACGGTCGCACCGGTCCTCACCACCCCCGACGCGCACGACCCGCACAGCTATGCCCGCCCCGCCGAGGCGCGCGTCACGCACGTCGCGCTCGATCTTGCCGCCGACTTCGACACGCACGTCATCCGCGGCATCGCCACGCTCGACTTCCTCGCGGCCCCCGGTGCCACACAGGTCGTGCTCGACGACAACGGCCTGAAGATCGTCAACATCACTGACGCGAACGGCAAGCCGCTCCCCTACTCGGTCGGCGCGGTCGACAAGATCCACGGCGCGCCACTGACCGTCACGCTCAACGGCGCCAAGAAAATCCGCATCGCCTACGCCTCGTCGCCCGACGCAAAGGCGCTGCAATGGCTCACCCCTGCGCAGACCGCGGGCAAGAAGCAGCCGTTCCTGTTCAGCCAGGGCGAGGCGATCCTCAACCGCAGCTGGATTCCGACGCAGGACTCCCCCGGCATCCGCCAGACCTGGGAAGCGAAGATCGCCGTCCCCAAGCAGCTCACCGCGGTGATGAGCGGACTCGCAACCGGCAAGCCCGCCTGCGTCGCGGATCGCTGCACATTCCAGTTTAAGATGGACAAACCCGTCGCCCCGTATTTGATCGCGCTCGCGGTCGGCGACATCGCGTTCAAGTCGACCGGCCCGCGCACCGGGATCTGGGCCGAACCCGCGACGCTCCCCAAGGCCGCGTACGAGTTCGGCGAGCTCGAGAAGTTCGTCGCCGCCGCCGAAGGGCTGTACGGTCCGTATCGCTGGGGCCGCTACGACGTGCTGGTCCTGCCGCCGTCGTTCCCGTTCGGCGGCATGGAGAACCCGACGCTCACCTTCGCCACACCGACCGCGATCGCCGGCGACCGCAGCCTCGTATCGCTGATCGCGCACGAACTCGCGCACAGCTGGTCGGGCAATCTCGTGACGAACGCGACGTGGGACGATTTCTGGCTCAACGAAGGCTTCACCAGCTATTTCGAGAACCGGATCATGGAAGCGCTCTACGGCAAGCGCCGCGCCGACATGGAGGCCGACCTCGCCTGGACCGACATGCTCGCCGCGGTAAAGGATGCTGGCGGACCCGCCGCGAAGGACACACAGCTCCACCTAGACCTCGACGCCGCGCGCGATCCCGACGACGGCATGACGCAGATCGCTTACGACAAGGGCGCAGCGTTCCTCCGCACGATTGAGAAGCAGGTCGGCCGTGCGCGGTGGGATGCCTATCTCCGCAGCTATTTCGACCGCCACGCCTTCCAGCCGCAGACCAGCGCGGGCTTCCTCGCCGACCTCAAGTCAAAGCTGCTGACGCCCGCCGAAGCCAAGACGATCGGGGTCGATGCTTGGGTCTACAGCCCCGGTATCCCGGCGAACGCGGTGCACGTGACGTCCGCCGCGTTCCCCGCGGTCGATGCGGCGGCGAAGGCGTATGCGGCCGGCGGTCACGTGTCCGCCGTTCCCGGCAGGGCAACTACGCAGGAGATCACGCGGTTCATCACGCAGTTACCGCGCAAACTCCCGGCCGAGCGGTTGAAGACGCTCGACACCGCGTTCCGCTGGAACACCACCGGCAATGCGGAGATCCGCTTCGCCTGGCTGCAACTCGCGCTCGCCAATCACTATGCGCCCGCCGATGCGTCGGCCGAGCAGTTCCTGACCTCGCAGGGCCGCCGGAAATTCGTCGCGCCGCTGTTCCAGCAGCTGATGGACTCGGGCGACTGGGGTCACAAGCTGGCGATGGACATCTACGGCAAGGCGCGGCCGGGCTATCATGCGGTCACGCAGGTCACGGTGGACCGCATAACCGGTTGGAAACTCATGAACTGAGCCTGTCTGGACGCCATTTCGGGCGTTGGTCGGCGCGGTAACACGCTTCGTCGGATATGGTTCCCGGCCGGCTTTCAATTAAATCGAACCTCCCGTAGCCAGAATGCGACAAACGGGTTTTGGCCGGGGGGTCTCGATGAATTTCAAGGCGTTAGCAGCGCGTTTTGCGCTGGTGGTATCGTGCGGCCTGATGACGGCCACCCCTGCTGCGGCTCAGTTCTGGCAGTGCGTGACGTTCGCTCGCTCGGTGTCGGGCATCGAAATCCGCGGCAACGCCAACACCTGGTGGAGCCAGGCCGAGGGTCGCTACGAGCGTGGCCACACACCGAAGGCCGGCTCGGTCCTCGCCTTCTCGCCGACCTCGCGGATGCGCGTCGGCCATGTCGCGATGGTCTCGAAGGTCGTCAGCGACCGCGAAGTCCTCCTCACGCATGCCAACTGGTCGCGCCCCGGCGCGATCGAGACCAACGTCCGCGCGGTCGACGTCTCGCCGGCCGGTGACTGGAGCATGGTCAAGGTCTGGTACGGTCCGCAGGGCGACCTCGGCACCTCGGCCTATCCGACCAAGGGCTTCATCTACTCGGGGCATGCGCCTGCTGGCGATACGCTCGACGCACAGCCTTCGTACCAGATGGCCAGCACCGTCCACACCGTCACCGCAACGCAGCGCGCCAACGCCGCGCAGCTCGCGACGATCCAGCATGGACCGACCGACCCCCGCGGCATCTTCACGCTAGTGAACGAGGCGAACTGAGGTTCTTACTTCCGCGTGATGCCTGACGTCCGCGACAGTTTACGCGCTACATCCAACGTTTCGCTACTGATTGCTCCCCGACAGTGCAGTTAAGCGACCTCCCCGGCGAAAGCCGGGGCCCAGTTGGAAAGGTCGCAGTAACAGCCCGCTACCCTCTTTAGCGACGTCCCCCAACTGGACCCCGGCCTTCGCCGGGGAGGTGCTTGAGGGTAGATCACTGCTCTACAAAACTTGTTGTTCTCCCGCGAAGGCGGGAGCCCAGTCTGGACCCCCGCCTTCGCGGGGGAACACTTTTTTTGTTTAGCAGTGTCACGCGTCGACCGCGTTTAACTGAACGCCCTCAGGCTGCCCTAAACGTCAGCGCATCGCCATTCATGCAATAGCGCTTCCCCGTCGGCTTCGGCCCATCGTCGAACACGTGCCCCAAATGCCCGCCGCAGCGCCGACAATGCACCTCGGTCCGCCCCATCCCCATCGTCGAATCCACCCGCGTCCGCACCGCGTTCGGCAGTGGCTGCCAGAAGCTCGGCCAACCCGTCCCGCTTTCGAACTTGGTCTTCGACGAGAAGTTCGGCAACGCACACCCGCCGCACGAGAAGATCCCCGCGCGATGCTCGCCGTTGAGCGGACTGGAATAGGGCACTTCCGTCGCTTCCTTGCGCAGCGTATCATACGCGTCGGGCGACAGTTTCTTACGCCACTGCGCGTCGGTCAGCGTCACCTCGAACCGCTCGGCGGCCTGCGCGGGCTGCGACGAGCACCCCCAGAGCGCAAAGCCGGCGACACCTGCTCCGGCAAGCGTGAGGAAAGCGCGGCGGTCCTGGGTCATGTTCGTCTCCATGGTTCGGATATAGGTACGTTCGAACCACCCGATAAGGTTACGCCATCCCTCAGTATTTGCTGATCTCCACCGGCAGAGTGCGATAGCCGTGGACGAAGCAGGCGGCGACCCGCGTCGGTTCGGCGAGCACGTTGATCCGCATGCGGCGGGCGGCCATCTCCTCCAGCAGGATCGCGATCTGCATCTCCGCCAGCCGCGCGCCGACGCAGCGATGGATGCCGTGGCCGAACGCTAGATGCCGCCGCGCGTTCGGGCGGTCGACCACGATCGCGTCCGCATCGTCGCCGAACACGCTCTCGTCGCGGTTCGCCGAGATGTACCAGAGCGCGAGCTTGTCGCCCGCCTTGATCTGCTGCCCCATCAGCTCCGCGTCGGCCGTCGCGGTGCGACGCATGTGCGCGAGCGGCGTCTGCCAGCGCAGGATCTCGCTCACCGCGTTGGGGATCAGCGCCGGATCCGCCTCCAGCTTCGCGCGCGATTCCGGAAACTTGTCGAGGCCGTAGGCGAGCGCGGACATCGAATTGCGCGTCGTGTCGTTGCCGCCGACGATCAGCAGGATGAGATTCCCGATGAACTCGTTGTGATCCATGTGGCTCATCGCGTCCGAATGGATCATCATCGAGATCAGGTCGGGCGTCGGCGCCTTGTCGATCTTCGCGTCCCACAAGCCTTTGAAATACGATCCGCATTCGAACATGTGCACGAGCCGCTGGCCGCGCAGTTCCTCATTCTTCACAATCTCGATATCGCCCGCCCAGTCCGACCACAACGGCAGTTTCCGCCGGTCCGCCCAGGGAAAGTCGAACAGGATCGCCAGCATCTGCGTGGTGAGTTCTATCGCGACGGTATCGACCCAGTCGAACGGCGTGTTCCAAGGCAGGCTGTCGAGCATGTCTGCGGTCCGCCTGCGGATATCGCCCGACATCCGCGTCATCTCGCTCGGGGTAAAGGCGGGTGCGACGGTGCGGCGCTGGCCGGTATGCACCGGCCGGTCGCGCGCGATGAACATCGGCATGCGGACGTCGCGCTCGGCGACGAAATCGGCGATCGTGATCCCGCCTGCCTCGGAGGAATAGAGATCGGGGAGCGACTCGACCTCGACGATGCCCTTGTAGGAGGAGACCGACCAATAGGGGCCGTAGTCGGAATGCTCGACATAATGGACGGGGGCCTCGGCGCGGAGTTGCGCGAACGGCGCCTGCCAGAGGTCGTCGCGGTAGAGTTCGGCGCGGCTCACGTCGAGCGGATCGACCGTCGGTTGCGCCACGTCTCGTACCAGAGTCGCCATCGTCTCTCTCCCGTGTTTTGCCGCAGGAGAGGCTTTGCTGACACTTATGTCAATAGACGTGGTTCTCTTGCGAACGCAGGAGTCCAGGGTAGCAAACGCCATCCCTCGCGGTCCTGGGCTCCTGCGTTCGCAGGAGAACGGTTAAGCGACTGCCTTGGCCTTGCGCCGCCAGAACGGCCGGGCGCTGCCCGACTGCAGCACGCCCCTTCGGAACAGCCTTGCGCCCACGGTAATGAAGATTGTCACCCACAACGCCTGCCACGCGAGTGCGGCGACGTGTGGCCACAGTTCGGGGGAGTTTGCCGCGCGGCCGGCCATTGCGAATGGCGAGGAGAGCGGGAACAGTTCGGCGGCGGTGGCGATCCAGCTGCCGGGGTGCGAGACCGCCGCGGACGACAGCCCGAACATCGCGACCTGCAGGATCGTGATCGGCAACGACAGCATCTGGATCTCGCGCATCGTCGAGGCCTGCGCGCCGACGCCCAGAAATACCGAGCCGAGGAGGAGGTACGCCATACTGAAATATGCCGCAAATAGGAGGGCGAACATCGGTGCGCCGACCGCGGGCGTCAGGTCGCCCAGCGCCACCGCCGCGGCGGCAGGCATCAGCGACGTGATCTGCGTGACGACAGTCCCCCAGAACGCGACGAACAGCACCGCGACGCCGAACATCCCGATCAGCTTGCCGAAGAACACCGACTCTAGCGGCACCGCGGCGGCGAGCACCTCGATCACCTTGTTGTTGCGCTCCTCGGCCATCGTGCCGACGACCTGGCCCGACAGGAACAGCGTCAGGAAAAAGATCCCGAACACCGCGAAGAAGGCGGATTGGTGCTGGCCACCGACCGAGGTGGTCGAACGCGTGATCTGCGTCTTGGTCGCGGCGATCACGGGCAGCGTTCCGCCGAGCTTCTGCGCGGCGAGCGTCGTCTGTGCGAGCAGTCCGAGATAGTCCGCCGAGCGCTTCCCGCGCGGCCCGTACAGGATCTGCGGCGTATCGAGCGGGCCGTACAGTACTGCCGACGCATCGACGTCCTTCGTCTCGAACGCAGCGCGGGCTTGCGCCGCGGGATCGGCGGTCGGCGCGACGATCGACAGTTCGGGAGGCGCTTCGTCGCCACGGAACATGCCGCGCAGGCGTGTGTCGGCCTCATCGATAGGCCGCGCGGAAGTGGCGGGGACGATCGCGATGATCCGCGTCTTGTCCTGCGCGCCGCCGCTGACGCTCGCCGCGCCCATCCCGCCGATCGCGCCGAACGATCCCATGATGACCGGCGCGAACAGGAACAGCAGGAATATCGGGGTGAACACCGTGGCGATGAAGTCGCGGCGCGCGATCGTGAACGTCTGGCGGAGGGTGCGACGGAAACGGCTCATGCTGCCTTCTCCACAGGTACATCACCGTGCTGCCCGACGATCCGGACGAACGCCTCGTGCAAGCCGGGCCGTTCGATCGACAGCCCCGAAATCCCGTACCCCGCGTCGATCAGTCTCACGAGCAAGCTCTCGATCCCCTCGTTCGGCAGCTCGAACCGCCAGCTGTCCCCGTCCGCCACCGCATCCACCGGCAGCACACCCCGAATGGCAGGATCGGGCCGATGCGGCGTGTAGTGGACGCGTTGCGGCAATATCCCTCGCGCGTCCGCGACCGTGCCTTCGAACCGCCGCTTGCCGCCGGCGATGATTGCCAGCCGGTCGCACAGCCGCTCGGCGTGGCTCATGATATGAGTCGAGAACAGGATCGTCGCGCCGCGGTCGCGTTCGTTGAGGATCAGCTTCTCGAGCCGCTCCTGGTTGACCGGATCGAGCCCCGAAAACGGCTCGTCGAGCACCAGTAGGTCGGGCTGGTGCACCACCGAGCCGAGCAACTGCACCAGCTGCGCCATGCCCTTCGACAGCTTCCGGATCTTCTCGTCGACCGCATGGCCGAGTCCTGCGGCTTCCATCAGCACCACCGCACGCTCGCGCCCGGTCTTCCAGTCGAGCCCACGCAGAGCCCCCAAAAACGCGATCGCTTCGCGCGCCTTCATCGCCGGATACAGCCCGCGCTCCTCGGGCAGATAGCCGACCCGGTCGCTCGCATCGCGCGGATTGTCGTAGCCGAGCAGCGTTCGCGATCCCTCGTCGGGCTCGATGATCCCGAGCAGCATGCGCAGCGTCGTCGTCTTGCCCGCGCCGTTGGGCCCTAGCACGCCGTACACCGAGCCGCGCGGCACCATCATGTCCACCCCGTCGACCACGCGCCGATCGCCGAACCGCTTTACGATCCCGTTCGCGGTGACCGCCCATTCATCGTTCACGCGCAATCTTCCTCCCGAGGGTGGCGTCGTGGTAGCGGGCGGACGTGGCGCAAGACAAGCTGGAACACAGGCTGAAGGCCAAAGCGGCGGAACTCGGCTTCGTCGCGTGCGGGATCGCGGATGCGGGGGCGGCGCCGCGTGCCGGCGAACGGCTGCACCAGTGGCTCGCGGACGGCCGCCACGGCGACATGATCTGGATGGAGGAGCGCAAGCACCACCGCGAGAGTCCCGCCGGCCTCTGGCCTGAGGTGCGCAGCGTCATCGCGCTCGGCATGAGCTATGCGCCGAAGGACGATCCGCTCCGGCTGGCGGACGAAGGCGGGGTAGGGCGGATCTCGGTCTATGCGCAGGGCCCCGATTATCACGACGTCGTGAAGCGGCAGTTGAAGGCGCTGGGGCGGTGGCTGGCGGCGGAGGCAGGGCGCGACTTGCCCCTCTTCGACCTGAAGGTGTTTGTCGACACCGCGCCGGTGATGGAAAAGCCGCTTGCCGAAGCCGCCGGGCTGGGCTGGCAGGGCAAGCACACCAATCTCGTCAGCCGCGATCATGGCAGCTGGCTATTCCTGGGCGCGATCTACACCACGCTCGATCTGGAGCCGGACAAGGGCGGCGTCGACACCTGCGGCAGTTGCGACGCGTGCCAGACCGCGTGCCCGACCGCGGCGTTTCCGCAGCCGTACCAGCTCGATGCCCGCCGCTGCATTTCCTACCTCACGATCGAACATGCCGGGCCGATCCCGCACGAATTCCGCGCCGCGATCGGCAACCGCATCTATGGCTGCGACGACTGCCTGGCGGTGTGCCCCTGGAACAAGTTCGCCGCCGCCGCCAACGCGAACCTCGCCTTCCACCCCCGCGCGGAACTGATCGCGCCCGAACTTGCCGACATCCTCGCGCTTGACGACGCAAGCTTCCGCACTGTCTTCGCGGGCTCCCCGATCAAGCGCATCGGCCGTAGCAAGATGATCCGCAATGCGTTGATCGCCGCGGGCAACAGCGGCGATCCCGTCCTCATCGAACCGGTCGTGCGGCTCTTGGACGATCCCGCTTCGGTCGTCCGCGATTCCGCGATCTGGGCTCTGGCCCGGCTCGATCGCGTACGGTTCCTGGACGAACGCCCCGGCCGTGTTCTGTACGAAGCCGACGACAGTATTCGCGCTGCATGGACGTGTGCCGACGCTATGCCAGCCGATCGGACTCCGTCGACGCCCGCGGATGCGAAGGGCGCTGCCGACCTCGCGGCCGGCAGCGCCCTCCCGTTTTAGGCGACGTCTCGGTCGCCTTCCGGCGCGCCGATACGATCGTTCGCCGCGGTCCCCGAGATTTCGATCCGGCGCGGCTTCATCGCCTCGGGCACTTCGCGCTTCAGGGCGATGACGAGCAGCCCGTTGTCGAAGCGCGCGTTCTGCACCTGGACGAAGTCGGCCAGCTGGAACCGGCGCTCGAACGCGCGGGTCGCGATGCCGCGGTGCAGGAACCGGCACTCGTCGCGGTCGTCCGGACGTCGGCCGGTCACGGTCAGCTGATTGTTCTGGGCCACGATCTCGATGTCGTCGGGACGGAAGCCTGCCACCGCCAGCGTGATCTGATAGCTGTCCTCGCTCTCGCGCTCGATATCGAACGGGGGGTAGCCTTCCGGGGCGTCCGTCCGTGCGGTGGTTTCGAGCAGATCGAACAGCCGATCGAAGCCGACCGTCGACCGGCGATAGGGAGCGAAATCGAAGTTGGTCCTCATATCCAAATCCTCCTCATGAGCAATCTGAGCACAAGGAACACCGGAGACCGAGCCGGTGCCCTCAGGTGACGCCGGACCGAAAGAGCGCGTCCGGCGGCGGCAAGATGGTTCGACCGAAATCGCATTCAAGAGGTCGCGTAGATTTCCGCGACGATCTTTTTGACGTTGGGATTGGACCGCAAATCAGGCGGAACGGGCGCTACCGTCCCCCCTCGCGACGGGTAAGCGCCGCCACGCAACTCGCGCGGTCGATCGCGCTGCCGTCCGGTTCGCGCGCGTCGAGGTAGGTTACGCGCGGCGCATCCGATCCCTTGGGATAGAGATATGCGTCGAGCACGCAGATCCCGCTCTGGAACTGCAACTTGCGCGCGCTGCCCTCTCGGACGTCCGCGTCGGGCTGGCCGAACAGCTTGGTCAGGCCGGCGGCATCCTGGCCCAGCACGCGCTCGAGCCCGACGCTCGTATACGCGATCGCCGGGCGGCCTACCGCGGGCTTGGCGACGGGGGCCGCGCAGCCCGCCAGTCCGCCGCCGAGCGCCAGCGCGATCCCTATCGTCGTCAATCGCGTCATGATCGGCCTTTGCTCGAATACTGGTGGTGAAAATAATGCGTGGCCATCGCGGCCCCGAGGACGGGCGCCGCGATGTTGACGATCGGAACCACGAACAGCCCGGTGTTCGCAAGTCCCAGCACGAACCGCCCAGGCCGCGTCGTCGCACGCCAGCCCCGCATCGCCGCCGCGTCCATATGCCGCGCCGCGACCATGTCCCCCAGATCGCGCCCGAGCAGCCAGCCATTGACGATGAAGAACGCCGCGGCAGTGCCGACCCCGGTGACGAGCAGCGCGATGTAGACCGGCAGCATGACGAGGTTGACCAGCACGACGCGGGCGGCCGATCGGAGCCCCGTGGCCAGGCTGCGTGCCAAGGGGACGGGGCGGGCGGTGCGCAGGGCTTCGGGATAATGCCGCGCCTCGACCGCTTCGACGACCTCGTCCGCGAAGATCCCGACGACCGCGATCGCGACCGCGCGGAACAGCAGCCACAGCGCCAGGATCGTGACGAACAGCGCGAACGCCGCGACCAGTCCGTCTGCGTGCACGTCGAGCCACGCGGCCAGCGCGGCCTGCGTTCCCCACCATGCGCCGACGCCGAGCAACGCGAAGACGAGCAGCGTCACGACCATCGACTTGACGAACACGCGCAGGATCGGCGGATCGGTAAGCTGGCCGAGCGACAGGAGGAGGGCACGGATCATCGAGCCGGGATGCCGCGCGGTCGCGCGAACGTCAACGCGGCTTTGGATAGCGCGCGCCGCAGGGCCTGAGAACTAGAGCGTTCCTCCGTGTTCGGGAGGGAGGGATCGCAAGGACAGACCATCGCATGCCAGCCGCCGGCGGGCAGATCGCGCCGAGCGAGCACGCAGGGCGAACCCTTATCTCGGTCCTCGGCAGCACATGTCTCCCGCGGCCGGATGGACAGCCTGTTCGGCGAATACGGTGAGCGACCGGCTTCGGATAGCGCGGCGGCTAGCAAATATCGGCCCGATCCGGCACCAGTTCCCGCCCGGACCTGCTGTGACGCTCCGCAGGATACCCTGCGTCACGATAGCGACCGAACGGAGAACAGCATGCCACGTACGATCGTCGATCTGTCGGTATTCCTCGAGAACGACGTGATGTCCGACCCTCCCGGTCATGGTCCTCATATCGAGTATATCGATCACAAGGCGTCGATACCTGGCCTGCTCGGGTTCTTTCCGGGGTTGCAGGCCGCCGATCTGCCCGATGGCGAGGCCTGGGCGATCGAGCGCGTGACGCTCATCACGCATAACGGCACGCATCTCGATGCGCCGTATCATTATGCCTCGACGATGGATGGCGGGAAGCGGGCGATCACGATCGACGAGGTTCCGCTCGACTGGTGCTTCCAGTCCGGCGTGAAGCTGGATTTCCGGCATTTCCCCGATGGCTATGTCGCCAGCGCTGCCGACGTCGAGGCGGAACTACAGAGGATCGGGCACACTTTGTCGCCGCTGGAGATCGTCGTCGTCAACACGCGTGCCGGCATGCGGTTCGGGCATGACGATTATGTTGCGTCGGGGTGCGGGATGGGACGCGATGCCACGCTGTACCTGACCGAGCGGGGCGTTCGCGTCACGGGAACCGATGCTTGGAGCTGGGACGCGCCGTTCGTGCATACCGCCGCCCGATACGCCGAGAGCGGCGATGCGACGCTGATCTGGGAAGGTCACAAGGCCGGGCGTGACATCGGCTATTGTCACATCGAGAAGCTGCACAATCTCGAACAATTGCCAGCGACCGGATTCACGATTGCCTGCTTTCCGGTCAAGATTCGCGCCGCGTCGGCGGGCTGGACCCGCGCCGTCGCGATCCTGGACGGGTGATCGCGCGACGTATCTCGGGCCTATCGAGACGCCGCCCGATCTTTAGCCTCAGCAGAAGCCTGGGTTTCGCTTGAGGTCCTGGCGTGTACCTCTGGTCGCGGCCTCGCTTGCCGCGCCGGTTGCGCCAATCCCTCTCGCGATTTACGGCAACGCTTTCCCGTCCGCCCGGAGACTTCCCCTTGTCCACCCCCACCACCGACGCTCCCACCTACGACGTCGTCGCAATCGGCAATGCCATCGTCGACATCCTCAGCACCGCCGATGACGCGTTCATCGAGGAAATCGGCGTCGCCAAGGGCTCGATGCAGCTCATGTTCTCGTCGGAGGAAGCCGACGCGCTCTACGCCAAGATGGGCCCGGGCATGGAAATCTCCGGCGGCTCGGCCGCCAACACCGTCGCTGGCATCGCTGCGCTCGGCGGCAAATGCGGGTTCATCGGCCAGGTCGCCGACGACCAGCTCGGCCAGGTCTTCGCACACGACGTCCGCAGCATCGGCATCGAGTTCGCCACGCCGGTACGCGCTGGCGACCCGACCACCGGCCGCTGCCTGATCTTCGTGACGCCGGACGGCCAGCGCACGATGAACACCTTCCTCGGTGCGGGCCAGTTCCTCCCCGCCGCCGCGATCGACACCGCGATGATCGCCGACAGCGCGATCCTGTATCTCGAAGGCTATCTCTGGGACCCCGAGGAGCCGCGTGCCGCGATGCGCGCCGCGATCGATTGCGCACGCGGGGCAGGGCGGAAGGTCGCCTTCACGCTCAGCGACGTGTTCTGCATCTCGCGCCACGGTGGTGATTTCCGCCAGCTGCTCAGCGACGGCCTGATCGACATCCTGTTCGCGAACGAAGGCGAACTCGCCGCGCTCGCAGAGACCGAAGACTTCGATGCCGCGGTCGCCAAGATCTCGGCGCAGGTCCCGACGCTGGTCGTCACCCGCGGCGAGCACGGCGCCTGCGCGCTCCAGAACGGTACGCGGGCCGAGGTCAAGGCAGAGCCGATCGCCAAGGTCGTCGACACCACCGGTGCGGGCGATCTGTTCGCGGCGGGCTTCCTCCACGGTCAGGCGCAGGGCTACGACCTGCAGGCGTCGCTGAAGCTCGGTGCGGTCTGCGCGGCCGAGATCATCAGCCATGTCGGCGCCCGCCCGATGGTCGACATGAAGGCACTCGCCGCCAAGCATATCGGCTGATTTGCCACGGCGTCATTCCCGCGAAGGCGGGAACCCATACTGGCTGGCGTGGCGATAGGATCGCAAGACTTGGAGGATATGGGTCCCCGCCTCCGCGGGGATGACGAACGAAATGTTGTCTCAAGACACAAAAAAAAGGGCCGCGGGAGTTTCCTCCCGCGGCCCTTTTTGCGTCCGGTCTCAGTGCGAGCCCGGCGGCGTCATGTCGATGCTCTCGCCGCCATCGGCCATCCCGCGACCCAGATAGCTCTTCCGATAGCCATACAGGAAGTAGATCACGAGGCCGATGCCGCCCCAGATCGGCAGCACCGCCATCGCCTCGAACGGCAGCGAGAAGTACAGCCCGATGCAGCCGACGATCGTCAGCGGCGCGACGACCCAGGCGGCCGGCGTGCGGAACGGGCGGTGCCGGTTCGGCTCGCGCTTGCGCAGGATCAGCAGCGCGATCGCGACCATCATGAACGCGTACAGCGTGCCCGCATTGGCGATGTCGGCGAGCTGGCCGACCGGCAGGAACGCCGCGGCGAACGCCACGAACAGCCCGGTGATCGCGGTCACGATATACGGCGTCTTCCACTTCGGATGCACGCGGCTCAGCACTTCGGGCAACAGGCCGTCACGGCTCATCACGAAGAAGATGCGGGTCTGGCCGAACATCAGGATCAGGATGACCGACGGCAGCGCGAGGCCCGCAGCATAACCCATCCAGTTGCCTACGTTCGCATAGCCGATCTGGCGCAGGACGTGCGCGAGCGCTTCGTTCGAGCAGACCAGCGCCTGCGCGTTGGCCGGAATGAGGCACGCGCGTGCCAGCTCGGGCGACCCGGTCGTGAACGGCACGCCGCTCGCGTCGAACAGCGGCTGGCCACCGATCGTCCCGATCGCGCCTGCCGCGACGAGCATGTAGAACACGGTGCAGATGCCCAGCGACGCGATCAGGCCGATCGGCACGTTGCGTTGCGGATCCTTGGTCTCCTCCGCGGCGGTCGAGACCGCGTCGAAGCCGACATAGGCAAAGAAGATCGTTGCCGCCGCGCCCACGACACCAAGGCCGTTGCTGCCGAGGATGCCCGTGGGCAGGAACGGTTCGAAATTGCCACCATGCGTCTTGGGGAGCGTCAGCGCGACGAACGCGGTCAGTGCGACGACCTTGATCGTCACCAGCACCGCATTGACGCGCGCGCTCTCGGTGGTGCCGATCATCAGCAGCCACGTGACGAGCAGCGAGATGACGACTGCCGGCAAATTGATGAAACCGCCCGGCACGTACGGCCCTGCGGCAAGCCATGTCGGCAGCGTTATCCCGAACGTCTCATGCAGGATCGAGCCCGAGAAATAGCCGGACCAGCCGACCGACACGGCGCTCGCGGCGACGGCATATTCGAGGATCAGGGCCCAGCCGACGGTCCAGGCAAGAAGCTCGCCCATCACCGAATAGGTGTAGGTGTAGGCGGAGCCGGCGACCGGCGCCATCGCCGCGATCTCGGCATAGCAAAGCGCCGCGACGACGCAGACCGCGCCCGCGACGATGAAGCTCAGGATCATGCCCGGCCCGGCCTTCTGCGCGGCGGCGGACGTCAGCACGAAGATGCCCGTGCCGATCACGCAGCCGATGCCGAGCATGGTAAGCTGGAACGCGCCCAGCGATCGGTGGAGCGATTTCTTCTCCGCCGTCGCCAAAATGGCGTCCAGTGATTTTACGCGACCAAAAATCAATTCGGTACCCCCCGGGGATTGCTGGGGCCCGGTCAGAAGGCCCCTTTGCTCAAGCGCCCGAGCCTAATGGCAATTTTATTACGTGCAATCCTTTAGTGGCGGCAAGCTGACCTATCGCGCGAGCATCGGCCCGAAAGGGCGGCCGCCGAAGACATGAACATGCAGATGCGGCACTTCCTGGTTCCCGTGCTGGCCGATATTGGCGAGCAGGCGATAGCCCGGTTCGACCAGTCCCGCCGCGCGCGCCACTGCGCCGACCGCGCGGATGAAACCCGCGATCTCCGCATCGGGTGCATGCGCGGAAAAATCGTCCCACGACACGTACGCGCCCCTCGGGATCACGAGCAGATGCGTCGGCGCCTGCGGGTTGATGTCGTGGAACGCGATCGCGAAGTCGTCTTCGTACACCCGCTTCGACGGGATCTCGCCGCGCAGGATCTTCGCGAAGATGTTCTGGTCGTCGTAAGGCTGGGTAGCGTCGATCGGCATATGTAGTCCCCTCCCGCCTGCGGGAGGGGTTAGGGGAGGGGCGTGCCTTCCCGATCCCGGCGGAGCGTGTGCGTCATGCCCTCCCCCGACCCCTCCCGCAAGCGGAAGCGGAGCAGGTCAGCCCGTCCGCCCGGCCTTCTCGACCAGGCCGCCGACACCCTCGCGTCGCTCCAGTTCCGCGCGCACGTCGTCCAAGCTCAGCCCTGCATCCGCTAGCAACACTGCCAGATGGAACATGAGGTCCGCCGCTTCCGGCACGATGCTCGCTTCGTCGCCCGAGCACGCCGCGATCACCGTCTCGACGGCTTCCTCGCCGAGTTTCTGCGCGATCTTGGGGCGGCCTTTCGCGAACAGGCTCGCGGTGTACGAGGTGTTGGCGGGCGCATCGCGGCGCGCGCGGATGGTCGCTTCGAGGCGGTCGAATACGGGGTCTGCCATGGCGCGCGTGCTGACGCAGCCGGGCAGGCGGGTCAATCCTTGTTCGGTGGGACCTCGTTCGGCGGGGTCTCGTTCGGCGAGCGTTTCCGCACGACAGCACCATCGAGCCCACGAGCCTTGGCAAACCGTTTCCGCAACGCGCGTCGCACCTGCCAGACCGCGATGGCGGCGAACACTAACAGCGCGACATCCGACATTTCATATCCGGTCAACGGATGCGCGACGCCGCTATGTCCGGACTCGACCGCGAGGACCAGAAGCGCCAGCATCCTCGTCAGCTCCTGGCGAGAGGCGGCGCGCCAACCGGCGTGCGTACGGGGATGCCGGCCGCTGCCAGCGCCGCGTGCGCATCGCCGATCGACGCCTGCCCGAAATGGAAGATCGACGCCGCCAGCACCGCGCTCGCATGCCCGTCGCGGATACCTGCGACCAGATCGTCGAGCCCGCCGACTCCGCCGCTCGCCACCACCGGTACGCTCACCCGGTCCGAAATCGCCCGGATCAGATCGAGGTCGTAGCCACTGCGCGTCCCGTCACGGTCCATCGACGTGACCAGCAATTCGCCCGCGCCCAGTTCGGCAAGCTTCAGCGCATGCGCGATCGCATCGATCCCGGTCGCGCGCCGGCCGCCATGCGTGAACACTTCCCAGCCTTCACCGGAACGCCGCGCATCGACGCTGGCGACGCAGCACTGGCTGCCGAACCGCTCGGCAATATCCGCGACCAGTTCCGGCCGCTCCACCGCCGCCGAATTGACCGCAACCTTGTCCGCCCCCGCCAGCAACAGCGCGCGCGCATCGTCCGCCGTCCGCACCCCGCCACCGACCGTCAACGGCATGAAGCACACCGCCGCCGTCCGCCGTACGACGTCGAGGATCGTCCCCCGACCCTCATGGCTCGCGCCGATATCAAGGAAGCACAGTTCGTCCGCGCCGGCCGCGTCATACGCCCGCGCCTGCTCGACCGGATCGCCCGCATCGCGCAGTTCGACGAAGTTCACGCCCTTCACCACGCGCCCATCGGCAACGTCGAGACACGGAATGACGCGCGCGCGAACTGTCATGCGCTGCGCCGCAGAAATGGTTCACGCGGAGACGCGGAGACGCGGAGACGCGGCGGAGCCGCTAAGAATGATTCACGCGAAGGCGCAAAGGCGCGAAGAGTAAGAAGGTTAGACTTCTGCTCACTCTTCGCGCCTTCGCGCCTTTGCGTGAACAAATATCTGCCTGCGGCGCCACAAGTCGTTCTGTGTCCTGCGCGTCTCTGCGCGAAAACACTATCTCCGCGTCTCCGCGTCTCCGCGTGAACCATCATGCGGCCTTAGCCACACTCAAAGCCGCGGCAAGATCGAGCCGACCGTCGTACAACGCCCGCCCCGTGATCACGCCCTCGACGCCATCCCGCACATGCAAAGCCAGCACGTGGATCTCAGCAATCCCCTTAACCCCGCCGCTAGCGATCACAGGAATGTCCACCGACCGCGCAAGATCGACCGTCGCGTCGACGTTGCACCCCTTCAGCATCCCGTCACGCCCGACGTCGGTGAACAGCAACGACGCCACTCCCGCATCCTCGAACCGCCGCGCCAGATCCACCGCGCTCGTGGTCGACACGTCCGCCCAGCCCTTGGTCGCGACCATGCCGTCTTTCGCGTCGACCGCGACGACGATCCCGCCAGGAAAGTCCTTCGCCACGCCGCGCACGAACTCGGGGTCCTCCAGCGCTGCCGTCCCGATCACCACGCGGGAGACACCCAGATCGAACCAGCCCTCGACGCTCGCTCGCGTCCGGATGCCGCCGCCAAGCTGCACGTGTCCCGGAAACTGCGCGACGATCGACCGCACCGCATCGCCGTTGACCGAAGTCCCCGCGAACGCCCCGTCGAGATCGACCACGTGCAGATGCTCCGCGCCCGCGTCGGCGAACAGCATCGCCTGCGCCGCGGGATCGTCGCCGTACACGGTCGCCCGGTCCATATCGCCCTCGGCGAGACGCACCACCTGACCCGCCTTGAGGTCGATCGCAGGAAAGATAATCAGGCTCACGGCCGCCACTCCAGGAAACGTTCGAGCAAGGCCAGGCCATAGCGCTGGCTCTTCTCAGGATGAAACTGCACGCCGATCATCGTGTCGCGACCAATCGCCGCGGTGACGGGACTGGCATGATCGGTGGTCGCGAGGACATCGGCGCCTTCAAAGCCGAAGCTATGCAGAAAATACGCCTCGCCCGGCTCGATCAGCGGATGCGCGACGGAGGGAACGACGTCGTTCCACCCCATATGCGGCACCTTCGCCTCCATCGTCCCCGGCTCAAGCCTGCGCACGCGTCCCGGAACCCAGCCGAGCCCGGCGTGCGTCCCCATCTCTTCCCCCGCATCGGCCATCAACTGCATGCCAACGCAGATCCCGAGAAACGGCGTACCCTCGTCGCGAACCCGTCGGTTCAAAGCCTCGACCATCCCCGGCACAGCACGCAAAGCCGCTGCACAAGCGCCGTACGCGCCCACGCCCGGCAACACGATCCGGTCAGCCTTGGCGACGATATCGGCGTCGGCGGTGACGATCAGATCGACACAACCCGCAGTTCGCAACGCGTTCTCGACCGAATGCAGGTTCCCCGCTCCGTAATCGATTAGTGCCAGCGTCAAATTCCCCTCCCGCTTGCGGGAGGGGTTACAGGAGGGAGTGACATAGCCGCGTCTCCGACGATCGAGGCCAAGCCCTCCCCCGACCCCTCCCGCAAGCGGGAGGGGAGCATCAGAGCATCCCCTTGGTCGACGGAATCGCATCGGCCTTGCGCGGATCGATCTCAATCGCCGTCCGCAGTGCGCGCGCGACGCCCTTGAACGCCGCCTCGGCGATGTGGTGGTTGTTGGTCCCGTACAGCGTCTCGACGTGCAGCGTGATGCCGGCGGCCTGTGCAAAGCTGTGGAAGAAATGCTCGAACATCTCGGTGTCCATGCCGCCCAGGCGTTTCTGCGAGAACAGGTCCTTCCACACCAGCCAGGGCCGCCCGGAAATATCCAGCGCTACCCGCGTCAGCGTCTCGTCCATCGGCGACAACGCATCGCCGTACCGCGCGATGCCGCGTTTATCGCCGAGCGCCTGCGCAAACGCCTGCCCGATTGCGATGCCGGTATCCTCGACGGTGTGATGCTCGTCGATATGCAGATCGCCCTTGGTCCGCACGCGGATATCGATCAGCGAGTGGCGCGACAATTGTTCGAGCATGTGATCGAAGAAACCGACCCCGGTCTCGACGTCGTACACGCCGGTCCCATCGAGGTTCACGGTGACGTCGATCGCCGTCTCGGCGGTGGAGCGGGTAATCGTGGCGGTGCGCATGCCACCTCCCATAACGTCCGCCACGACGCATGCAATCTTGACCGGCATCCGAATGGCGCTACCCAAGGGATATGACCGATGGACTGCCCGATAGCCTGATTCCGTACGACGAGATCGTACAAGAAGCCCTGCGTGCCGTGGTCGGCCGCGTGCTCGGCTCCGTCGCGGAGGCCGGCGGGCTTCCCGGCGAGCATCATTTCTACATCACCTTCAAGACGCAGGCGCCCGGCGTCGACATCCCCAAGCGTCTGATCGAGCGCTTCCCGGACGAGATGACGATCGTCATGCAGAACCGTTACTGGGACCTCATCGTCGACGACGAGCGCTTCTCGATCGGGCTGAGCTTCAACCAAGTCCCGTCGAAGCTGGTGATCCCGTACTCGGCGATCACCGCGTTCCAGGATCCCGCGGTAAGCTTCGAACTCCGCTTCCAGGCGCAGGAGGGTGCGGACGACGCGCTTGGCGACCATGACGAAGCGGAAAACGACGGCCCGACCGCGGTGCCGATCGAGGATGGCTCGAACGTCGTAGCGGTGGATTTCAAGCGGAAGAAGTGACCTAAACTCCCTCGCCCCTACGGGGAGAGGGAAGGGGCCTGCGGCGCTTGCCGTGGGAAGGGAGAGGGGAGTTAGGCTCGGGACGGTTCATCCCAACGGCCCCTCTCCCTTCCGTCGCAAGCGCTCCTCCCTCCCTCTCCCCGAAGGGGCGAGGGACCCACGCAAGCCCCGGAAGGTTCTTTCCCCATGACCACCCGCACAGAAACCGACACGATCGGCCCGATCGAAGTCCCCGCCGCCGCCTATTGGGGCGCCCAGACCGAACGCTCGATCGAGAACTTCCCCTTCGCGTCGCGCGAACGCATGCCGATCGAGATCATCCACGCGCTCGCCCTCGTCAAACAGGCCGCCGCCCGCGTGAACCGCGCCCATGGCCTCGACGAAAAAATCGCCGCCGCGATCGACTCCGCCGCGCAGGAAGTCATCGACGGCAAGCTCAACGACCAGTTCCCCCTCGTCATCTGGCAGACCGGCAGCGGCACGCAGTCGAACATGAACGCCAACGAGGTCATTGCCGGCCGCGCCAACGAAGCCCTCACCGGCACTCGCGGCGGCAAGTCGCCGGTCCACCCCAACGACCACGTCAACATGAGCCAGTCGTCCAACGACAGCTTCCCGACCGCGCTCCACATCGCCGCCGCGATCGCCACCACCCACCGCCTGATCCCCGCGCTCGACAAGCTCCACGCCGCGCTCGACGCGAAGGCCAACGCCTGGGACGACATCGTCAAGATCGGCCGCACCCATCTCCAGGACGCGACGCCACTGACGCTCGGCCAGGAATTCTCCGGTTACGCGAACCAGCTCTACCGCTGCCGTGCCCGCATCGAGCCCGCGATCAGCCACGGCATGGTGATCCTCGCACAAGGCGGCACCGCGGTCGGCACCGGCCTCAACGCCCCCGCCGGCTTTGGCGACGCGATCGCGCACGAACTCGCCGAGATCACCGGCCTGCCGTTCGTCAGCGCGCGCAACAAGTTCGAGGCACTCGCGTCGAACGACCCGCTCGTGCACCTGTCCGGCACGCTCAACACGCTGGCGGTCGCGCTAACCAAGATCGCTAACGACATTCGCCTCTTGGGCTCGGGCCCCCGCTGCGGCTTCGGCGAGATTGACCTCCCCGCGAACGAGCCCGGCAGCTCGATCATGCCGGGCAAGGTCAATCCCACCCAGTGCGAGATGCTGACGATGGTCGCCGGCCAAGTTATGGGCAACCACGTCGCGGTGACGGTCGGCGGGATGCAGGGGCATCTAGAACTGAACGTCTTCAAGCCGCTGATCGGCGCCAACGTCCTCCGCTCGATCGACCTGCTCGCGACGGCAATGGAAGGGTTCGCGGAACGCTGCGTCGACGGCATCGAACCCAATCGCGGGCGGATCGCGGACCTGCTCGACCGCTCGCTGATGCTGGTGACGGCGCTTGCCCCGGAGATCGGCTACGACGCCGCCGCAAAGATCGCCAAATACGCGCACGCCGAAGGCCTGACCCTGAAGGAAGCCGGGCTCGCACTCGGCCTGGTTGACGCCGAAACCTTCGACCGCGTCGTCAAACCCGAGTCGATGCTAGGCCGCTAACCGCCCGTTCTCCTGCGAACGCAGGAGCCCAGGGTACCAAGCGCGCCGCCCGAAACCCTGGACTCCTGCGTGCGCAGGAGAACGCGAGCGTGCGGGAACCCAATCCTCCGCCAAACGCTAACCCGCCACACGGACAGGAGAAATTACGTGGGCGCAACGACCATAGGCGCGCTGATCGGCGCAGGCATCGACTCGCTCAGCGGCGACGACGGCAACGCGGACGGCGCGATCATCGGTGCGATCACCGCCAACGTACTCAAGGTCGTCGTGCCGCTAGCCGTGACCTACGCGATCGGCTGGGCAGTGCTGCGCGGTGCAGCGGAACTCAAGGACCAGGTTTTCGGGGAGTCAGAAGCATGATCGGACGTATTATCAGTGCATTGGTCGGCCGCGAGATGGGCCGTCGCGACGGTTCGGGCGGCGCCTCGGGTGCAGTAAAGGGCGTCGTGGCGATGGGCCTGATGCGCCGCATGGGGCCGCTCGGCATGATCCTCGGCGGCGGTTACGCAGCCAAGAAGGCCTATGACCGCAACAAGGCGCGCAAGGCCGGCTATTAATCCGCCTTCGTAATACCACGCGCGGGCCGCGCATGGGTTGACGCCCATATGCGGTCCGCGGCAAGGGCGCGCATGCCCCACACACTTCCGTCCGACCCGCATGGTTTCCGTCGTCGCGGAGTCCTGTTCGTCCTGTCCTCGCCGTCCGGTGCCGGCAAGTCGACCATCGCGCGCAGATTGCTCGCGGACGAGCACGAACTCGAGATGTCGGTCTCGGTCACCACCCGGTCGATGCGACCCGGCGAAGTCGACGGCAAGGATTACCACTTCACCGACCTCGAGGGCTTTCGCGACATGGTCGCGAAGGACGAGTTCCTCGAATGGGCGCACGTCTTCAACCACCGCTACGGCACCCCGCGCGCGCAGGTCGAGGAGATGCTGGCCGCCGGCAAGGACGTGTTGTTCGACATCGACTGGCAGGGCGCGCAACAGCTGTTCCAGATCGCCGGCGGCGACGTCGTCCGCGTCTTCATCTTCCCGCCCTCGATGGAGGAACTCCACCGCCGCCTCACCAGCCGCGGCACCGATTCGGAAGAAGTGATCGAAGCCCGCATGTCGCGCGCGGCGAACGAGGTGAGCCACTGGGACGGCTATGACTATGTGCTGGTCAACGACGACGTCGACAGCTGCATCCGCGGCGTGAAGACGATCCTTGCTGCGGAGCGCCTCAAGCGCTCGCGCCAGACCGGGCTGATCGGTTTTATCCGCCGGCTGACGCGCTGACCCGCCAACCCGTTCTCCTGCGCACGCAGGAGTCCAGGGTTACAGGCCGTAGCATTTGGTATCCTGGGCTCCTGCGTTCGCAGGAGAACGGTTAGAGCAGTCCCAGAAACTCTACCCCGACCCCGAACTCCTTGCGCTTCAGCTCGCGCAACTGGGTCGCCTGCCAGTCCTCGCCCCACATCTCGACCGACCAGTCCTCGTCGATTCCCGCCGCGCCCCAAGCCGCATCCGCATCGATCTCGCCCTCGATCAGCGCCAGCCCGATCACCAGCGACCCGGTCAACGTCACCACCGGCGACAACCCCGCCAGCCTAAAATCATCATACGCCACGACCGCCTCATGCAACCGCGCGACCGTCGCCGCCGGTTGCGCGACGTGCATCACGCCTGCCGTCACCGCGAACGTCACGTCATACCGCCCCCGCGCCCACGCCAGCAGCGGATCCCAAGACGCCGCCTGCCGCTCGACCAGCTGAGGCGGCCCCTCGGCGCGGTAACAGAGCAGGTCGCTCTCGCCATACGCCGCCATCCGCGCGGCGAACTGCGCCGGATCGTTCGCGATCGGATCGGTCGCCGCGTTCGCCAAGCCCGTCAACGGCATCGTCCGCGGGTCGATCGTCTCGCCAACCGCGCGCCATTCCTCCGCAACCGCCTCGGCCAGCGCATCGCTCGGCAATGCCAGCGGCCGCCGCCCAGGCGTCCGCACCGGCTTGCCGTCGAGCGTCACCACCCGGTCCGCATCGATCGCGACGTCTTTCCAGAACCGCTTCACGCGCCCATTCCGTTCATTCAGGCGTACTCCGCCAGCGATGGGCGAGGCTGCGTGGCACGATCGCGATCATCGCCATCGCCGACAACACGATCGCCGTTCCGAGGATCTTCGGTCCGAGATCATGCGCGCGCGCGATCAGGATCAACCCGAGCAGCGCGCCCGCAACCCCTGCCAGCCGAACGCCGACCAGCACGAACCACCGCCGTTGCGCCAACTTGTCCGCTTCAGTCATGGCCGAGCCACCATGTGCAGTAGGTCCGGCACGGCCGCCGCAACGACATCCGCCCCCGCATCGGAAAGCTCGTGCACGTCGTGATATCCCCACGCGACCCCGACGGCCCGCACCCGCGCCGCGCGCGCCATCGCCATGTCAAAGCTCGTATCGCCGATCATCGCGGTCGTCTCCACGGCAGCACCTGCCTCCGCGATCGCCGCGAACAGCATCGCGGGATCGGGCTTCGACGGATGCCGGTCCGCGGTCTGCAACGTCACGAACCGCTCGGCGATCCCGTGCGCGGCCAGAATATGCGCGAGCCCGCGATCGGACTTACCAGTCGCCACACCAAGCGCCCAGCCGTCGTCGGCGAGCGTCGCCAGCACTTCCGCAATCCCCTCGAACAACGGTTCGTCCGCCAGTTCGCCACTCGCGCGCATCGCATGGAACGCGTTCTTGTAGTCGGTGGCAAGCGACCGGTGCAGCGCCTCGTCCGCCTCCGGCAGCAAGACCTGCATCGCCTCGACGAGACTCAAGCCGACGATTCGCCGGATGTCCGCACGCGGCGGCGGGACCAGTCCGGCCCCCTCAAACGCACGCTCGCACGCGACACAGATATTCGCCTGGCTATCGACGAGCGTCCCGTCGCAATCGAACACGGCAAGACGGATCATGAGATTTTCCAACGCATCGCCGCCTCGTAGATCACGCTTGCGCGCGAGGGAACGCCAAACCGGAACGCGCACGGCTGTGAGCGGTTCGTGTCGGATACCTCTGGAGACTCAACGATGGCGCACGCACAGACCGACACCCCGAACATCTGGGCCGCTGCCGCTGCGGGACTGGTCGCCGGCTTAGCCGCCTCGTTCGTGATGGACCGCTTCCAGGCCGGCGTCGCCGCGCTGTCCTCGTCGGAGAGCGACGCGGAACCTGCGACGGAGAAGGCGGCGGACAAGGTGTCGCAGGTGGTGGTGGGCCACGACATCCCCGACGATCGCAAGCCGCTCGCGGGGCAGGTCGTGCATTATGCGCTCGGGGCAGGGTTGGGGATCGCCTATGCGGTGGCGGCGGAATACCGGCCTTCGGTGACCGCGGGCTACGGCACCGCGTTCGCGGCCGCGACGACGGCGTTGCTCGATGAGGCAGCGGTGCCGGCGGCGGGGCTGGGCGATGCGCCGTGGAACACCGCGCCGACGACGCATCTATATAGCGCGGCGTCGCACATCGTGTTCGGGACGGTGACGGAGGGCGTGCGGCGGTTGCTGCTGGGGTGGCTGAAGTAGGGCGCTAGCTGCACTCTGTAGTTCCCCCGCGAAGGCGGGGGCCCAGGAATCAAGCAGCGACGCGATCGTGGCTCCTGGACCCCCGCCTTCGCGGGGGAACGGCTTGGGGCCAAAGGCGCCGCCAGCCGACCAGAAACCCCACCCCGGCGAAGGCCGGGGCCCAGTTGGAAAGTTGGCAATAATGAAGCGCTGCCCTTCGTTAGCAACGTCCCCCAACTGGGCCCCGGCCTTCGCCGGGGTGGGGCAATGGTTAGGCCTTCGCGCCCAGTCTGACCACTTCCCCCTCTCCCCTCAGGGGAGAGGGAAGGGGCCCGCGGCTGTTTGGCCGTGGGAAGGGTGAGGGCACGTTAGGCGGCAGCCATCAATTACCGAGTCCCAGGCCCACTCCGAGGCCCAGGCTTCCCAGCCCCGCCCGGACGCCCGCGCCCAGCCGGCTTGGCCCCCTCAACCCGAGGCCCGCTCCGCGGCGCCCCGAACTTCGAGCCAGCCCCGGTCCGAGGCCCACCCGTCTTCGGCGCAGGCTTGCCCGTCGCCTTCTCCTCGACAACCCCACGCCCACGCCGCTCACCTTTACGGTCTTTCCGCACCGACTTCGCATGCGCCCTAGCCCGCGATTTCATCTGCTCGCGCGTCGGCGCGGTCTTCTCGTCGAGCACCAGGTCGTCGCCCAGCTTCTCCTCGAAACCCAGCTGCTTCAAGCTTTCCGCGAAATGCGTCGGCAGTTCCGCGGTGACGTCGATCGACCCGCCATCCGGATGATCCACCTTGATCCGCCGCGCATGCAAATGCATTTTTCGCGAGATACCGCCGGTCAAAAACGCCGCCGCGCCGCCGTATTTGCCGTCGCCAACGATCGGGTGCCCGATCGCCGCCATGTGCACGCGCAACTGGTGCGTGCGCCCGGTAAACGGCTGCAACTCGACCCACGCCGCCCGGTTGCCCGCGCGCTCGATCACGCGGTACCGCGTCCGCGCCGGCGCCCCCTCGGCCTCGTCGACATGCATCTTCTCGCCGCCGGTGCCCGGCTGTTTCGCGATCGGCAGCTCGATCATGCCGTCCTCGATTGACGGCACGTCGACCACCAGCGCCCAATAGACTTTCCGCGCGGTCCGCCCCGAAAACGCCTTCGCAAAGAACGCCGCAGCGCGCGACGTGCGTGCCACCAGCAAAGCGCCGGACGTATCCTTGTCGAGCCGGTGGACCAGTTTCGGCCGACCCTCGTTATCGTACTGCAATCCGTCGAGCAGCCCGTCGACATGCTGCGTCGTCTTGGTCCCGCCTTGCGTCGCGAGGCCCGGCGGCTTGTTCAGCACGAACGCCTGGAAATCCTTGTGGATGACCATGCTCTGCGCGAGTTCGGTCTCCTCGTCCGACAGGATCACGCGTTCGCGGACGCGCCTGGGCTTGTCGACGTCGGCGGCGGCCTTGTCGGCCTCGGGCGGCGGCACGCGGAGCATCTGGCCCGCCGCGATCCGGTCGCCCGGCGTCGCGCGCGCGCCGTCGACGCGGAGTTGTCCGGTGCGCGCCCACATCGCCACCGTCGTGAAGCTCGTATCGGGCAGATGCCGCTTGAACCACCGGTCGAGCCGGATGCCGTCATCGTCGAACCCGACGTTGAACTCGCGGAAACCCGTATCGCTATCGCTTTTGCCCGCAGTCATGCGACGGCCCTTACTGCGGAGAGACCCGCGAACAACGCGGCGACCGAACCGATCACCGACACCAAAACATATCCGAACGCGACGCCGATCGCGCCTCGCTCGATCATCGTTACAACGTCCAGCGAGAACGCCGAAAACGTCGTGAATCCCCCCAATACGCCCACGCCAAGCAACAGCCGCCACGTTTCCGACGCGGTATTGCGGGCAAGCACGCCAACCAGCACCCCCATCAGCAACCCACCGATCAAATTCACGGCGAGTGTACCAAAGGGATAGTCAGGCCCCAGCAACGACAGCATCGCGCGGCCAGTCAGATAGCGCGCGCCGGATCCGACCGCACCACCGACCATGACATAGAGAAGGGGAAGCATTCTCGCGCCCTAGCGTGAATCGGGCAAAACGGAAAGGTGCGCCGCAGGGGATGGGGATGTGCGCTTCATCCTGGGCAAATCGAGATCACCGAGCGAGCCCTGTCCAAAAGTGTTTCCCCGCGAAGGCGGGGACCCAGTCTGGGCTCCCGCCTTCGCGGGAGAACAAGGAGGGAAGTATGACGCCACCCCAACACGCCACCACCCCGGCGAAGGCCGGGGCCCAGTTGGAAAGGTGGCAATAACGAAGGATCGCGCTCAGTTAGCGACGTCCCTCAACTGGACCCCGGCCTCCGCCGGGGAGGTGCACGTGTGGCGGTGCATTCCAGAAAATGCTGCTCAGTGGAACAGAGCCACGCCCTCACCGCCCAGCGTTGGAAACCATATCCACATCGCTCCCGCCCCCGGCCCGCGCCGTCACATACACAACATAAGCGTCGTTCCCCCGAACCCCGCCCAGCACATGCTGCTTGCCATCCGTACTATGCCCAGCCGAATACCCAGCCGCGCTAGCCTTCGTGAAATACCAGTCGAGCATCTTCTGCATCGGCGCAGCGCTCGCGAAACTCACCACGCGCAACCGACACCCGTCCCGATCCGCCCCAGCAGCCTCGGTCAACCGCGCCGCCGGATACAGCGGCAGGTCCGCCGGCAACCGGTTCGCCCACCCCGCCGAGTAGCCGATCTTCTGCGCGCAAACGCCCGCATCCGGCGTCGTCTGCCGCTCCGCCAGCGCCCCCAGCGTCAGCGCACCGTTCGCGGACTTGCACTCCGGACATTCGCTGGACGCTGCCGACGCGCGCTTGAGAGTCCGCGGATCGACCGGATCGGCCTTGAGCGGACCTTCCGGCGGCACCGCGCCGCTATCCGGACGAGGCGGCGGGCGCACCGCGTCGGTATTCGACGACTGCGCCAGCCGAGGATCGACCATGATCTGCCCCCCCAGCGACGACGCCAGCGCCGGATCGCGCACCGCGCCGTTGGTCAGCTCGGCATCGAGGCTGTTGAGATCCTGCTGGTCGGTCGACGACCGTCCACATGCGGCCAGCGCAAATGGCAAAAGGATCAGGGCGGGGCGCAAGGGAAAACTCATCACCGCCATCCTATGCGCGAAAGACGGTGAAGAAAGCGTTTTCCGCATATCCCCAGTCGAGCGCGTGACGCCGATCTTGCCCCAACCCCCGCGACTCGCCATGTTCACCCCATGCTGAACATCGTCTCGATCCTCATCGGTCTCGTCACCCTGGTGCTTGGCCTCGTCGCGTTCATCCCGTTGCTCGGCTGGATGAACTGGCTCGTTATCCCGATCGGCATCGTCGGCGCCGCGGTTGGCGCGCTCTCGTCGAGCAGCGGTGGCCGCAACCTCAACATCGTCCTGATCATCATCTTCGCGCTCCGCCTCAGCCTCGGCGGCGGGATCATCTGACGCAAGAAAGAGCCCGGCGTTTCCACCGGGCCCTCCAATCGCAAACACGCAACCGCTTTATGCGGCGAGCGTGTGCTCCAGCGTGATCTCGGCGTTGAGCACCTTCGACACCGGGCAGTTCGCCTTGGCGTCCGCGGCGATCGCCTCGAACTCTTCCTTCGAGATGCCGTCGACCTTCGCGTTCAGCGTCAGCGCCGACTTGGTGATCTTGAACCCGTCGCCATCCTTGTCGAGCGTAACCTTGGCGGACGTCTCGAGCGTCCCCGCCTCATACCCCTTGCTGGCGAGCGCGAAGCTCAGCGCCATCGTGAAACACGATGCATGCGCGGCCGCGATCAGCTCTTCGGGGTTGGTGCCGGGCTCGTTCTCGAACCGCGTGTTGAAGCCGTACGGGTTGTTCAACAACACGCCCGACTGCGTCGAGACATGGCCCTTGCCGCTCTTGCCGAGGCCTTCATACTTTGCCGAACCGCTGCGTGTGGTCATCGTTTTGATCCTTCATCGGACAAGAAAAAGGCGCCGCGGTTTCCCACGACGCCCTTCCACAACGCGCAACTACCGAAATAGCGGCATTGATTTAGCCGATGAGTGTCAGCGGCAACGACGGTTGTTGTTGCTCGTGCCCTTGTCGATCGCACGACCGGCGAGGCCACCGAGGACGGCGCCGCCCAGCGTGCCGACCGTGCGATCGCCGCGGGTGTCGACCGTGCGGCCGAGCAGTGCGCCGCCGACGCCGCCGATGATCGTGCCGGTCGTGCCGTTGCTCTTCTTGCAGTAGACGCGGCCGTCACGACCACGCCATTCGCGACGATCGCGCGCATCTGCGGCCGAAACCGGCACGAGGACGGTCGGCAGGACCATTGCGCTGAGGCCCATGGCCAGAACGAACTTACGCATGATGTAACTCCCTAGTGAATTGATCTGCTGATGTAACGAGGGGACTATACCGCCAGTTGCATGAACCAAAAACAACACCGCGTTCATGCTGGCGTTCATCTTTGCTGCCGGTATTCGAGTCACTGCGTTTTCGGCGCGAGCGACGTCATTCCGTGGTCGCGCTTTACGCTGGATGGCAGGCCGGTTACGCCGCGGCGATGTTGCCCGTGCCCTTGTCCGTCGAGATCCTGCCCGTCGCCGCGCCTTGGTTCGACTTGGCCGGGCTCGCGGTGTTCGCCGCATCGGGGGCGCTCGCCGCGGCCAAGCGCGGCCAGACGTTCGTGACGCTCGTGTTCTTCGGGCTGATCACCGGCGTCGGCGGCGGTACGGTACGCGACCTGCTGATCGGCGCACCGGTGTTCTGGGTCCACGATGCGCGGGCGGCGAGCGTCTGCCTGGGCATGGCGCTGCTGATCTGGGTGACGCCCGAGCGCTGGTGGAAGGACGAAGCGCTCGGCTGGTTCGATGCGGTCGGGCTGGCAGCGTATGCGGTGTACGGCGCGGCGAAGGCGCTCGGCTACGGCGTGCCGCCCGTGCCCGCGGCGCTGATGGGGGTGATGACGGCGTGCGTCGGCGGTATCATCCGCGATGTGCTCGCGGGAGAGCCGTCGATCCTGATGCGGCCGGAATTGTACGTGACCGCAGCGGCGCTCGCGGCGGCGAGTTATGTCGGGCTGGTGTTGCTGGGCGTACCGCTGGCGTTGGCGGCGGTGATCGCGGCGAGTGCTGGGTTCACGCTGAGGGCGGCCGCCATCCGCTTTCATCTAGCGCTGCCTGCGTACGGTGGCCGCCGCTAACCCATCGCCCCGCGCCAAGTATGTTTCCCCGCGAAGGCGGGGACCCAGTCTGGGCTCCCGCCTTCGCGGGAGAACAAGGAGGAGGGGGCGGTCGGTTGGACTTGAACCGACAATTACCACTCGTCGGTCTGATCTCTGCTCATTGGAGAAAGCACCTTCCAACACCGTCACCACCCCGGCGAAGGCCGGGGCCCAATTGGGGGACGTTGCTGACGACGGACCGCGCTACGTTACTATAACCTCACCAATTGGACCCCTGCCTTCGCCGGGGTGGTGTGAGTGTTCGCGCGAGCCTTCTATAATGAGGTGCGGAAGCTTTACCCCCGCATAACCCCAACACCCGCAAACCGCTTCGGCTCCACCGGCGGCATCGCAGGTTCGTTCAACTCACACTGCCAATGCCCGACATCGATCCACTGCCCGTTCTTGTACCCGACCTCGCGGTACACCCCCGCGCGGCGAAACCCGACCGCCTCATGCAGCTTGATCGACGAATCGTTCGGCAGCGCAATCGCCCCGATCGCCTGCGTAAACCCCTGAGCCCGCAGCGTATCGATCAGCGCCTCGTACAACAGCCGCCCCGCGCCCTGCCGCTGCGCCGCATCCGCGACATACACCGTGGTCTCGCACGCGAACCGATACGCCTCGCGCTTGTGAAACGCGGACGCATAGGCATACGCCAGCACGCCACCCTCAGTACCTATCGTCGCGACCAGCCACGGATACAGCCCGTCCGACGCCGCCATTCGCGCGCGCATCTGCCGCGCATCGGGCGCCTCGGTCTCGAACGATACCGTCCCGACCAGCACGTGCGGCGCATATATCGCCGCGATCGACGCGGCATCCTCGGGGACCGCCGCCCGGATGACGATCCCGCCGCCGTTGCCAGTTGCGGGGATCGCCATCAGAACCCGATCCGCGCCAGTAGCAGGTCGAGCAGCTTGGCATCGCCGATACCCGCGCTCGTCGGCCCCATCCCGCCACACTCGAGGCAGCGCGCTTGGATCGCGCCCGACGTCGCCAGCCGCTTCATGTCACCCACGGCGCGCGCGAGCATCTGGCGCCGGTCCGCCGCGACATGCGCGAACGCATCGCCACCACCTGCATCATCGTCGCCATCAGTGCCGAAATCCTGCGCGATCGTCGCGAGGAAGCCCGGCTTCTTCTCCAGATACTCGGCATGCACCTTAGCCGGATCGAGCTTGGCGCGCTTGGCGGCCTCGTCGATCGCGTCCTGCAACGTCCCGAACCGGTCGACCAGGCCGATCTGCCGCGCGGTGCCGCCATCCCAGACGCGTCCCTGGCCAATCTCGTCGACCCGCGCCGGCGTCATCTTCCGCGATGCCGCCACGCGCGAGACGAACTGGCGATAGCCGTTCTCGATCCCCGCCTGCGCGATCGCGTCGAACATCGGCGTGGTACCGCCGGTGATGTCGGGCTGGCCCGACAGCGGCGTGGTCTTCACGCCGTCGCTGGTCACGCCGATCTTGGCGAGCGCGTTCTCGAACGTCGGGATCACGCCGAAGATACCGATCGAGCCGGTGATCGTGCCGCGCTCGGCGAAGATCACGTCGGCCGGAGTCGACACCCAGTAACCGCCGCTAGCCGCGAGTCCGCCCATCGACACGACCACGGGCAGCTTCTGCCGCTTGGCCTCGAGGATCGCAAGCCGGATCTGCTCCGATGCCATCACCGACCCGCCCGGCGAATCGACGCGCACGACGAGCGCCTTCAGCGTCTTCTTCGCGAGCCCGTCGAGCACCGCCTTCTCGATCGTCTTGCCCGCCGCCTTGCCGGGGCCGCTCTCGCCGTCGACGATCTCGCCGGCGATCGTCAGCACGCCGATCGAGTCGCCCGCTGTGGGGAGGGGGTTCGCCTTCACCCAAGCGTCGTACTTGATCGCGGTGTAGTTGCCCGCCGGCTTGTTCGCGTCGCTGCCGGCGATCTCCGCCACGCGCCGCCCGAAGCTGGTCCGGTCGCCGAGCTTGTCGACGATGCCCGCGCGCAAATTCGCCTCGGCGATGTTACCGTTCGCCGCGAGGATCACCTTGTCGGGCGCGGTCATGAACTGCGCGATCTGCGCCTTGGGGCGTGCTTTCGCGACGGCCTCACGCCACTGCGCGAACAGCGTGCCGTACAGCGCGGTGCTGGCGGCGCGCGCGTCGTCGCTCTGGTCCGCCCGCGTGTAGGGCTCGACGAACGACTTGTAGCGGCCGACCCGGTAGACGTGCGCGTTGACGCCGAGCTTGTCGATCAGGCCCTTGTAATAGAGCTGGTTGCCGCCCGGCCCCATGAAGATCGTGCCACCCAGCGGGTTCACCCAGATCTCACTCGCATTCGCTGCAAGGCGATAGCCGCCATCGGTGTACGCGGTCGCGTAAGCCAGCACCGGCTTGCCGCTCGCCCGCACCCGCGCCAGCGCATCGCCGACCTCGCCGAGGGCTGCCGGATACGCGCCGCCGAAGCTGTCGAGATCGAGCACGACGACCTTCACGCGCGCATCGGTGCGCGCGGTGTCGATCGAGCGCACCACGTCGCGCAGGCGGAACTGCCGCGTCCGGCTCTGCCCCGAAAGTGCTGCGAACGCGGCCTGCTCCTCGGGCTGCTCGACGATCGAACCGTTGAGGTCGAGTACCAGCGCGCCATCCTTGATCGCCGTCGTGCTCTGCCGCGCGTTGAGCGCCGCGAAGATCAGCCCGAAGAACAGCAACATCGCGATCAGGACGAGCGCATCCTTGATCGCCACGAGGAACTTCCACACGCCCCGCACGAGCCGCCATTTCCGCCGCGGCGGGCGGGCAGGGTCGACATAGGACGGGGCGTAGGACGGGGCAGCGGTATCGGTCATGGGACGAGAGCTAGAGCAACGGGGCGCACAGGTAAATGCCCTGTATTACGCGTCCAACACAGGAGCGGTTCAAGCCAGCCCATCTACCCCAACCGCCACGCAGTTCCCCTCCCGCGTGCGGGAGGGGTTAGGGGAGGGAAGTCCCACAAGCACCCCGCCCGAGAAACCCCTCCCTCGACCCCTCCGGCAAGCGGAAGGGGAGAAGAAGGAAGCAGCGAACCGCCCGAGTGTTCTCCTGCGAACGCAGGAGCCCAGGATACCAAGCACCGCCCCCCGTCACCCTGGACTCCTGCGTGCGCAGGAGAACGGCAGTGCTCAGCAGTACCGTCACGCCCCCCTCAGCCACGATGCCCGAATACCACGCCCGCCCGAAAAAATTTCACCCCCGGAACCTTTGACATGCCGCACCCCGAGGCACATATGCCGTCCGTTGGCACTCGATAACCTCGAGTGCCAGAAATCTGTCACAATCCAAAAGGACATGGACCCCATGAACTTTCGTCCATTGCATGATCGCGTGCTGGTGAAGCGCCTCGAAGCCGAAGAGAAGACGGCTGGCGGCATCATCATCCCCGACACCGCCAAGGAAAAGCCGCAGGAAGGCGAAGTCGTCGCCATCGGCACCGGCACCCGCGCCGAGAACGGCACGATCACCCCGCTCGACGTCAAGACCGGCGACAAGATCCTGTTCGGCAAGTGGTCGGGCACCGAGGTCAAGGTCGACGGTGAAGACCTGCTGATCATGAAGGAATCGGACATTCTCGGCATCGTCGGTTGACCCGACGGGCTCGGGATCGTCGGCTATTGCTGACGTGAACGGGCCGAGAAATGCTGGCCGCGAATTCTGCGCCAGCGTCTGCACTTCCTGTACTTCACTTTTTTGAAAGGGCAGCTGACATGGCTTCCAAGGACGTAAAATTCGGTCGTGACGCGCGTGAGCGCATCCTCCGCGGCGTCGACATCCTCGCCGACGCAGTCAAGGTGACCTTGGGCCCCAAGGGCCGCAACGTCGTCATCGACAAGAGCTTCGGCGCACCGCGCATCACCAAGGACGGCGTCACCGTCGCCAAGGAGATCGAGCTCAAGGACAAGTTCGAGAACATGGGTGCGCAGATGCTGCGCGAAGTGGCTTCGAAGACCAACGACATCGCCGGTGACGGCACCACCACCGCGACGGTTCTGGCGCAGGCCATCGTTCGCGAGGGCATGAAGTCGGTCGCAGCGGGCATGAACCCGATGGACCTGAAGCGCGGCATCGATCTCGCCGTCATCAAGGTCGTCGAGGACGTCAAGGCGCGTTCGAAGCCGGTTTCGGGTTCGAAGGAAGTGGCGCAGGTCGGCATCATCTCGGCCAATGGCGACCGTGAAGTCGGCGAGAAGATCGCCGAAGCCATGGAGAAGGTCGGCAAGGAAGGCGTGATCACCGTCGAGGAAGCGAAGGGTCTCGAATTCGAGCTCGACGTCGTCGAGGGCATGCAGTTCGACCGCGGCTATCTGTCGCCGTACTTCATCACCAACCCCGAGAAGATGACCGTCGAGCTTCAGGATCCCTACATCCTGATCCACGAGAAGAAGCTGTCGAACCTGCAGGCGATGCTCCCGATCCTGGAAGCCGTCGTCCAGTCGGGTCGTCCGCTCCTGATCATCGCTGAGGACATCGAGGGTGAGGCTCTGGCCACGCTCGTCGTCAACAAGCTGCGCGGCGGCCTGAAGGTCGCAGCGGTCAAGGCACCGGGCTTCGGCGATCGTCGCAAGGCGATGCTCGAGGACATCGCGATCCTGACCAAGGGCGAGATGATCTCGGAAGACCTCGGCATCAAGCTCGAGACCGTCACGCTCGGCATGCTCGGCACCGCCAAGCGCGTCACGATCGACAAGGACAACACCGTCATCGTCGACGGTGCCGGCGATCACGACACGATCAAGGGCCGCACCGAGGCGATCCGCCAGCAGATCGAGAACACGACCAGCGACTACGACAAGGAGAAGCTCCAGGAGCGTCTCGCCAAGCTTGCCGGCGGCGTTGCCGTGATCAAGGTCGGTGGGTCTTCCGAGGTTGAGGTCAAGGAGCGCAAGGACCGCGTCGACGACGCGCTGCACGCAACCCGCGCAGCCGTCGAAGAAGGCATCGTCCCCGGCGGCGGTACGGCTCTGCTGTACGCAACCAAGGCGCTTGATGGCCTCGAGGGTGCGAACGACGACCAGACGCGCGGTATCGACATCGTCCGGAAGTCGCTGACGGCTCTGGTTCGCCAGATCGCGCAGAACGCAGGTCATGACGGTGCGGTGGTTTCGGGCAAGCTGCTCGACGGCAACGACACGTCGATCGGCTTCAACGCCGCGACCGACACGTACGAGAACCTGGTGGAAGCCGGCGTGATCGATCCGACCAAGGTCGTCCGCACCGCGCTGCAGAACGCAGCATCGGTCGCAGGCCTCCTGATCACGACCGAAGCGGCCGTGAGCGAAATGGCCGAAGACAAGCCCGCCATGCCCATGGGCGGCGGCGGCATGGGCGGCATGGGCGGCATGGACTTCTGATTTTCGACCGGGGCAGGGCAACCTGCCTCGGACAGAAAATCAGAACGGCCGGCGGGCTGGGCGGCGAAGCCCCCAGTCCCGTCCGACGAAAAGGGCCGGCTTCGCCGGTCCTCCGTTCCGACCAGAACGACCAGCGAAAAAGCCGGCAGGGGATCATCCCTCGCCGGCTTTTTTGTGCCCGTTCGCGATCGAACACTCCGGCCTTTTCACCTCGTTAACCTTCGCCGCCTACACATCCTTTCGAGGCATAAAGGATGCGATTACAATGGACTCCCGGCAGATAAATCTCGTCCAGGACAGCTTCATCCACGTCCTGCCGATCCCCGATGCAGTCGCCGCCGCGTTCTACGCCCGGCTTTTCCAACTCGCTCCGGATACCCGCCCGCTGTTCCGCGGCGACATGGTCGAACAAGGCCGAAAGCTGGTCCTGACTCTGGCGTCGGTGGTGGATTCGCTCGACCGGCTCGACGAACTCCTCCCGGTCGCGCGCGAGCTTGCGATCCGGCATGTCGGCTACGGCGTGCTCGATCGCCACTATGCGGTGGTCGGTGCCGCGCTGCTCGATACGCTGGCCGTGCAGCTCGGCGATCTGTTCGATACGGCTACGCACGATGCGTGGGCTGCGGCCTACACGATACTCGCCGACGCGATGATCGAGGCGGGCCACGCCGCGGCGCGCAAATCGGCATGATCCCAGCGGCCGCCGCGGTTCCGACAGGCACGCCTGCGTCGGTCGTTCCGCATGCGGCGCTCGATGCCGTGGCCGCGCGGCTGTCCGACGTCGCGTCGATGGTCAGCCAGGAAGCCGCGGCCGCGACCGACATGGTGCGGCTGGCGGCGGAGGACATGCGCCAGATCGCCGCGCTGGTCGTCGAACTCGATGCGGCCGCGACGCTGGTCGAACGCAACGTCCGCAAGCAGCTCAAGCTGCTCGCCCGCGCGCAACGGCTCGCGGCGGATCACATGCCGCTGTTCGATACGCTGGGCGAGACCGCGGACAGCATCCTCGTGATCTCCGGCACCATCGGCGGCATCGCGGCACGCAGCCGTCTCCTCGCGCTCAACGCCCGGATCGAGGCGGCACGACAGGATGGTCATGGCGGCGGCTTCGCAGCGGTCGCGGCCGAGATGACCGTTCTGTCTGCGCAGACGATGACCGCGACTGCCGATATCGACGCGCGCACCGGTGCGGTGGGCGACCACGTGGCGCAGGTGCGCGGCGCGTTCGCCGATAGCAGCGCGTTGATCGATCACGAACGTGACATGATCGAGGGTATCGCCGATACCGCGCAGGATCAGCGCCGCAACGCCGGAACGGCCGCCTCCCTCACGGGCGAGGCGGTCGATCGGATCGATGCCGCCGCCACGATCATCGGGCGCGTGGCGTCGGCCGCCACGACCGTCAACGTCATTGCCCGCCAACTGAGCCGCGTCGCCGCCGCATCGACCCGCTGACGATCGGGCAAAATCCTTGATGCGGTGAGGCCGGATAGACAGTGCAACCGCTTCGCGTTCGCGCTACCCTCCCGGCATGACCGCAGGACGTATCGATCAGTTGACCGAAGCCCAGCGCGCGTGCCTGCGGCTCGTGCTGACGCATCACAATTCGAAGGAGATCGCGGCGATCTTCGGGGTGTCGCCGTCCGCGATCGACAAGCGGATCGAGCGCGCCATCCAGATCCTCGGCGTCGGCACGCGGTTCGAGGCAGCGCGGCGGCTGCAGGAGCATGAGCATGAACGTGGCGAAGGCGACGACTTCGTCCTGACCCGCGCCGCCCCGCCGTCCGAACAGCCTTTGCCGACGTACGAACGGCTACCATCCGAACCAATCGACGTTCCCATCCCCCCGTCCCACGCCCCAAGGACCGGTCAGACCGAGCCGTGGGGGCTTGTTCGCCGCTTCTTCGGAATCTCCGAAGTGGGTGGATCGACGGGAGTGGCGCGCAATCGGTTTTCGGTTGGCGACAGGATAGTCAGACTGATCGCACTCATGGGCCTGATCGCCGTCACGTCGATGGCGCTCGTGAACATGGCGATGACGCTGACCAGCCTGTTGCGATCGAACCGAGACCGCAGCGCTCCCGTACACGGCTCCGCAACGACGGCGCCAACGGGGAGAACGACGATGCTGAAACAACGACGAGACGCGACCGACAAGGTCACCCTGGATTTCCTCAAGGCCGAGGCTGCCGTCGATCACGCGGCAATGCTCGCGGCCTCGTGTGTATCGACGCTGTTGCAACAGCGTGTCGCAGCCAACCTGCCGGTCGGCACCGGCGTTGCCGCGTTGCAGATGATATCGCAGGCGTCGCTCGACATCATCAATGCGCGCCAGCGCTTCGTCGAAGCGCATCGCGCGCTGGTCGACGTCCGCGCCGAGATCGGGCTCGGGCAGTTCTACGGATACGGCGACACCGCGGAATGTCCGCCCAACGAAGGCGCGTTGCGAGCGGAGATTCCGGTTCGCCTCGCGGCAGTGGCCTGAACGGCCGGTTTCGGTCCTGCTTTGGAGGTAAGAGTTGGATCGGGTCTGGCTGTTCTACGCGATACAGGTGGCCGCATCCGGCTATGCGCTCCTGCGGGGCGGAGCACCGGAGCGACTGACGGGGTTGGCCTTGCTGGTCGCGGCACTGTCGACCGGTTTCGTCCAGCGGACCATCCCCTTCCTGTTCGCAGGTGTGGAGAGCGGCGTGATGATCGTCGACTTGATCCTGCTGGCGGTGCTGATCGCGATCACGCTCAAGGCCGATCGGTTCTGGCCGGCCTGGGCCACCGCGCTCCACGCGTTGGGGACGGGGGCTCATCTGGCCCGGGCGATCAGCCCTGACGTGATCCGGCTCGTCTACGCGGTCCTTTCCGCGGCCTGGAGCTACCCCATCGTCCTGCTTCTCGTGATCGGGACAGTCAGGCACTCGCGCAGGATCCGGGCACATGGCTCGGATCTCGACTGGAGTCGCCAGGACCCGACCTTCCGCTGAAGCATATTCGGAAGACGTATATGACTTACGCAATTGCCATGGCGCCCATTGCCGCTCAGCGTACAGCTTCGCTCGGCGTATCGCCGCTGGTGTTGGTCGACATGGCCAAACGGCTGTACGAGCTTCGCAAGGTGCGCGACACGTTGCTCGGCGAGGCGCTATTCTCGGAGCCGGCTTGGGACATCCTGCTGGATCTGTTCATTTCCGATCACGAGCGGCGCCAGCTCAGCGTATCCGCGGTCTGCATCGGTGCGCGTGCGCCGTCGGCCACCGCGCTGCGCTATCTGACGATGCTCCAGGATGCCGACCTGGTCGAACGCACGCGAGACGAACGCGACGGCCGCCGATCGCACGTCCAGCTCACCGCGTTGGGTAGACGTCGCATGACGAGTCTTCTCGGGCGCCTGATCGAAGAATAGGGTGGAGCGGGTAACGGGAATCGAACCCGTGTATTCAGCTTGGAAGGCTGCTGTACTACCATTGTACTATACCCGCGAAGCCGGCGTTGCCGTGGCTTTGCGTCTCCGCTGTCGAAGCGAGAGTGCGTAGTCGGAGATAGCGTGCGGCAATCGTCCGTGCAAGCCATGAGGATGGCGCTTGAATCCTTCGCCATCCTTGCCGTGCGCTACCGTACGGCCGGGGTTGGCTGACGTGGCGCAACCACCTTTACCAACGTCTTGATGTCCTGCCGCGTGGGCAATGCGCCCGACGCCGTCAGCGTCCCGGACGCGTCGTTCCAGCGGAGGACTGCGCTGGATCCGCCACCCTTCTTGTAGCCATTGGTCACGCCGTCGTCGTCGTACAGCGTGAAGCTCGCGTCACGGCCCGGATAGACCTTGATCATCTCGAGCGCCTGCTTCGTCGCCGTGCTTGGCACCTGCACGCCCATCGGCACGATCGACCCCGCGCGGACGAACAGCGGGATGCGGTCAATCGGAGCCGCGGCAACGATCGTCTGACCGCCGGCATACCGCTGATCGGTCCAATAATCATACCATTCGGACCCAGCCGGGAGGTAGACCTTGCGGGCAGTGGCGCCCTGTTCCGTAACCGGTGCGACCAGGAAGGCCGGGCCGAACATATACTCGTCGCCGATCGTCGCGACGTCGGGGTCGTTCGGGAAGTCCATGAACAGCGCGCGCATGAACGGCGCACCCGTCTTGTAGGTCTGATAGCCGAGCGAATAGATATACGGGATCAGCGAATATCGTAGCTTCAGGAAGCCGGCGAGCACCGGTTCGGCTGCCGCACCATATTCCCAGATCGCCGTCGCCGGACGCTGGCCGTGGATCCGCAGCGTCGGCGTGAAGCTGTTATACGCGAACCAGCGCGTGAACAGTTCGGGATAATCCGCGTAGCTCGGCGACATCGCGGTCGCACCCGCCGGATCGAGCAACGGCGTATGTTCCGCCTTCGGCCCGTTCGGGTACTGCCAGCCGCCCGTATCGCTGCTCCAATAGGCCATGCCGGTCGCGGTAAAGCCGAGCCCCGCAGGGACCTGGCGGTGCAAGGTTTCCCATGTTGCCTGCACATCCGACGACCAGAACAGCGCCCCGTTGCGCTGCGTACCCAGATACGCAGCGCGGGCGAGTATCAGGTTGCGGAAGTCAGGCCGGTCTCGCGCGGAGCCTTCCGCGACGCTGCGGGTGTGCACGAGCGGATAGAGGTTGTGATAGCGATCGCCCGACCCGATCGAGAAGAAATTGCCGTCGGGCACAAGGTCCGGCTCGGTTTCGTCGAGCCAGAACCAGTCGAAGCCCTGGCTCGCGATATTGTCTCGGATCCGATCCCAGAACCAGCCTCGCGCATCCGGGTTGGTCGAATCGAGCAGCGCACCGGCACGATCGGAGCGGATCGGCAGGCCGTCCACGACACCGCCGTCCTTGTCCTTCAACAGCCATCCCTTGGTGCCGAGGAAATTGAAATAGCGCGATTCCTTCTCGAACCGCGGCCACACGCTGATGATCGAATGCATGCCCATGCTCTTGAGCGTGTCGTTCATGCCCTTGGGATCGGGGAAATAGGTTCGGTCGATGTCGAGCTGTCCCATCCGCGACCAGTAGAACCAGTCGAGCACCATCACGTCGAGCGGCAAACCGCGCTTGCGATAGCCGTTGGCGACACCGAGCAGTTCGGCCTGAGTTTCGTAGCGCGCCTTCGACTGGATCAGCCCGAACGCGGCCTTGGGTGGTAGCGGCGTCGCGCCGGTCAGCTTGGCATAACCGGCGTATAGTTCGTCGGTGGTGTCGCCAGTGATGACGAAGAACGACACGCGCTCGCCGACGTTCGACTGCCAGTGCGTCGAATTCGACAGGCCGGGCGACACGGTGGTCGCGGACGCATTGTCCCACACGATGCCGTAGCCTTTGTTGGTCACCATGAACGGCACGCACACCGTCTCGCCCGCCGGCGCGTCGTAGTTGTGGCGGCAATCGATGGTGCGGCCCTTGAGATCCAAGACACCTTCCTGGTTCTGGCCGAGCCCGTAATAATGCTCGTTCGGCTGCACCGCGAAGCTCGCGCCGACGCGGAACGTCTTCTCGCCGTTGACGGTCTGCGGCGACATTTCCCAGCCGGTCATCTCGGCGATCACGCGACCATCGGGCTTGCGCACCGCGATCGACACCGGCGGGAGCGACGGCGCGAAGTAACGCTCCATCTGGCTAGGCGCCTTCGGCCATGGCTGTGCGTTGACGGTCAGCGATACCGCACCCGAGGCGAACACGTCACCGCTGGCGTCGGTGCGGTGCGTCCAGCCACTCACGTCGGGCTTGGCGTTGGGGCCTTCGCCCGGCGGCGCGTCGGCGAGCGTGCGGTCGAGCGAGATAGTTACGCGGACGATGTTGGGCGCGTAGGGCTCGATCGCGACCAAGCTGCCGTTGCGGTCGAGCGTCGCTAGCGGGTCGGCGTTCGCCTGCATCGCAATCGCAGACGTCAGGCACGTACCGGCCAGCAGGAGGCGCGCGGCGGAAAGGAAAGTCGGCATAGGGTCGGGGTTTCCGTCAACGGGGAGACGCGAGCGCGTGCAATGGTCACGCGCGAACATGCTCGTTTCGCGGTCGGAATGCCAGAACGACGTGGTCGTATAAATGAGCTCGGTTGGGCTCTCGCGGGTGAATCTTACGGAGCGGAGACGATCGCCGCGGTGTCGCCGTTCAGCGCCAGGCGGAACGACGGTGCCACCGTGCCGCCGAACTTCGTGCGGCGAAGCGAAGCGCTGACCGTAGCGTCGGCCCGGCCCAGATCGGCGTAGTCGACGAAGCTGATCACCTCGAGTTCCCCCGTGACCCACCAGCAATAGGCCTGGAAAGGCTCGGCGGAAGGATTGGCTGCGACCAGGCCGGAGCCGTTCAACGGTCGCCACGGTCCCGAAACTGCGTCGGCTACCATACCGTATAATCCGGTCGGTGCATCGACCCCGGCGGCAAACCGCTTCGCCTGGGTCGACCAGAACAGATAATAGAGATCCTCGTGCAGCACGATATGCGGCCGTTCGAGTTCGCTGTTGACGCCGATCGCGTGGACGAGTGGTGGCCGCAGGCTCCAGTTCGCGTTGCCGATGGCGCGCGCGGCGACTCCGATCACACCGTCGTCCACCGCGTCGACCCAACCAGCGGACCCCGCGAACAGCAGATACTCGGTGCCATCGGCTGGGTCCTGGAAATAGCCGGGGTCGCGGAAACCCTTGATCCTGCCGTCGACCGCCTCGCGTTGGTCCGCCTGCCGATAGAGCGCGCCGTCCGCCGCGATCGATTCGATCGGCGCGCTCCAGTCGACGATCCGGCCGTCGACGAACCGCCCGCGTGTCTCGAACAGGCGTTGTTCGAAGCTGCGAGGTTCACCGCGACGCCCGGCGGCCGTCAGATACATCATCAGCGTCTCGCCATCGTCGTCGAGCACCGCGGAGCCGGACCATTCGCGACTGCCCGGCGTGAACCCGTCGGCAAACACATCGCCATGATCGCGCCAGCCATCGGCGCCCGCGCTGGTCAGGCGGATGCGCGCGGCGTCGTGGCGGTCCTCAGGATCGTCGAACTGCGGTGTGGCCAGGAAGAACCACCAGCTACGACCGTCGACGATCGCGGTGCGGCCGTCGCGGTACGCGATCGGCCACATGTCCCACAGGTCGTGACCGGGTACGATCGCCACGATGTCGGCAGCCGTTATGACCGGCAGCGCGGCGTTCGACTGCGCAGCAATGCGGTCCAGCATGTCGACGGACCAGGGGGTGATGGTGGTGGCGGGCATGGGAATCCTGGAGTCGATGAGGAGAGGTCGCGAAGCGATTTCGAGCGCTTCGGCGGGAAGCGGGTCGGGCTGTCGTTGAGCGTGCGTCAAAGGCGCGTCGCGCCGACCGGCAGGCCTTCGCCATTACGCTCGCGGACCGTCCAGACGGCGATCGCGGCACAGAGCATCAGGATGCCGCACAGCGTCAGCACGTTACGCGGATCGCCGTTCAGCAGCGGCCCGTAGCAAAACGGCATGGTTGCCGCGAAGACCAGCATCGGGATGACGATCATCATGTTGAAGATCCCCATATAGACGCCGGTCCGCTCGGCCGGGATCGCGCCCGCGAGGATGACGTAGGGGTTGCCCATGATGCTCGCCCAGCCGATGCCGATTCCGATCGCTGGCACGAACAGCAGCGCCTTGTCGGTGATATGCGGCAGCCACATCATGCCGATCCCGGCGAGCACGAGGCACAGCGCGTGCAGGCTCGCCGCGCCCAGTCGCTTCGCCAGCGGGACCATCGCGAATGCCGCGACGAACGCGACGCCGTTGTAGAACGCCGCCATCACGCCGTTGGTCAGCACCGCCGAATGGAATCCGGACGACGTCGCGACCTCGGTGCCATACACCGATCGGCCGATCGAATAGATCACATAGGCCCAGTAGGCGGCCATCGCATACCATTGGAACAGGCTCATCACCGCCAGCCTGCGCATCGCCGGCGGCATGTCGCGGATCGCGGACCCGATTTCATTCAAGGTCGCGGCCAGCCCCTTCGGCTTGGCCGCGATCCGCGTGCGTTCGGCGAGCGACAGCGGCAGTTCGGGTACGCGCCGGATCGACCAGAGGATCGTCGAGAACGACAGCACCGCACCGATCATGAAGGCGATGCGCGCGGTGTACGGAATATTGTGCGCGTCGACCCAATCCTGGTTCATGCCTGCCCAGACGAGCAATGACGGCGTCAGGAATGCCAGCATCTGCGCAAGGCCGGTAAAAGCGCTCTGCGTCAGGAAGCCGATCTCGTGCTGGTCCTCGTTCAGCCGGTCCGAGACATAGGCGCGGTACGGCTCCATGGTGATGTTGTTGCCGGCATCGAGGATCCACAGCATCGAAACCGCCATCAGGATCGAATGGCTGAGCGGCATGAAGAACAGCCCGAAGGCGCACAGCACCGCGCCGAACAGGAAATAGGGCGTCCGCCGGCCCCAGCGAGAATCCGTTCGGTCGCTGAGTGCGCCGATCAGCGGCTGGATCAGGAGTCCGGTCATCGGGCCCGCCAACTGTAGCAACGGTAGCGAAGCCTCGGACGCGCCGAGATAGCTGTAGATCGGCGCCATGTTGCCCTGTTGCAATCCGAAGCTGAACTGCAACCCGAGGAACCCCAGGTTCATCTCGAGGATGCGGGCCAGCGAAAGATGCGGCTTGGATTCGGGGGAACGCATGACGGCCATCCTCATTGGCGGAAACGCCCGTCTGCGCGGGGTATGTCTGAACTTACCTACGCGGCAGCGGAATGCAACAATCGATTGCAAAGTCTCTCGGATTGGCAGGCGGCACGAGAACGATCGGTGTGATCCGAACCCGGCCCGGCCGAGCGGGGTAGGCTAGGCGGTGTCGATGGGGCATGGCGTTCCCGTCTAACGAGGTGAGCTAGCAGATGGACGACCGAGCGACGATGCCGCGGATTGCGGGACCCGAGGATCACGTGGTGGTCGTCGGCGGCGGGTTTTCCGGCGCGCTGTTCGCGGTCAATCTGATGCGGCATGAGGGGCCGCGCGTGACCTTGATCGAGAGGCGCGATCGGCAGCTTGCGCGTGGTGTCGCATATAGCGCGGCGCATCCCGATCATCTGCTCAACGTCCGTGCGGGGAACATGAGCGCGCTGCCCGACGATCCCGACCACTTCGTTCGCTGGCTGGAGGCACACGGCAAGGGCGACCGCAAGACCTTCGTCCCGCGCACGACGTATGGCGCGTATCTGCGCGAACTGCTCGATGCGGCGATCGCGGAATCGGCCGGCCGGCTGGCGCATGTTGAGGGCGAGGTCTGCGCGATCGATTCGGTCGAAGGCGACGGCGTGACGCTGACGATGGCGGATGGGCGCAAGATCGCGGCCGACACTGCGGTGCTCGCACTCGGTAACCTGCCACCACACACGCCGCCGGGGTTGAAGCCGGACGCGCTGCCGGCCGGTGTCTATTACGCGGACCCGTGGGCGGCCAATCTCGCCGAGGGGCTGGGCGCGGACGATACCGTCGTGCTGGTCGGAACCGGGCTGACCGCGATCGACGCGGCGTTGCTGCTCGATGCGCAGGGGTTCGCCGGAAATATCCTGGCGATGTCGCGACGCGGGCTGTCGCCGCGGCGGCATGTCGATGGCGCGCCGGCGCATCGCGGGGTTTCGGACAAACCGCAGGGTGGGCTGACCGATCTCGTCCGCCATGTTCGTGCACGCGCTGCGCAGGAAGGCTGGCGCTGCGCCGTCGACGAACTTCGTCCGGTCACGCAGATGCTGTGGGCAGCGGCGTCGCAGGACGTGCGCGGGCGCTTCCTTCGCCATCTACGCCCGTATTGGGACGTCCACCGCCACCGGCTTGCTCCAGCCGTTGCGGACCGTGTCGAGGCGCTCGTCGCGACCGGGCGGCTGACCTTCGCGGCGGGCAAGATCGTATCTGCCGAAGCCGACGAGACGCAGGCAAAGCTGGCGTGGCGGCCGCGCGGCGAGACCGATCCGGTCGTCACGCGCGCGGCACGGATCGTGAACTGCACGGGGCCGCAGGGCGACCTGTTGCGCTCGGAGGAGCCGCTCGCGAAGCACCTGCTCGCGGCCGGCGCGATCCGGCCCGATCCGTTGCGGCTCGGCGTCGACGTCGATGCACAGTCACGCGCGATCCGCGCCGATGGAACGCCCGACGACCGGATCCACTGCATCGGGCCGATGACCCGCGGCGGGCTGTGGGAAGTCGTCGCGGTGCCCGATATCCGCGTGCAGAGCTGGGATCTCGCGCGCCGCTTGTCCAACGCGCAATGGGTGGGCGGCGAAGGTCTTTGACCGCGATCCGGCGCTTTTTCTCGAGTGATGCGGCGGGCGCCATCGTGCTGCTCGCGGCGGCGATAGCGGCACTGATCGTCGCAAATTCACCGCTCGCGCCAACGTACTTCGCGACACTGCACCACGCAGTCGGCGGGATGAGCGTCCACCACTGGATCGACGACGGCGCGATGGCGCTGTTCTTCCTGCTGATCGGGTTGGAGGTGAAGAGCGAGTTCGTCTCGGGGCATCTCTCGACCTGGGGCGAGCGCATCATGCCCGGTGCGGCGGCGCTCGCGGGTATGGCGGTGCCGGCGGTCCTCTATGTGCTCGTCAACATGGGAACGCCCGACAATCTGCGCGGCTGGGCTATCCCGGCGGCGACCGACATCGCGTTCGCGCTCGGCATCCTTGCCCTGCTCGGATCGCGTGTGCCGACCTCGTTGAAGGTGCTGCTGACGGCGATCGCGGTGATCGACGACCTGCTCGCGATCCTCGTCATCGCGCTGTTCTATACCGGCCATATCGCGCTGCTGCCGTTGCTCGGCGCGGGCGCCGGGCTGGGCGTGCTCGTCATCCTGAACCTGTCGGGCGTGCGGTCGCTGGTGCCGTATCTGCTGATCGGCGTCGGCATTTGGTACGGTGTTCTGCTGTCGGGCGTGCACGCGACGCTCGCCGGTGTGGCGGTCGCGTTGACGATCCCCTTGCGGACGGGGGACGGCCAGCCGCCGCTGAAACGTCTCGAACACGCGCTCCAACCCTGGTCGCGTTTCCTGATCGTGCCGGCGTTCGGGTTCGCCAATGCGGGCATCGCGTTCGGCGGGATGGTGGCGGCGGACGTGATCGCGCCGCTGCCGGTCGGGATCATGCTGGGGCTATTTCTCGGCAAGCAGATCGGCATCTTCGCGACGGTTCGCGGTCTCGCTTGGCTGCGGATCGCCGACCGACCCGAGGGCGCGAGCTGGACGCAGGTGTACGGCATGGCCGTGCTGTGCGGGATCGGCTTTACGATGAGCCTGTTCATCGGCGGGCTCGCCTTCGCCGGCGCGCCGCACGCGATGGACGCCGTGAAGGTCGGCGTGTTCGCCGGCTCGATCCTGTCGGGCGTCGCCGGCTGGCTGCTCCTTCGCCGCACCGCACAATAATTCGACAATACTACGCGAAACATATGCTCCGGCCCGGCAATCGATCTCGAATTGCTACGTCGCCGGAGCCTAATTGCCAGTCCTCGCGAACCGCCATCCTTTCGGCGGCACGCGCATGGGGACCGCAATGCACATTCTTCGTTTCGCCGCCGCCGCCAGTATCCTGACCGGCCTCGCCACGCCTGCGTTCGCGCAGGACACCGCGCCCCCGTCACCCGTTAGCGTCAGCGGTTCGGTAACGCTCGTGACCGATTACCGCCTGCGCGGCGTGTCGCAGTCGGACAAGGATGGCGCGATCCAGGGCGGGCTGACAATTTCGCACGAGAGCGGGATCTACGTCGGCGCATGGGGATCGAACCTCTCGGGCTGGGGCACGTTCGGCGGCTCGAACATGGAGCTCGACCTGATCGGCGGCTACAAGCACAAGCTTGCGGACAACGCGACGATCGATGTCGGCCTGACCTGGTACATGTATCCGGGCGGCGCCTCGAAGACCGACTATGCCGAGCCCTATGTGAAGCTCAGCGGCACGACTGGCCCAGCGACGCTGACCGCGAGCGCCTTCTACGCGCCGAAGCAGCAGGCACTCGGCAAATGGTATCGCACCGGCTCCGATGTCGCGGCGGGCGTTTACACCGACGCAGGTGACAAGGAGGACAACCTCTACCTGACCGGCGACGGTGCGTTTGCGATTGCCGGCACGCCGATCACCGCCAAGGCGCATATCGGCCATAGCTGGGGCAATGACGGCCTTGGCCCGAACGCGACCAGCGCAGCGCCGACCGGCGACTATTGGGATTGGTCGCTCGGTGCGGACACTACGTATAAAAACCTGACGCTGAACGTGAGCTATGTCGACACCGACATCACGCGTCGCAGTGCTGCGTATCTCCAGCCCAGCTTCAGCCGCGGCCAGGACGGCACCGGATCGATCGCCGACGGCACCGTGGTTGCCTCGCTCACCGCCGCCTTCTGAAAGGAACCCAGCCATGCAGGACCTTCTCTGGATCGCCATCATGATCGGACTGGTGGCGGCGACGCTCGCCTATGTCCGCCTGTGCGACAACGCCTGAGCCCATGAGGACACCATCATGACCCTCGACCTCTGGCTCGCCGCGATCGTCGCGCTCGGGCTGCTGTTTTACCTCGTGGCGGTGCTCATCCGTCCCGAACGCTTTTAGGAGCGCGTCCTCATGACATTCGAAGGATGGATCCTCATCCTGGGCTTCGTCGGCATATTGCTGGCGTTGACCAAACCCGTCGGCCTGTGGCTGTTCGCCTTGTACGAAGGCCGCCGCACGCCAATCCACGCGGTGCTCGGCCCCGTCGAAACGGGCTTCTACAAGCTCAGCGGCATCGACCCCAAGCAGGAGCAGGGCTGGCGTCGTTACGCGCTGCACATGATCGTGTTCAACGCCGTGCTGATGGCGCTGACCTACGCGGTCCTGCGTCTGCAGGGCGTATTGCCCGGTAATCCGCAGGGTCTCGCCGGGCTCAGCCCTCACCTCGCGTTCAACACCGCGATAAGCTTCACCGCGAACACCAACTGGCAGAGCTATGCCGGTGAATCGACCATGTCGAACTTCAGCCAGATGTTCGGGCTGACGATCCACAACTTCCTGTCGGCCGCCACCGGCATCGCGCTGGCGTTCGCGCTGTTCCGCGGGTTCGCGCGCAGGTCTAGCGCGACGATCGGCAATTTCTGGGCCGACATGACGCGCGTCACGCTTTACGTGCTGCTGCCGATCTGTGTCGTCGTTACGATCTTCTACATCGCCAGCGGCGTGCCGCAGACGCTCGCCGGCACGGTCGACATCACCACGCTCGAAGGGCTCAAGCAGACGCTGACGCTCGGGCCGGTAGCGAGCCAGGAAGCGATCAAGATGCTCGGCACCAATGGTGGCGGCTTCTTCAACGCGAACTCGGCGCATCCGTTCGAAAACCCGACCGCGCTCGTCAACCTCGTGCAGATGCTGTCGATATTCCTGATCGGCTTCGGCCTAACCTGGACCTTCGGCAAGGCCGTCGGCAACACCAGGCAGGGTTGGGCGATCCTCTCGGCCATGCTCGTGCTGTTTCTCGCCGGCGTCACCGTCACCTATTGGCAGGAAGCCGCGGGCAACCCGATCCTCCACAGCATCGGCGTCGCGGGCGGTAACATGGAAGGCAAGGAGGTCCGCTTCGGGATCGCCGCGTCCGCCTTGTTCTCGGTCGTCACCACCGCCGCATCGTGCGGCGCGGTCAACGCGATGCACGACAGCTTCACGGCCTTGGGCGGGATGATTCCGCTGCTCAACATGCAGCTTGGCGAAGTCGTCATCGGCGGCGTCGGCGCGGGCATCTACGGCTTCCTGCTGTTCGCCATCCTCGCCGTGTTCGTCGCAGGGCTGATGGTCGGCCGCACGCCCGAATATGTCGGTAAGAAGATCGAGAGTCGCGAAGTGAAACTGGCAGTGCTGGCGATCGCCATCCTGCCGCTCGTCATTCTCGGCTTCACCGCGCTCAGCGCCGTGCTGCCGGACGGGCTTGCGGGGCCGCTCAACAAGGGTCCGCACGGGTTCAGCGAGATCCTCTACGCGTTCACCAGCGCGGTCGGTAACAACGGGTCGGCCTTTGCCGGTCTGACGGCCAACACGCCGTATTACAACGGCTTGCTGGGCGTCGCGATGTGGCTCGGGCGCTTCTTCATCATCGTGCCGATGCTCGCCATCGCCGGTGGTCTCGCGGCCAAGAAGTACACGCCGGAGAGCTCAGGCTCGTTCCCGACGACGGGCGCACTGTGGGTCGGCCTGCTGGTCGGGATCATCCTGATCGTCGGTGGCCTGACCTTCCTGCCGAGCCTCGCGCTCGGTCCCATCGCCGATCATCTCGCGATGATCAGCGGCAAAACCTTCTGACGGGACAAGCCAAAATGGCACGCACCCCTACCAAGTCGCTGTTTACGGCCGACTTGATCATCCCGGCGATCGGCGACGCTTTCCGGAAACTCGACCCAAGGCAATTGATCCGCAACCCGGTGATGTTCGTCACCGCCTGCGTCGCCACGCTGTTGACGATCCTCGTCAATGTCGGCGGCGACGGGCTCTCGGTCGGCTTCAAGATCCAGCTGGTGATCTGGCTGTGGCTGACGGTGTTGTTCGGCACGTTCGCCGAAGCGCTCGCCGAAGGCCGCGGCAAGGCGCAGGCCGCGTCGTTGCGCGCGACCAAGGCCGAACTGACCGCGCGCCGCATGAAGGGGGATCAAGTGGAGTCCGTCCCCGCCAGCATGCTCCGCGCGGGCGACATCGTCCTGGTGACGATGGGCGACTTGATCCCGGCCGATGGCGAAGTCGTCTGGGGCGTCGCCTCGGTCAACGAAGCCGCGATCACCGGCGAGAGCGCGCCGGTGATCCGCGAGGCGGGCGGCGATCGCTCGGCGGTGACCGCGGGCACGCGCGTCATCTCCGACGAGATCCGGGTCAAGGTCACCGCCAACCCCGGCGAAGGCTTTCTCGACCGCATGATCGCGCTCGTCGAAGGCGCCGAGCGGCAGAAGACGCCGAACGAGATCGCGCTCACGCTGCTGCTCGTCGGCCTGACGATCATCTTCCTGATCGCGGTCGGCACGATCCCCGGTTTCGCGAGCTATGCGGGCGGCCGCGTGCCGGTCGCGATCCTGGCGGCGCTGCTGATCACGCTGATCCCGACGACGATCGCGGCGTTGCTGTCGGCGATCGGGATCGCGGGGATGGATCGTCTGGTGCGCTTCAACGTGCTGGCGAAGTCGGGTCGTGCGGTCGAGGCGGCGGGCGATATCGACGTCCTGCTGCTCGACAAGACGGGCACGATCACGATCGGCGATCGTCAGGCGAGCGAGTTCCGCTCGGTCGGCGGCACGCGCGACGAGGATCTGGCCGAGGCGGCATTGCTCGCCAGCCTCGCCGACGAGACGCCTGAGGGCCGCTCGATCGTCGTGCTGGCGCGCGAAAAGTTCGGGGTGACGACCAGCGAACTGCCGGGCGATGCGGAGGTCATCCCGTTCACCGCACAGACGCGTATCTCGGGCGTGATCGTCGGGGGTTCGCTGATCCAGAAGGGGGCCGTGGATTCGATCCTGAAGGCCAATCCGGGGGCAGGGGCGACCGCCGCTGCCACCGAACTCCGCCGCATCACCGACGAGATCGCCCGCGCCGGCGGCACGCCGCTGGCGGTTGCACGGGACGGCCGTCTGCTCGGCGCGATCTTTCTCAAGGACGTCGTCAAGGCCGGCATCCGCGAGCGCTTCGGCGAGTTGCGCGCGATGGGCATCCGCACGTTGATGATCACCGGCGACAACCCGCTCACCGCCGCCGCGATCGCGGCCGAAGCGGGCGTGGATGATTTCCTCGCGCAGGCGACCCCTGAGGACAAGCTCGACCTGATCCGCAAGGAACAGCAGGGCGGGCGACTGGTCGCGATGTGCGGCGACGGCACCAACGATGCGCCTGCGCTCGCCCAGGCCGATGTCGGCGTGGCGATGAACACCGGCACGCAGGCCGCGCGCGAGGCTGGCAACATGGTCGACCTCGACAGCGATCCGACCAAGCTGATCGAGATCGTTGGCCTTGGGAAGCAACTCCTGATGACCCGCGGTGCGCTGACGACCTTCTCGGTGGCGAACGACGTGGCGAAGTATTTCGCGATCATCCCGGCGATGTTCGTCGCGCTCTATCCGGGGCTTGGCGTGCTGAACGTGATGCGGCTGGGGTCGCCCGAAAGCGCGATCCTGTCGGCGATCATCTTCAACGCGATCATCATCCCGATGCTGGTGCCGCTTGCGCTGAAGGGCGTGGCGTACAAGCCGATGGCCGCGGGGCCGCTGCTTGCGCGGAACTTGGCGGTGTATGGCCTGGGTGGGCTGATTGCGCCGTTCGTGGGGATCAAGCTGATCGACCTTCTGGTCGGCGCGCTGGGGCTGGCGTAATGATCAAGCGTGCAACTTTACAACAAGAGCTGGCACCACCCCGGCGGAGGCCGGGGCCCAGGTGGAAAGGTCGCGGTAACGAAGCGCACCCGCCGTTAGCGATGTTCCCCAACTGGACCCCGGCCTCCGCCGGGGAGGTGCTTGGCGGGCGCGGCCGAGATGCGACGTGTGACCTCACCCCCAAGAATTGTTCACCCGCGAAGGCGGGTGCCCAGACTGGGTTCCCGCCTTCGCGGGGACACATGGAGACGACAGAATGACCTCCGATTTCACCTCCGCCCTCCGCCCCGCGTTTGTCATGACGATCCTGTTCGCGCTGCTGCTCGGGATCGTCTATCCCCTCGCGATGACCGGGATCGGACAAGCCATCTTCCCCGCCCAAGCAAACGGCAGCCTCGTCATGGCCAACGGCAAAACGATCGGCTCGACCGTAGTCGGCCAGGCCTTCACCACCGATCGCTATTTCCAGACGCGCCCCTCGGCCGCCGGCAAAGGCTATGATGGCCAGGTCTCATCCGGCTCGAACTACGGCCCGACCAGCCAAGCACTCGTCGATCGCACCAAGGCGGACGTCGCCAAGCGCCGCGCAGAAGGCGTGACCGGGCCACTCCCCGCCGATCTCGCCACCGCCTCGGGTTCGGGTCTCGACCCCGATCTGTCGCCAGCCTCGGCCTATGCCCAGGTCGCCCGCGTCGCCCGTACCCGCGGCCTTCCTGCCGACAAGGTCCGCGCGCTGGTAACCGCCAACGTCGACGGCCCGCTGCTTGGCATCCTTGGCGAGCCACGCGTCAACGTCTTCGCTCTCAACCGCGCCCTTGACGCAACGCGTTGAACGACGACACGCGACCATCACCCGAGGCCCTTCTGCGACAGGCGTCGCAGGAGGGTCGCGGCCGTCTGAAGATCTTCCTCGGCGCCGCCCCCGGTGTGGGGAAAACCTACGAGATGCTCTCCGAAGGCGCCGAACGTCGCCGCGCGGGTGTCGACGTCGTCATCGGTGTGGTCGAGACGCACGGCCGCGTCGAAACCGAAGCACTGACAAGGGGCCACGAGATCGTCGCGCGAAAGGCGATCCCGTACGAAGGCCGCACGCTCGACGAGATGGACCTCGACGCCATCCTCGAGCGCGCGCCGACGCTCGTGCTGGTCGACGAACTCGCCCACACCAACGCGCCCGGCAGCCGCCACCCGAAACGCTATCAGGACGTCGAGGAACTGCTCGCGGCGGGGATCGACGTCTATTCGACGATCAACATCCAGCACATCGAGAGCCTCAACGACGTCGTCGCCTCGTTCACGCGTGTCCGCGTCCGCGAGACCGTCCCCGACAGCATCGTCGAGGCCGCCGAGATCGAAGTCGTCGACATCCCGCCCGACGAACTGATCGAGCGACTGAAGGCGGGGAAGGTCTACCTGCCCCAGGAGGCGACCCGAGCCCTCTCGCATTTTTTCTCGAAGTCCAACCTGTCGGCCCTGCGCGAACTCGCGCTCCGTCGCGCCGCCCAAGCCGTCGATGCGCAGATGCTCGAACACGTCCGCGCATTGGGCGTCGGCGGCACCTGGGCGGGCGGCGAGCGGATCGTCGTCGCGATCAGCGAACTGCCCGGCGCATTGGGCCTCGTCCGCGCGACCAAGCGGATCGCCGACGCGATGCACGCGCCCTGGACCGCGGTGTATATCGAGACACCCCGCGCGCAGACCTTCGGCGAGGCCGAGCACCGCCAGCTTGCCGCAGTCTTCAACCTGGCGACGCAACTCGGCGGCGACGTCGCCACCGTCCCCGCGACATCGGTGGTCGACGGCCTCAAGACCTTCACGGCGGAGGCGCGCGCGACCCAGCTCGTGGTCGGCAAGTCGACCCGCTCGCGCTGGTTCGAACTGCGTCACGGCTCGGTCGTCGACCAGATGGTCCGCGAGTCACCGGGGATCGCCGTCCACGTCCTGCCGATGGATCCACCCACCGCGCCCCGCGGCACATGCGTGCGGACCGGCGGATGGGGGAGCAAGGCGGGGTACGCGTGGACGACGGCGATGGTCGCGGGTGTCACCGGTGTGGCGAGCGCGCTGTTCCACATCCTCAACCTCGGCAACGTCGCGCTGCTGTACCTGCTGCCGGTGATGGCCGCGGCGAGCCTGTTCGGCCTGCGCACCGGGTTGTTCGCAGGCGTGGTTTCGTCGATCGCGTACAACTTCTTCTTCCTGCCGCCGACCGGCACGCTGACGATCAATAATCCCGAGAACGTGATCTCGATCCTCGTGCTGCTCGGCATCGCGTTCGTGACGAGCCAGCTCACGTCGCGGGTCCGCGCGCAGGCCGATATCGCGGCGGCCAGCGCCCGCACCAACGCAGCACTTGCCGGTTTCCTGCGCCAGCTGACCTCGCTCAACGAGCCGGTCGCGCTGGCGCGCGCGATCTGCGAGGAAATCGGACGGCTGTTCGGCGTGCGTGCGGTCATCCTCGTCGCGGAGGATCCCGGCCTCGCGGTCCAGGCGGCGAACGGCGCGGATTACCGGCTGGAGACGATGGAGATGGCGGCCGCGCAATGGGCCTATGATACGGGCGCGCCGGCGGGCCGTGGGTCGAGCACGCTGGCGGCATCGGAGTGGTTCTTCCAGCCGCTGCGCTCGGGCGAGCGGACGCTGGCGGTGCTCGGGCTCGCGCGTGAGGCGGGCGGCGATCCGGTGCGCTCGGACCAACTGCCATTGCTGATGAGCCTGGTGGATCAGGCGTCGCTCGTGCTCGAACGCGCGCGGCTTGAGGTCGAGATGCGCGACGTCGATGCGGTGCGCGAGCGTGATCGGTTGCGGCAGGCGTTGCTGTCGTCGGTGAGCCACGATTTGCGCACGCCGCTGACCTCGGTGATGGCGGCGGCTGCCGAGCTGCACCGCGGCGTTACGCCCGAGCTGATCGACACGATCGAGACCGAGGCGGCGCGGCTCAACCGCTTCGTCGGCAATCTGCTCGACATGGCGCGCGTGGAAGCGGGTGCGCTCCGGTTGCGGCTGGAGCCGACCGATCTCACCGACGCGGTGGCGGGCGCGGTGCACGACACGAAGCGCGTGCTGGAGGGTCATGCGATCGAACTCGACGTCGCGCCGAACCTGCCTTTGGTCCGCGTCGACCCGCAACTGCTCCACCATTGCCTGCTCAACCTGCTCGACAATGCGGGGCGCTATGCCGATCCCGGTACGCCGATCGTCGTGCGTGCCGAGCATCGCTTCGGGCTGCTCCGCCTGTCGGTGATCGACCAGGGGCCCGGTCTGCCACCCGGGCGCGAGAAGGAGGTGTTCGAGACGTTCCGCCGCCTCGAAGGCTCCGACCGCGCGATCGGCGGCACCGGGCTCGGGCTTGCGATCGTGAAAGCGTTCGCCGAAGCGATGGGGATGACCGTCGAAGCCAGCAACCGCGAAGACCTGGCCGGCGCACGGTTCAGTCTGTGTTTCCCCGTGGCCCTGCTCGTCCGCGACACCGATGGAGCGAATCTATGAGCGCGCAGACGGTCCTGATAGTGGACGACGAACTGCATATCCGACGGTTGTTGAAGAACACGCTGGAGCGGGCGGGATACGGCGTCGAGGAGGCGGTCGACGCGCGTGAGGCGTTGCGGGTGGCGGCGAGCCGACCGTTGACCGCGGTGCTGCTCGACCTGGGGTTGCCCGATCGGGACGGGCTTGAACTGGTGCCGCTGCTTAAGAAGCTCGGCGATCCGATCATACTCGTCGTCTCCGCGCGCGAGGCGACCGACCAGAAGGTCGCGGCGCTCGATCTCGGGGCCGAGGATTATGTGACGAAGCCGTTCGATACCGAAGAGCTGCTCGCGCGGTTGCGGGTGGCGCTGCGCGGTCGAGGGGAGGCGACATCGCGGCCGACGGTCCTGCGCGCGCATGGGGTGGAAATCGATTTCGAGCACCGCCTAGTCCGGCGCGGCAACGAGGAAGCGCATCTGACGCGGAAGGAGTTCGACGTGCTGTCGGCGCTCGCGGCGCATCCGGGGCGGGTAGTGACGCACCAGCGGATTCTGGAGGCGGCATGGCCGACCGACCACGACCGCCGGATCGAATATCTCCGCATCGTCGTGCGTAACTTGCGGCAGAAGCTGGAGGGGACGGGGGGTGTCGGAACGGTCATCGCGAACGAACTCGGCATCGGGTACAGGCTGTTGGTCCACGCCTGAACCGGGAATATTAGTGTGTTTCACCGCAGCAGGTCGCCCCTGCCGCGCGAGGTCCCGGCTTTCGCCGGGATAACGGGGATATGCGGCAGGTGATAGCTGACGTGTTACATGACCGACGCCCGCGGCCTGCGCACTGACCTGAGCCTCCGCGCCAGCGGAATCCTGTCACTCGCAATTGCCCTAATCGCGATCCACACACTCTCCCGTCTTCAACCGCAAACTGGCCCATTCGCGTTCCTGCTCGCCACGATCGGCTTCGTCTGCGCCAGCGCCGGCGCGATGCTGGTGGTCGTTGGCGGACACATCCACGACCCGGTAAGCATCAGCGCCCGCTGGCGACGCGCCGCGCGATAAGGCGCGCCCGCGGCGGGACCTGTCGACGCGCGCGCATGACGTCACTATGCTACCGCATTGCAGCATGATGACGACAAGGGAGCGCTCTGCATGATCGGTCGACGCGAAGTAATGACCGCGCTGGGTCTGTTGGGTGTCCTCCCACAGGCCGCCGCCGCGATGCGTACGGCGCCCGGCAAGGCCGAGCCGTTCTCCTGGGACGCGCTCCAGCAGCGCGCCGCGACGCTCGCTACCAAGCCATATGCCGCCCCGGCCAAGGTCGCAGCCGCCGCCGCGATCGATTACGACAAGGTCGGCAGCATCCGCTTCCGCGCGGACAAGACGCTCGCCGGTGGCATCCGGCTGTTCCCGCTCGGCCGCTATGCGCCGATGCCGGTCGCGATCAACGTCGTCGAAAACGGGCAGGCGCGCCGTATCGAGTTCTCGCGCGACCTGTTCGAGGCCGAAGAGGGCCATGCCGCCGCGCTGGGCATCGCCGGGTTCCGCGCGATGGCGCCGGGCGGGACGAGTGACTGGATGGCGTTCCAGGGTGCATCCTATTTCCGCACCGCCGGCGCGCAGGACCAATATGGTCTGTCCGCGCGCGGGCTCGCGATCAACACCGGGCTGCCGGGCCGCGAGGAGTTCCCCGACTTCACCGAATTCTGGATCGAGCGGACCGGCACCGACGCGTACACGATCTACGCGCTGATGGACGGCACCAGCGTCACCGGCGCGTACCGCATCCAGTCGCGCCACGTCGCCGGCGCTGGCGTCGAGCAGCAGGTTTCCTCCGTGCTCAACGTCCGCCGCGACATCGAGCGGCTCGGCGTCGCGCCGGCGACCAGCATGTTCTGGTACGGCGAGGGTAATCGCGCCGCCGCGGTCGACTGGCGTCCCGAAATCCACGATTCGGATGGTCTGGCGCTGCTTACCGGTGCCGGCGAACGTATCTGGCGCCCGCTGAACAACCCGCCGCACGATACGCTCGACAGTTTCGCGGATCAGGCGCCCAAGGGGTTCGGCCTGATCCAGCGCGACCGCAATTTCGATCATTATCAGGACGACGGCGCGTTCTACGATCGCCGGCCGAACCTGTGGATCCAGCCGCAGGGCGACTGGGGCAAGGGCGCGGTGATGCTCTATGCGTTCCCGACCAGCAGCGAGACGGTCGACAATGTCGTCTCGTTCTGGACTCCGGCAACGCCAGCGAAGGCGGGGCAGCGGTTGCAGTTTGACTATAACCTGTCGTGGAAATCGACCGATCCGACCGCCGTTGCCCCGACCGCGCACGTCGTCGATTGCTGGCAGGGCATCGCCGGTCGACCGGGCGCCGAGCCGGTGAAGGGCGCGCGGAAGCTCGTGGTCGATTTCATTGGCGAAGGTTTGGCCGGACTCGATCGGCAGAGCGGGGTGACCGCGAAGATCGACGTCGTGCGCGGCAAACTGCTCGCCAACGCTGCCTATCCCGTCGTCGGCCAGAAGAACCGCTGGCGCGTCACCGCCGACGTGGCCCCCGATGCGCAAGGGCCCGCCGACGTCAGGCTGTTCCTCACGCGCGGCGGTCGTGCGCTCAGCGAAACCGTCCTGACCCCGATATTCTGATGCCCACGCTTCCCATGATGCCGGGCGAAACACCGATCGAGATGCTCCCGCAGCGCTTCGACGGCCCGCCGCCGCCCTGGTCCGCGCCCGAGCCTGGTCCCGGCATGGTCGTGTCGTCCGACGACATGCTCGCGCGCCGGATCCTCCTCGTGCTGATGACCGGCCTGCTCGCGACCGCGGCGTCGTCGGCGGTGCAGGAATCGTTGCTCGCCGACGGATTGAGCTTCTGGGACGCAGCGTTGCTCGCACTGTTCTTCCCACTGTTCGCATGGATCGCGTTCGGCTTCATGAACGCCGCGATCGGCTTCGTGCTGCTCATGACCGGGGGCCATCCGGGGTTCGTCCCGACGCCGCGCCAGTCCGAACCGCTCGAAGGCCGCACCGCGATCCTGATGCCGGTCCACAACGAGGACATCGATGCGGTATTCGAGCGGATCGCGTGGATGGCACGCGCGATCGCCGCGGGCGGTGTCGCCGACCGGTTCGACATCTTCATCCTAAGCGACTCCGGCGAAGCGGCGGAAGCGGCCGAGCTCGCGGCGTGGGAGCGCCTCGCGCCGACGCTAGACTGCGCGCTGTATTACCGCCGCCGCACGGTGAACGTCGGCCGCAAACCCGGCAACGTTGCCGAGTGGATCCGGCGGTTCGGCGGTGGCTATCGCTACATGCTGATGCTCGACGCGGACAGCCTGATGGGCGGCAACACGATCATAGGCATGGCGCAGGTGCTCGAACGGCGGCCCGCGGTCGCGCTGCTCCAGACCGTGCCGGCGGTGATCAACGGCGTGACGTTCTTCCAGCGCTGGATGCAGTTCGCCAGCCGGTTGTACGGCCCGATCTCTACCGCCGGGCTGGTCTGGTGGTCGGGCTCGGAGGCGACCTTCTGGGGGCACAACGCGCTGATCCGGATCGAGGCGTTCGCGGCGAGCTGCGGCCTACCGGACCTGCCGGGACGCGCGCCGTTCGGCGGCGTCATCATGAGCCACGACATGGTCGAGGCAGCGCTGCTTCGCAGGCGTGGCTGGCGCGTGCACATGCTGATGACCGAGGAGACGTTCGAGGAATATCCGCCGACGCTGATCGATGCGGCGGTACGCGACCGGCGCTGGGCGCAGGGCAATATCCAGCATCTCAGCCTGCTGACTTCGTCGGGGTTTCACTGGATCAGCCGGCTGCAATTGCTGATGGGCGCGTCGGCGTTCATCACCTCGCCGGTGTGGCTGCTGATGATCGCGACGAGCGTGGTGCAGGCGCTGATCGGCGAGCGCAATATCGTCGAGGCGCAGACCTCGCTGCAGGTGCTGGCGGTGACGCTGCTGTTGCTGTTCGGGCCGAAGCTGTTGAGCGTGATCTGGGCCTTCTCGAATGCCGAGCGTCGTGCGGGGTTCGGCGGGCGGCGCGGGATCGTCCGGTCGGTGCTGGTCGACGTGCCGTTCTCGATGCTGTCCGCGCCGGTGATCGCGTTGACGCAGACGATGGATCTTGCGGGGATATTGATGGGGCGGAAGTCGGGCTGGGCGCCGCAGAACCGCGACGCGCACGAACTGTCGCTGGCGGACGTGATGCCGCGGTATCGCTGGCATGTCGGGGTGGGGGTGGCGTTGTTGCTCGTGACGCCGTTCGCGCCGGTCACCGCGGCGTGGCTCGCGCCGGTGACGCTGGGACTGTTGCTCAGTCCGTTCCTGACGATGCTGACGGCGAGCGAGAAAGCGGGGCGGTGGGCGCTGTCGCACGGGATGTTCGTGGAGCCAGGCGAGCATGTCTCGGTGCTGTCTCGGCCGTCTTTGCCAGCGCATAGCGGCTGATACGTCCTCCCCTGCAAGGGGAGGTGGCTGGCACTTGCCAGACGGAGGGGTGATACGCTCTCGATAGGGCGTCACCCCACCGTCAGTCCTGCGGACTGCCACCTCCCATTGCAGGGGAGGATAATTATGCGGCGCGGTGTCCGCTCAACTCCGCGCCGGCATCCACCGCGAACCGGCGGTTCCAGACCGTCGCCGACGCCGACACCGCGGTCACCACTAGAAACGCCAGCGTGAAGTCCGTCAGCGCCGGCCTAGTCGCGCCCGTGCCGAGCATCCCGACATGCAGCGACGCCGCGCCGACGCAGATCCCGAGCGACAGCATCAGCTGCTGGAACGTCGCGTAGAAGCTGGTCGCACTGCTCATCCGCGACGACGGTATCTCGTCATACGCGATCGTGTTGTACGCAGAGAACTGGAAGGACATGAGGAAGCCTGACACCAACAATACCGCAAAGATCGCGGGGATCGGCCAGTCGGGGCGGAAGAGGCCGGCGACCGCATAGCCCGCGCTCGCGCATAGCCCGCCGACGACCAGGCTGTTGCGGAATCCGAAACGGCGCAGGATGCGCGGGGCGAGCCCCTTCATGCCCAGCGAGCCGATCGCGCCGGCGATCGTGATCGCACCGCTCGCCGCGGCGGTCATCCCGAACCCAAGCTGGAGCATCATCGGCAGCAGGAACGGCTGCGCGCCCTGCGTGATGCGGGTCAGCGATCCACCGATCACCGACAGCCGGAAGGTCGGGATCCGCATCAGCGACAAATCGAGGATCGGATCGCTGCGATGCTTTGCGTGGCGGATATAGGCGACGCCCGCGACCAGCCCGACCGCGATCAGCACGACGGCACGCGTCAATTCGCCGGTGCGGCTGGTCATCTCGAACCCGAACAACAAGCAGCCGAGCGACACGCCCGACAGGATGAAGCCGGGCACGTCGAAACGCGCCGGCTTGTCCTCGCGGACCTCGCCGATGAAACGCGTCACCAGGATCACGCCGAGCAGGCCGATCGGCACGTTGAGGTAGAAGATCCAGCGCCAGTCGAGATAGGTGACGATCGCGCCGCCGACCGGGGGGCCCAGGATCGGACCGATCAGCGCGGGCATGATCAGCCACGACATCGCCTGGACCATGTCCTCCTTGGCGACGCTGCGGAGCAGGACGAGGCGGCCGATCGGGATCATCATCGCGCCGCCGAGCCCTTGCAGGAAGCGGGCGATCATCATGAACGGCAGGCTGGTCGCCTGGCCGCACAGCATCGATCCGCCGACGAAAATGAGGATCGCCGCGCGGAAGATCGTGCGCGATCCGAACCTGTCCGCGAGGCGCCCGCTAGCGGGGATGAAGATCGCGAGCGCCAGCAGGTACGAGGTCAGCGCCGAACTCATGCTGGTCGCGGGGACGCCGAAATCGCGCGCCATCGTCGGCAGCGCGGTCGCGAGCACGGTCGAGTCCATCTGCTCCATGAACAGCGCGCAGGCGATGATCAGCGCGGTGACGCGGTAGTTGCTCGGCGTGTGCGGCAACGCGTCCGGGTCCTTGGCGACGCGCGCGATGGTGTCGGCGGCGGGCATGATGCCATCGCGGATCTCGCTGTTGATCGAGGCGAGCCCGCGCCGTCGGAGCCTCATGCCTGCCACCCCCCGCCGAGCGCCTTGAAGACGTCGACCTGGCGATCGACCAGCAGCGCGTCGGACGTGGCGAGGTTGGCCTGCGCGGTGGTCAGCGCGGCCTGTGCGGTCAGCAGCGAGAGGAAGTCGGTGCGGCCGAAGCGATAGAGCGTGCCGGCTTGGTCCGCGGCGCGTGCGGCGCTGGACTGGACGCGGCGCAGGGCTGCGTTGCGGTCGCCTTCGCGCGCATAGGCGGAGAGCGCGGTCTCGGTCTGGCGGAGCGCCTCGAGTGTAGTCGAATCGAACTGCGCCAGTGCCTGATCCGCGCTGGCACCGGCTTGCGCGATCTGCGCGCGGATGACCGGGCGGTTGGGGAAGCTCCAGCTGATCAACGGCCCGAGTCCGAGATGGAACGCGTTGGTCGAGCCGAGCGACGAGACCGGACCCGTGAACCCGGCCGAGCCGCCGAGGCTGACCTGCGGATAGAGGTTGGCGGTCGCCACGCCGATCCGCGCAGTGGCGGCGGCGAGCGAGCGTTCTGCCTGGCGGATATCGGGGCGGCGCAGGATCAACGCGGTCCCGTCGCCGATCGGCAGTGGGCGGGTGAGCGCGGGTGGCTTCGCACAAGTCTCAACGTCCCGCGGATAGTCGGCGGGTGTGCGGCCCATCAGCGTGGCGAGACGGTACAAGGCGGCGGTGCGCGTCGCGACCTGCGACGGGATCAGCGCCTCGCTCTGGTCGACTGCGGTCCTCGCGCGCGTCACGTCGAACGCAGTGCCGCGGCCGCCGCGTTGCAGGCGCTGCGTCACGTTCAGCGTCTGGCGTTGCAGCGCGAGGATGCGGTTGTTCGCGGCGAGCACCGAGTTGGCGGTGCAGGCGGTAGCGTAGCTGCGCGCGGTCTCCGCGGCGACGGTGACGCGGACGTTGTCGCGCGCGGCGGCGACGGCCTCGGCATCGCCTTGGGCCGCCTCGATCGCGCGGCGGATGCGGCCCGACAGGTCGAGCGGATAGGCTAGCGTGATGCCGAGGTTGTAGTCGAGCGTGCCGGGCAGGTTGCCGCCGGTCGTGTACGGGCGGTCGAGCGAGGTGCTGCCGCCGACCACAGTCGACAGCGTTCGGCCCGCGGCGACTTCGGCGACGACTGCGTCGGCGCGGCGGAGGTTGGCGTCGGCGGCGCGCAGATCGGTGTTGGCGGCGAGCGCTTCGGTGACGAACGCGTCGAGGCGGGGATCGCCGTAGAGTTGCCACCAGTGATCGGGGAGCGGGGTGTCGGCGAACGCCTTCTCGTGGCCGCTGTCGAATGCGCCCTTGGCGGAGGGGCGGTTGACGACGGCGGACTCGGGAAGCGCGTAGTTCGGGCCGGCGGTGGTGCAGGCGGCGAGGGCGAGGGCGAGTACGGCCGTCAGTATCCCGGGCATCTTTGATGATGTGCCGCACGCAATCCCGGCATATCTGCTGGCGCTGTCGACTACATCCCCACGTCCTCCTCCCCGGCGAAGGCCGGGGTCCAGTTGGGCATCGTTGCCAACAAACAGCTGCGCTTCGTCACGACGGCCTTGCCACCTGGGCCCCGGCCTCCGCCGGGGTGGTGCATTGGTCTGGGGGAGGCGCGTGACAAACCTGTTAGGGGTCAGGGCGCAATCGCGCATGCCAGGTTCGCGCATCACGACGTCGTCCCCGGTGCAACGCGGGGCTGGACCGTTACCGTCGCGGTGCGGCCCACGATCAGCTGCGTTCCCTTCGGCACTTGTGTCAGCTTCACTCGCACCGGGATACGCTGCGCCAGCCGCACCCAGTTGAAGGTCGGATTCACGTTCGGCAGCAAATTCGTCGTGTTGGTCCGCTCGCTGTCGTTGATCCCCGCCGCGATGCTGTCGACGCGGCCGTGCAGCGCTTGTGGCTCGCCCATCAGGTGGACGATCACCGGGTCGCCGAGATGAATGCTGCCGAGCTTGGTTTCCTCGAAATAGCCCTCGACGCGGAGCGAATCGGTATCGACGAGCGCCATCGCTTGCGTTCCGGTCGCGATATAGTCGCCGGGGTGGAGATCGAGGTTGGTGACGATGCCGTGGACCGTCGCGCGTACCGTCGTCCGCGCGAGGTTTAGCGCCGCGGTGGAGCGTGCGCTCTGCGCCTGGGCGAGTGCGGCGGACGCGGTGGCGACGCGCGCGACGTTCTGCTCGTGCGTCTCCTTCGCGACCAGATCGCCGAGCGCCAGATCGCGCTGCGCCTCGCGGCGTGCCTGCAAGAGTGTCGCGCGTGCGCTCGCGATCGACGCATCGGACTGCGCCAGCGTCAGCTGGAAGCGCGGGCGATCGACCACGAACAGCACGTCGCCCGGCTTCACCGCCTGGTTGTCGTGGACCGCGACCTGCGTGACGAGGCCCGCGACGTCGGGTGTCACGCGGACGATGTCGGCGCGGATATGCCCGTCGCGCGTCCACGGATCGGTCTCGTACCGCTTCCACAGCCACAGCGCGACCAGCACCGCGAGCGCGACGATGACGATCGTGACGGCGGAGCGGCCAAGCGGGGCGAGCAGGGACTTGAGGCGGGGGTTCATGCGGAAGGTCCGGTGAGCAGGGCGAGCAGCCCGAGGATGAGGAAGAACAGTGCGAGGTCGACGAGCGGCCGATACGTCACCAGGCGGTAGGCACCGGAGAACGCGAGCAGCCGCGTGGCGATGCCGGTGAGGAGCACGGCGGCAACCGCGAGCAGCAGGATGCTCGGCAGGTATACGCCGCCGATCGAGATTTCGCCGGTCATGCCGCCACTCCGGACACGTACCCATAGGCTGGCGCTTGCGGGAACAGGTTGCGGCGCAGCGAGGTCAGCGCGAGCACGCCGGTGCGGTGCCGATCGGGCGTGCTCGTGGCGAACCCGGTCATCGCCGCATCGATACCGGCAAGCAGGTCGGGTTCGGGCGGTGCAGGCTGATTGGGACGCAGCGCGCGGTAATGCGCGCCGATGCCGCGCAGCACGGGCGTGATCATCATCGCCTCGTCGGCCGTGCCGTCCAGCCGCATCTGTCGCAGTTCGCCGACCGAGACGCCGACGCGCAGATCGGTCAACGCGTCGAGCAGCGGCTTGCCCGGATCCTCGCCTTGCGCTGCGAGTCTGGGCGCGAGCAGGCCGATCCGGTCGAGCATCCGCGCGATCCAGCCCGCCGCGTCGGGCCGACCGGGCGAATCGCTGCGGTTTGCCAGCTCGCGCCAGCCCGCGCGGATCAGCCGCCGCGCGCTGGTGTCCGCGCCGATCGTCTGGAACAGGCCGACGGTGACGACCGCGAACAACGTGCCGACCAGCTGCGAGATGCCGCCGTTGAGGAACGTGTCGAACCCGCCGCCATAGCGGTCGTTGAGCCCGACCGTGTTGAGCCCGCCGAGCAGTGCGCCGAGCGTCACCAGCAAGGTCGACGGGCGCGCGAGGAACACGCCTCCGATCAGCATCGGCGGCGCGAGTACCGCGGCCAGCGTCACGAAATCGGTCACGCGCGGCAGGATCGTGAAGGCGTACACGGCGGAGACGACGAGGCCGATGATCGTGCCATAGAAGAACGCCATGATCGCCGGCGCGGGATCGTCGCTGTTACCGAACAGCGCGCAGCACACGCCCGCGATCAGCACCGCGCTCGCGCCGTCGCTCCAGCCGGTGCCGATCCAGAACGCGCACCCGAGCAGGATCGTCGTGACGGTACCCGCCGCCGCCCGCAGCGCGATGCCGCGATCACGGTGGAGCGGTCGGCGTGCCGTCCGGGCCAGCAGCCGGGCGACCGCCGGGGTGATCGCGGTTCGCGACGGCGAGCGCATCTGATCGCGCAGGTCGCGTGCATTGCGGTGCGCGTCGACCAGTTCGCCGAGGCGTGCGAGCAGGCTCAGGCGCAGCGCGTCGCGCCAGATGAGCGTGGTGCCGACCGGCGGCTCAAGTGCCTTTGCGCGGGCGATCAGCGCATCCGCGGTCGCGCCCCGTCGCTCGACCGCGGGCGGATCGCGGAGCCATTCGCGGACGTCCTCGATCAGCGCCAGCGCCTCGGGGCGGGGGGCATCGGCGCCGCGGGTCAGCTCGACGATCCGGTCGTCGACCGCGCTCGCCAGCGGCAACAGCATCGACAGTTCCGCCTGGAGCGCACGCAGCGTCCGTACGCGGGGAAGAAGCCGCGCGGTGTCGAACGGCAAATGGATGGAAAGCTGATGCAGTTCGTTGATGTCGAGCGCGAGACGCCGCCGGTCACGATCGAGCTTGGCATCGGAGGCACCGGCGAGCGAATCGCGCGACCAGCGTTCGGCGTCCGCCAGGATCGCGTCGATCCGCCCGAGCAGCGCCGCGGTCACCGTCTGCGGGAAGACGAAGCCGTGGATCAGGCTGCCGCAGAGGATCCCGATCGTGATCTCCTGCACGCGCAACGCCGCGGTCGTGAAGATCGCGCCCGGTGCCGCCACCGACGGGAAGCCGATGATGCTCGCGGTATAGCCGGCCAGCAGGAACACGTACGCGCGCGGCGTCCTGTCCAGCAACGAGATGTACAGGCACACGCCGAGCCAGAGCGCGAGACCCAGCGACAGCAGTTCGGGCGCGTTGACGAGGTTCGGCACCAGCACGACCGCAGCGATCGCGCCGAGCACCGTGCCCGCGACCCGGAAAACCGCTTTCGACAGCACCGCGCCCGCCAGTGGCTGGGCAACGATGTACGACGTCGTCACCGCCCAATAAGGCCGCGTCAGACCGATCCGCAGCGCGATATAATAAGCGAGCAATGCCGCGATCAGGCATTTGACCGAGAAGAGCGCTTCCTTCGCGCCGAATTTCGCGAGGATCATCGTGCGTGATCCGCCGCGAACCGCGCGCCGAGCCGTTCGGCGACGCGCAGCGCGGTGGCGAGGTCCTCGTCGGACACGTCGTCGAGCATCGCCGCGCGCAGGCTCGCGAATTTGGTCTCGATCGTCGTGACGAGCGCGCGGCCGTGTTCGGTCAGGCGGATGCGGCTGACGCGCGCGTCCTGCGGATCGCGCTGGCGCTCGACGAGCCCGGCGGCGGTCATCTGGTCGATCGAGCGGACCAGCGACGCTTGCGTGACGTCGAGTTCGCTCGCGAGATCGGTCTGGCGGACGTCGTCGCCCAGCCGCCCGACCTGCACCAGCGCCCACCCGATCGACGCCGACACGTTCATGTCGCTGAGCGCGCGATCCGCCGCCCGCCGCCACATCCTGGCGAGCGGCAGGAGGGTGCGGGCGTAGGAGGATTCGAGGGCACGGCGGGGGGAAGTCATTAGCGTGCTAAGTAATGACGTTTACTTATGCTGCAATGCGGAATCGGTTTGTGACGGAAATGTTAGGATTGGCGCCAGCCTCGGGACGCAGCCCGCCCGAAGCCGTGATGTAGCAGACGCGCTAGAAAAACCGTCCGTCATCCTGACGAAAGTCAGGATCCAGAGCAAAACAGGGCAACGCTTCGTTACCCTGGATCCTGACTTTCGTCAGGATGACGGGGTGCGTGGTGGCGCCTACTCCACCGCCAGGATCACATGGCTCGCCTTGATCAGCGCCAGCGCGCGTGTCCCCACCTGCAGGTCGAGCGCTTCCGCACTCTCCTTGGTCAACGTCGCGGTCAGCGTCTTGCCGAGCGTCAGTTCCAGCGTCACTTTGCTCGAAATCGCGCCGTCCTCGCGCGCGATAACGGTCCCCGCCAGCGTGTTGCGGGCCGACGTCCGCAGGGTCTCGTCACCGCGTGCGAGGATCACGAAGCTCGACTTGATCAGCGCGAGCGCGGTCGCGCCCGGCACCAGTCCCAGATCCTCGGCACTGCCGCGCGTGATCGTCGCGACGATCTCGACGCCATCCGCCACCGCCAGCGTCACCTCGGCATCGATCGTCCCCGGCGTCACCCGTGACACGGTGCCGCGCAGCACGTTGCGTGCGCTCGTCTTCATCCCGATTCCCCATAGCAAAGGCTTCAACGACAGCCCGTTCGACACGCTCGCCTCGATCCGCGCCATCGCGCTGGCGAGTTCGGCCTCGGCGACCGCATAACCGTCGAGCACCGCGACGCCCGCCTCGGTAATCGGGCTCGCGCCACCGTCCTTGCCGCCCGCCGCGGGGAGCACGAGCGGGCGGTCGAACAGATTGTTCATCACCTGCACCGCGTCCCACGCCGCCTTGTAGCTGAGCCCGACGACCTTGGCGGCGCTGGTGATCGAGCCACCGTCGCGGATCGCGCGGAGCAGCGCGATCCGATCGGCGCCGACGCGGCCAGTCTGGTCCTTGGCGAGCAGGATCGTGGCGTGGAGGGCGGGGTCGGTCATCCTCGCCTCATACTCACTGGCGGATGCGGAAGGTAAGTCCGATCGTGCGCGGGTCGCTTGGCGTGGCGAGGATTAGGCCCGAATTGCCCGCCTGGATCGTCACGTTCTGGATGTAGTCCTTGTTCAGCAGGTTGCGCGAGAAGACGGCGAGTTCCCAGCCGTCCTTCGAGCGGAAGCCGATGCTGCCGTTGACGATCGTGTAGCCTTCGATCACCGTAAACGCCGAACCCGAGGGATCGCCGAACTGCCGCGTGCGGGTGTTCGAGTCGACGTGGACGAAGCCGCTGCCGATGTCGGCGATCGGCTGGTTGTAGTCCGCGCCGAGCGTGTACGACCACCGCGGGAGGCTCGACAGGCGCTGGCCGCTGAGATCGCAGAACGCTGCGGTGTTGAAGATCCGCTCGATCGGGCAGGGGGCCGCCGGGTAGGAATTGAACTTGCCGTCGGCGTAGGCGACGCTGCCGCGCAGCGACAGGTTGCGCGTGACGAGTGCGGTCGCGTCCGCCTCGAAGCCGCGGACGGTGACCTTCGGGATGTTGGCGAGGTAGGTGCGCAAAGCGGCGGCGGCGCGGGTGTCGGTGACGTTCGCCTGGAAATCGGTGACGCGCGTGTAATAGCCGTCGACGTTGAAGATCAGGCGGTTGTCGAACAGCTGCGTCTTGAGACCGATCTCGTACGCGGTGTTCTTCTCGGGGCGGACGACTGCGGTGCCGATCGCGGGCTGGTTCTGGTCGTTGAGCGGGAGGCCGGACATGTTGATCCCGCCCGACTTCTCGCCACGCGCGTAGCTGGCATAGGCTAGGACGTTATCGGTCGCCTGATACGCGATGTTGGCGCGGCCGGTGAGCGCGCCGTCCTTGTCGCTGGCGGCGTAGTTCTGGCCGCGCAGGATCGACAGCTTGGCCGCGTTCAGTGCGGCGTTGGTCGTCTGCAAACCGCCGAAGGTGAAGGTGTCGTACGTCCCCTCCTTCTCTTCATAGGTGTAGCGCAGGCCTCCGGTCAGGGTGAGGCGATCGACCGGCTTCCAGTTCACTTCGCCGAACGCGGCATAGCTGTCCGAGCGGAAATCGGTGCGGCCGTCGGTGCCGTAGCCGTCGAGCAGGTTGCTTGGCACGGCTACCGCCGGCGTGCCCGTCGTCGTGCCGATCAGATAGCGTGCGGCGGCGGGGCCGTAGATCGAGATCGGGCGGCCGATCACGCGCTGGCGGAAGAAATAGAGCCCGCCGACGTAGCTCAATTTGTGGTCGCCGTTCGAAGCTAGGCGGAGTTCCTGGCTGTACTGGTCCTGGCGCGAGGGGATGTGCTGTTCGATCTGGATCGGGATGCTGGTGTAGTCGCGGTCGTTCGCCGCGTCCCAGTTCCAGAACCGCCACGCGCTGACCGAGGTGAGCGTCGCGCCGCCCAGGTTCCAGTCGGCGATCACGCCGACGCCGCCCTCGTTGGTATCGACGCCGAGCGCTGCGTCGATGTCGGTCTTGCGGTCGTACGGATTGGTGCTGGGCGGTGCGTAGTTGAACTGTGCGGCGAGGCCGGTCGGGCCGCCGAACTGGCGGGTGGCCGTGCGGAACACCGCGCCGCTGGCGCCGCTCGTCGGGCGGGTGGCGACGTTGTAATAGACTTGCGTGCAGCAGTTGCTCTGGAAGTTGGTGAAGTCGGCACTGGCCTTCACCTGGAATACTTCCGAAGGGCGGAACAGCAATTGGCCGCGGATCGCCTGGTTTCCGATGGTGTTCTGGTCGCGGCCGGTGACGACGTTGTCGATCACGCCATCGCGGCGCGTGCTGACTACCGAGACGCGGCCGGCGAGCGTATCGCCGATGATCGGGCCGGAGACTGCGCCCTTCACCTGGAGGAAGTTGTAGCTCGCATAGCTGATCTCGGCCTCGCCCTGCGTCGTGAAGGTCGGCGCTCGGGTCGTGATGTTGATCGCGCCGGCGGTCGAGTTCTTACCGAACAGCGTACCCTGCGGCCCGCGCAAGACTTCGACCTGCTCGATGTCGCTGAAGTCGAACGCGGCGGTGGCGGGGCGCGCGTGATAGACCTGGTCGACATAATAACCGACGCCGGGTTCGAGCCCGTCATTGGCCTGGCTGACCGCGACGACGCTGCTGCCGAGCCCGCGGATCGTGAACGCGGTGTTGCGGGGATTGGCCGAGCTGTAGTTCAGCGCAGGGACGAGCTGCGCCAGTTGCTGCGTGTTCACGGTGTAGGAGCGGTCGAGCAGCGCGCCACCGACGACGGACAGCGAGCCGGGGATCTTCTGCGCGTCTTCTGCACGACGACGGGCGGTGACGATCACCTCGATCGAGGTGTCGGGATCGTCGCTCGGTTGGGCCGTGGTGCCCTCGGTGCGGGTCTGTTCCGGATTGGCGGCGCTGGTCTGTGCGTCTGCCATCATCGGCAGGCACGTCGTTGCCAGCAGCACGGCAGTCAGCCGCGCGAAATCATGTCCCCGCATTGTCGTCACCCCTTCGTTATATAGACGAGCTACATAACGAGAAGTTTCGAAACAGATAGAGGGATTTGCGGACGCGCACGCGCGCGCAACCGCATACCACCCCGGCGAAGGCGGGGCCCCAATTGGGGGACGACGCTTGGCGGGCGTCGGATGCCGTTACTGCGACCTTTCCAATTGGGCCCCGGCCTTCGCCGGGGTGGAGGGCAGCGGCGTTAGGAAAGGAGGGCGACGATCTCCGCAGCGATTTCGACGGGCAGCCGCGACGTACCATCAGCGACCGTCGACACCGTCGCCCAGCGGCCCAGCAACCCGGCCTCGGCCATCGCTGTGTAATTCGTCCGCACCCGGTCCTGCAGTCCGGTATCCGCCTCGTACGCATCGAACGCGTCGTCGGTGTAGGAGCGCTTGCGCTTCTTCATGATCAGTCCGCGCGCGATGTCGGCCGGCGTGTCGAGATACACCGACAGGTCAGGCTTCGGCAGCGCGAACGACCCTGTCTCCAAATCTGCGATCCACGCCATCATCGCGTCCGCTTTGTCAGCCGGAACCTGCGCCGCCTGATACGCCATGTTCGAGGCGATATAGCGGTCGAACACCACCACATCGTTCGCCGCCATCGTCGCCAGCAGATGCTCCCGCGACTCCATCCGGTCGAGCGCATACAGCACCGCCGCCGCCCTGGGCGACGTGCCACGCGGCAGTGTCCCCGCGAGCATCGCGCCCAGCGCCCAGCCGCCGACCGTCTCGGTATAGCGCGGGAACGACACGACGTCCGCGGTGCGGCCGGCGACGCGCAACTGCTCGACCACCAATGCCGAGGCGGTGGCCTTGCCCGCGCCGTCGGCGCCTTCGATTGCCAGGAGAAAACTCATCTTGTCGCCCTAGCAAGCCTTACCGACTCACCAAAGCCTGCAAATCGATCAGCCCGCGCAGCAGCGACGTCCCCCCCGGCGAGGCAATGTAGCGCGGTGTCCAGTTCGGCCGGAACTTCTCCTTGTACGCGCGCAGGCCCGCGAACCCGTAGAAGCGCTCGCCGTGGCGGAACAGGAAGGCCGCCACCTTCGACCAGGTCGGGGACAGCCGCCGCGCCTCGATTCCCGACAGCGGTGCCATGCCGAGCGAGAAATGCCGATAGCCATGCTCGTGACCCCACAGCATCAGTCGCGTGAACAGGAAATCCATCCCGCCCTGCGGCATGTCCTCGGCGTGGCGCATGAGGTCGATCGACAGTTCCTGCTTGTTCCGCGTCGCCCAGATGTTGGCGAAGGCAACGATGCGCCCCTCGATCCGCACCACCGCGCAGTCGAACTTCGCCAGATAGTCGGGCTCGAACTTGCCGACGCTGAAACTCTTTTCGGCATGATCCTTGTCGGCCAGCCACCAGTCGGAGATCGTCTGTAATTCGGGAATGATCGCGGGCATCTCGGCGGCCGGCACGACGGCGAACTGCGCACCGGCACGTTCGGCGACGCGGCTGGCCTTCCGGACGCTGCGCATCTCGGGCGTCTCCAGCGTGAAGCCGTCGAGCTCGACCGTCGCCTCTTCGCCGTATTTGACCAGCTTCAGCCCCATCTCGATCGCGATCGGGACGATGCGCAGGCCGATCTGGTACAGCAGCAGCCGGCCCTGGGCGGCATCGGCGCGGGCGCGGATCGCCCATAACAGTTCGGACCATGCCTCGCTCGGCCCGACCGGGTCGCCGATCACGATCCAGCTCGCGCCCTTGACCTGGTACATCAGGAACGCGTCGCCGCTGTCCGAGACGAGGAAGCGCTTGTCGCCGGTGAAGGCGAGCATCGCGTCGGTGCGGTCGGCATGCGCGAGCGCGGCGGTCGCGACGTCGTCGGGCAGCATGTCGTGGACCATCGGCACCGGCGCCGCGGCGAACAACCGCCAGATCGCCGCACCGATCAGCAGCAGCCCGACCGCGAGGCTGGTGCGCAGAAAGCGCGAGGCGTTGGCATCGGTCTCGAACCGCCACCACAGGTCGCTCGAATAGCCGACATGGCGATAGGCGAAGAAGCCGATCAGCACGGACAGGCCGATCGCGGCGCCGACCCCGACCAGCCACTCGGGCGACAGCGGCTCCGCAGTCAGCCGCGTCCGCCGGTAGAACGCCGCGCGCGTCCATTGTAGCGCGGCGGCGGTCAGCAGCAGGATCGTCGCCTCCTCGTAATCCAGGCCCTTGGCGATCGACAGCAGCGCACCCGCGACCAGCAAGGTCCGCGCCGCCCAGAACGCGCCGTCGAGCCGCCGGTACAGCCCGAGCGCGACCAGCAGCAGCATGACGCCGACAAGGCTTGCCGCGACATGCGCCATCTCGCTGAACGGCAGCGGCAGGATCGTCGCCAGCGTATCCATGCGGCCGGGCGCGGCGGGCAGGGCACCCGAGACGAGCAGCATCGCACCGCTCATGAACACCAGCACGCCGAGCAGCAGCGGTGCGAGCGGGAGCGCGATCGCCAGCGGATCGGTCCCGCGCCCGCGCCACTGCTTGCCCTCGTGGAACGCCATCAGCACCGCGGCCAGGATCAGCGGCGCGACGTAATAGATGATGCGATAGGCGAGCAGGGCTGCGAGGATCGTCGCATTGTCCTGCGGCATCGTCGCGATGATCACCGCCTCGAACACGCCGAGCCCGCCCGGCACATGGCTGATCAGCGCGACGACGATAGCGACCGCATAGCCGAGGAACAGCACCGGATAGAGCTCGGGTGAGGCGTTCGGCAGCAGCACGAACAGCGCCGCGCTCGCCGCCGCGAGGTCGACCGTCGAGACCAGCACGAGCGCCAGCGCCTGTCGCCAGTTCGGCAACGGCAGCCGCCAGCCGAGCAGCCCGATCGATCCGCCTTGGCGATGGCGCAGCACGATGCCCAGCATCGCCAGCGGGATCGCGATGCCGATGCTGCGCTCCAGCAGCGGCGGCATCGTCCACTTGACGATCGGCAGCATCCCCGGATGGATCGCCATCGACAGGCATGCGACGGTGATCACCCCCGCCCAGAACGTCACCCCCGCGATCAGCACGACGCGGGCGACGGCGGCCTCGTCGAGCCCTGCGCGACTATAGACGCGGTAGCGTGCCGAGCCGCCGGTGAGCATCGCTAGGCCGAGATTGTGGCTGATCGTGTAGCTGGTGAACGACGCCACCGCCGCCGTCCGCCAGCGCAACGGATGGCCGATCACCTGCAACGCGATCGTATCGTAGAAGGTCAGCGCGATGTAACTGATGACGGTCAGCCCGATCGACACCGACAGCTGCGGCCAGCCGAGTGCCGAGAACGCGGCGCGCACTTCGGACAGCCGGATCTCCGCGGTCAGCTTGTGGATCGCCGCGAAGCCGAGCACCGCCACGACCAGCACCGCCGGCGCGATCAGCATGCCCCGCCGGTGCGCGATCCAGTCGCGCGTCCGGATGACCCATGGAGCCGTCGTCATCGGGTCAACCGCGGTGCCAGATCTGGGACTTGCAGAAGAACCCGCCGATCAGGCACCCCTTCACCGAAATCGTGTTCGCATCGACCAGCTTCAGCGTGGAGCCGAACGTGCGACCCATGTCGGGCACGAAGATCGTGCCGGACCATGTGTTGCGGCCGCTCGGGCGGTATTCGCGCAACAAGGCGGTGCCGATCAGCTTGGGCGTGCCACCGTCGCGCGCGTCGGCCTGCGCTTCATCAGTCGCACGGACCACCCATCCGCACAGCTTGTCGCCACAGGCACCGGTCTTCACCGCCACGCTGTTCTTCGGATTGTGCCAAATCCCTTCCACCGCCGAGGCGGGGGCAGGGGGTGCGGCAGGAGCGGGGCTGCCCGCGGCCATCGCGAGCGCCATCAGTGCAGGAATCATCGGTCGATCCTTAATGCGCGAATACGAACCGCGAGACCGTAGCGTAAAGCGCATCGGCGTCGCGGTGAAGCGGGTGCCCCCCCGGCAGGGCAATGATCCGGGCATTGGGCTGCTTCAGCAGCGGACACAAGCTGTCGGCTTCCTCGATGCCGTGGATGCACAGCACGGGTGCCCAAGTGAGCCGCCGCGCAGTCGGCAGCGCATCGCTGGTCGGCGTCCAGTAATCGAAGATCTCACCCGGCGACGCGCGGAACTGTACGGTATTCTCGGGCACGATCAGCGCGACTCGCGTCACCTTGTCGCGCAGGCTCGCGGGCAACCCGACGAGACCGACGTGAAGCATGTCCGCGCCGAACGACACGCCGATCAGCACGACGCGGTCGGTATGCCCCAATCGCAGCGCGCGTTGCTCGGCCCGTGCGATCAGCGAGGTGATCTCCGCGGGCGTGCGGGTCTTGCGCAGATAGGTCAGCGTATTGACGCCGACCACGGGAATACCGTCGGCGGCAAGACGCTCCGCGATGTCGGGGCTCATGCCCGTGTTGAAGCCGATGTCGCCCGACAGCAGCACGACCGCAAACGGCGCTCGGTCGGACGTGCTGCGCGCGGGTATGTCGGTGAACAACGCCCCCCCGAAATAGCCCAGCCAGCCCATCACACCCATCGCCAAAGCGACGATCAGGGCGAGAACGATCAGGGCTCGGCGGACACGCGTCATCGGCAACCGATTGCACCTGCCTGGATGATCGACAGGTGGAGAATGAATGACGTTTTCGTCACGGATCGTGACACTTACGCCGATCGGGACCGATCCGTATCAGGCGTGATCGTGCGCCAGCCGCTCGTGGTGGCGGATCACTTCGTCGATGATGAAGCGCAGGAATTTCTCCGAGAATTCCGGATCGAGCTGCGCATCCGCCGCGAGCTGTCGCAGTCGCGCGATCTGGCGTTCCTCGCGGCCTGGATCGGCGGGCGGAAGCCCGTGCGTGGCCTTGTGCCGGCCGACCGCCTGCGTCACCTTGAAGCGCTCGGCAAGCATGTGGATCAGTGCCGCATCGATATTGTCGATGCTCTGGCGATATCCGTTCAGCAGGTCGTCAGCCATCGCACACCCTTCCAGATTGGTTCGGGCGCCTTTTGCGGGGATGCGTCCTACTCCGCAAGGCCCGGCAAGGCTCGGCAGGGCCAGGCAGAGCCCGGCAAGGGTTGCTTTGCAGGGGCATAGGCGTCAGAGGCTCGGTGAGATGAGCGCCACCGTCCACCGCCTCGAAACCATACGTTCCAATCCCGAGTCCCAGCCGTCGCTGGACCCGATGGTCAAACTCGTCTCCGGCGACATGGACCAGGTCAATGCGGTGATCCGCGGCCGGATGGAGTCGGAAATCCCGCTGATCCCCGAACTCGCCGGTCACCTGATCGCGGGCGGGGGCAAGCGGATGCGGCCGATGCTGACGCTCGCGAGCGCGCAACTGATCGACTATACCGGAACGCAGCATCACCTGCTCGCCGCCGCGGTCGAGTTCATCCATACCGCGACGCTGCTTCACGACGACGTCGTCGACGGCTCCGACCTGCGCCGCGGCAAGCGCACCGCCAACATCATCTGGGGCAATCCCGCGAGCGTGCTGGTCGGCGATTTCCTGTTCAGCCGCAGCTTCGAACTGATGGTCGAGGCGGGCAGCCTCAAGGCGCTGAAGATCCTGTCCTCGACCAGCGCGGTCATCGCCGAGGGCGAGGTCAACCAGCTCACCGCCGCACGCCGCGTCGATCTCGGCGAGGAGCGCTATCTCGATATCATCGGCGCGAAGACCGCGGCGCTGTTCGCGGCCGCGTGCCGGATTTCGGCGGTCGTCGCCGATCGCTCCGAGGCAGAGGAAGCCGCGCTCGACGCCTATGGCAGGAACCTGGGCATCGCGTTCCAGCTGGTCGACGACGCGATCGACTACGTCTCGGACGCGGACACGATGGGCAAGGACGCGGGTGACGACTTCCGCGAGGGCAAGATGACGCTTCCGGTGATCCTCGCCTATGCGCGCGGCTCGGCCGAGGACCGTGCGTTCTGGAAGGATGCCGTCGAAGGCCGCCGCGACAGCGAGGCCGATCTCCAGCATGCCATCCGCCTGATCCGCTCGACCCGTGCGATCGACGACACCTTCGCCAGGGCGCGTCATTACGGCCAGCGGGCGATCGACTCGATCGGCGGCTTCCCCAATGGCGACGCCAAGGACGCTATGATCGAAGCCGTCGAGTTCGCGGTCGCCCGCGCATACTGATCGCGCTAGCGGATCGGTGATCCGGCATTCGGCAGCGTCGCCTCGCCGACTGGCGTCGACTTGCCGAACAGGGCGCGGTCGGCGGGGCCGAATGCGTATTTCCACAGGATGTAGAGATAGGTGGCTGCGATCGCGGGTTCACCGATCGCGAGCTCGACCCATTCGTAACGCTTGGGTAGCGCGGTGAACGCGCCACCGACCACGATCGCGGCGAGCGCGGCCCAGATCAGCGGCCAGCGCCACGGCGATACGTTGGCGCCGAGCAGGTGCCCGAGCAGCTTCGACTTGATGATCGACGTCACCCCGACCGACAGCATCAGCGCGATCGCTGGACCTGCCGCCTGGTAATTGACCGGGTAGCCGAGCTTGCGGATCGTGAAGATCAACGCGAAACTGAGCCCGATCTGGAACGCAAGCATTGCCGCCGAGATCATCAGGTTCCGGTGGCGCGCGATGTAGACGAGCGCGGATTCGCTGACTGCGCCGGTCGACGCGAGCACTTCGGCGGTGAGCAGGAACGCGAGCGCGGCAGTGCCGGCGACGAACTGCGGACCGACCACGCCCATTACCGCTTCGCCGGGGATCGAGCCCATCAGCGCGAGGCCGCCTTGCGCGGCCATGATCCAGAACGCGACCTGTCGGACCTGGTTGGCGATCGCTGCGCGGTCGTTGATCGCGAGGCTGTGGGTGATGACGGGGCCGAGGATCGGGTCGAAGCTGGTCTTGAGTTTCTGCGGCAGGCTCGCGACCTGCTGTGCCATGTAATAAATGCCGACGATCTTGGGCTCGAACATCACGCCGAGGATGAAGCGGTCGACGTTGCGGCTGCCCCATTCGAGGATGTCTGCGCCGGCCAGCGGTATATTGGCGCGGGCGAGCGCGTAGAGCGGGCGAAGTTGGGGTTTCCAACCCCGCGGCACGCCGTAGCTGCGCAGGAACGGCACGAGGCTGGCGATCAGCGCTGCTGTCATCGACGCGACGTAGCTCAGCACGAGGCCGTCGCGGATCGTGAAATAGGAAAAGGCCCAGGCGGCGATCGAGATCGTCCACGGCTCGACCACCGCGCGGGCGGTGACGGCGGCCTTGACGTTGAGGCGGTAGGCTAGCGCGGCGAGGCTGACGTCCGACCAGGCGATCGCGACGATGATCAGCGGCAGGAACCGGTCGAGCCCGGTGATCGCGCTGTTCGGATACATGATCTGCGGGAACGTGCAGAGCACGGCGCTGGCGATGAGCGATGCGACGAACGCGACCGCCATCGCGTCCCACACCACGTTGGCGTGCGGACGGTCGGCGCTGCTGAGTGCCTGAGCGAGGCCGCGCTTGAGGCCGAGCGTGGCGAGAAGCGCGGCGAGTTCGACGACCACGACGGCGATGGCGAACCGGCCGACGAGGTCAGGGCCGTAGATGCGGCCGGCGATGAACAGGAACGGGATGCGCGCGGCGAGGCGGAGGACGAAGCCGGCGATGTTGGTCCGACCGCCCTTGGCGAGCGTGTCGATATCCTGCGTGGCCTCGGTCACGCTGCTGCGCCATTCGTGGATCGCGCCGCGGCAAAGCCGCGTCGTCGGTCGGAGCAAAGGCTCCGCCGGCCGCGCTTGTGCGAGTCAGCCGGACGTGGCCGGCTGCCGCCCTGCGCGTTCAATGTGCCGCTCCCCAGCTAAGGCCGGTGCCGATCTCGATGCCGAGTGGGACGTCGAGCGTTACCGCGGGTTGCGCGGCGTTCGCCATGACCTGCTCGATCACGGGCTTGGCCGCGGCGACGTCACCTTCCGGCAATTCGAACACGAGTTCGTCGTGGACCTGGAGCAGCATGCGGACATTGGGCAGGCCCGCTTCGAGCAACGCCGGCCCCATGCGGACCATCGCGCGCTTGATGATGTCGGCGCTCGTCCCCTGGATCGGGGCGTTGATCGCGGCGCGTTCGGCGCCTTGGCGTTCGTGCTGGATCTTCGAACGGATGCGCGGGAAGTGCGTTTTTCGGCCGAACAGCGTAGTCGTGAAGCCGCTCGCGCGAACGCTTTCGGTTGTTTCGACGATGTAGTTGGAGATACCGGGGAAGCGATCGAAATAGCGGTCGATCATCGCTTGCGCTTCGTCCGCCGACACGTCCAGACGCCCGGCGAGGCCCCAGCGCGAGATGCCGTAGAGGATCGCGAAGTTGATCGTCTTCGCGCGGCCGCGGGTGTCGCGGTTGACCTCGCCGAACAGTTCCTGCGCGGTGAGGCTGTGGATGTCGTCGCCGTTGGCGAACGCGGCCTTCAGCGCCGGGACGTTCGCCATGTGCGCGGCCAGCCGCAGCTCGATCTGCGAGTAATCGGCGGCGAGGATGACGTTGCCGGGCTCGGCCACGAACGCGTCGCGGATCTGGCGGCCGATTTCGGTGCGGATGGGGATGTTCTGGAGGTTGGGATCGGTCGACGACAGCCGGCCGGTCTGCGCGCCGGTCAGCGAATAGGACGTGTGCACGCGGCCCGTCGCCGGGTTGATCTGCGCCTGCAGCGCGTCGGTGTAGGTCGATTTCAGCTTCGACAGTTGGCGCCAGTCGAGCACCTTCCGCGCGATCACCGCGCCGGGCGAATCCTTGTCCGCCGCGATCCGCTCGAGTTCGTTGACGTCGGTCGAATAGACGCCGGACTTGCCTTTGCGGCCGCCCTTGATGCCCATCTTCTCGAACAGCACGTCGCCCAGTTGCTTGGGGCTGCCGATCGTGAAGGGCGCGCCAGCGAGCGCGTGGATCTCGGTCTCCAGGCTCGCCATCTGGCCGGCGAACTCGGTCGAGAGCTTCGACAGTTTCGCGGCGTCGACCTTGATCCCGTGCATCTCCATCTGCGCGATGACGGGGACGAGCGGGCGGTCGACCATCTCGTAGACGCGGGTCGAGCCCTCCGCGGGCAGGCGGCGCTTGAACCGGCGCCAGAGGCGGAGCGTCACGTCGGCGTCCTCGGCCGCATATCGTGTCGCGGCCTTGAGATCGATTTCGTTGAAGGTCCGCTGCGTCTTGCCGGTGCCGACGACGTCCTTGAACGCGATGCAGCTGTGCGAGAGATGCGTGGCGGCGAGTTCGTCCATGCCGTGGCCGTGCAACCCGGCGTCGAGATCGAAGCTCATCACGATCGTGTCGTCGAACGGCGCGATGTTCACGCCGCCCGTCGACGCGTAGGCGCGGCCGAGGACGATCATGTCGTATTTGAGGTTGTGGCCGATCTTCAGGACGCTCGGGTCCTCCAGCAACGGCTTCAGTTTCTCTAGCACGAGCGCGCGATCGAGCTGGACCGGGTTTTCCGCGAGCAAATCCGTCCCGCCATGCGCGATAGGTACGTAGCAGGCGAGGTTCGGATGCAGCGCCATGCTGACCCCGACCAGGTCCGCGCGCGTCGCGTCGATGCCGGTGGTCTCGGTGTCGATCGCGATCCAGCCCTGGTGTTTCGCCACGGTGATCCAGCGATCGAGCGCGGCCTCGTCGACGACGGTTTCATAGTCGTCGTGCTTGCAGGGCTCGTCCTCGTCGAACTCGGCCGTGCTCGCCGGTTCCGCGACGGGGGCTTCGGCGACCGCGGACAGCTTGGCGATCAGTGACTTGAAGCCGTGATGTTCGAGGAACGCGCGCAGTGGGGCGTCGGGGATGCCCTTGAGTTCGAGATCCTCCAGCGGTTCGGGCAGCGCAACGTCGCATTTGAGCGTGACGAGGACCTTCGACAGCCGCGCCATCTCGGCATGCTCGATCAGGTTGTCGCGCAGCTTGCTCTTCTTCATGCCGTCGGCGGCGGCTAGCACGGATTCGAGATCGCCGTGTTCGAGGATCAGTTTTGCCGCGGTCTTGGGGCCGACGCCGGGGACGCCGGGGACGTTGTCGACGCTGTCGCCCATCAGCGCGAGCACGTCGCCGAGCTGCGCGGGCGAGACGCCGTGGAATTTCTCTGCGACATGCTCCGCGCCAAGCCGCCGGTTGTTCATCGTGTCGTACATGTCGAGCCCGGGCTCGATCAGCTGCATCAGGTCCTTGTCGGACGACACGATCGTTACTTCCCAGCCTTGGGCGAGCGCGGCCTTCGAATAGCACGCGATGATGTCGTCGGCTTCGAGTCCCTCGGTCTCGATGCACGGCAGGCTGAATGCGCGCGTGGCGTCGCGGATCATCGGGAACTGCGGGACGAGATCCTCGGGCGGCGGCGGACGCTGCGCCTTGTACTTGTCGTAGAGATCGTTGCGGAAGGTCTTCGACGACTTGTCGAGAATGACCGCCATGTGGGTGGGGCCGTCGGCCGCGTGGACCTCGTCGGCGAGCTTCCACAGCATCGTCGTGTAGCCATACACCGCGCCGACGGGCTCGCCATGCTTGTTGGTGAGCGGCGGCAGCCGGTGATAGGCGCGGAAGATATAGCCGGAGCCGTCGACGAGATAGAGATGGGGCATCGCGCGCGGTCTAGCGGATGCGGCGGCGCGCACCAATGGGCGAAGCGTGGTTGTTGGGTATCAGGTGGGGAGAAAAGCGGTGGGGTGTTTGCGCGCTTTAGCCTTCCCGAGAGATGCGCCACCCCGGCGGAGGCCGGGGCCCAGTTGGGAGACGGCGATAACAGAGCGGTGCGCGTCGTTACGACCACCTTTCCAACTGGGCCCCGGCCTTCGCCGGGGTGGTGCAGTGGTCAGTGCCAACGCTTCTTTGTTCTCCCGCGAAGGCGGGAGCCCAGTCTGGATCCCCGCCTTCGCGGGGAAACCTGCTGCCTCTACTTCTTGATCAGCCCGATCTCGACCAGTCGCTCGTACAGATAGTCGTGCGCGGTGATCGGGTTTGGATAGCGGTTCGCGTTGTCCGGCGTGATCGTGCCCGGCAGCGTCTCGATCAGGAAGTCGGGCGCGGGGTGCAGGAAGAACGGCATCGAATAGCGTGAGTGGCCGCGACGCTCGGGGGGCGGGTTGACGACGCGGTGCGTGGTCGAGGGGAGCACGTTGTTGGTCAGCCGCTGGAGCATGTCGCCGACGTTGACGACCATCGCGCCCTCGGGCGGCTTGATCGACAGCCAGCGGCCGTTCGCGCGGTCGAGCAGTTCGAGGCCGGCTTCCTCGGCGCCGAGCAGCAGCGTGATGAGGTTGATATCCTCATGCGCGCCGGCGCGGACGCCTTCCGCATCGGCGGGGATCGGCGGGTAATGGAGCAAACGAAGGATGCTGTTGCCGTCCTTCACCGCGGGATCGAACCAGTCGGGCTTGAGCTTCAGGTGGCGCGCGATCGCGGACAGCAGCTTGTCGCCGGCGCGGTCGAATGCGGCGAAGAGTTCGAGGAAGACCGGCTTGAACCCTTCGGGACGCGTCGGCCAGACGTTCGGTGCCATCGTGTCCGCATAGCGATGACCCTCGGGGAGCTCGCGACCGACGTGCCAGAATTCCTTGAGGTCGACGACCTTGGCGTCCTTGGCGATCTCGGTCTTGAACGGCGTGTAGCCGCGCGCGCCGCCGCCGCCGGGGATGTGATAGCCGCGCTTCTCGTCTTCGGGGAGGTCGAACAGGAGCTTGGTCTCGGCCCAGGCGCGCTCGATCAGGTCGGCGGGGATGCCGTGGTCGGCGACGATCGCAAAGCCGTACCGCTCGAACGATTCGCCGAACGCGGCGGCAAAGCCATCGGGGTCGGTGTCCTGCGTGGCGAGGCTGAGCGTCGGGACCTGGGCGGCGGGCGTATCGAGCATGGGGTGCGTGTCCGGTTTGGGGGATGCCCGATATAGGCGATCGGGGGTGGCGTGCCAAATGCCTGGGTTAGGGTAGGGCGAGATTTCAATCCTCCCCTTGGCGGGGGACGATCGTAGACTAGCCGCTGATGACGATCGTGCCGGTCGCCTTGTCCTTGCCGTCGGGCGCGAGTTCGAGGCGGAAGGGTTTGTTTTCGTCGGTGGTGCCGATCAGGTTGGCGCCCTCGGGATGGACCTGGTAGCCGACCTTGCCAAGCCGCTGTGCGAACCAGTCGCGGACTGCAGCAGGTGTTGCGGGGCTGGCGAAAGCGACGCGCAACCCGCCTGCCTTGTCGTCGCCGACGATGTTGAGTGTCTTGATCGACGATCCCGGATACAGCCGCACGCCGTTGAGATCGAAATTGCTCGTGTCGATCTTGATCTTCGGCAGCTTCACCGAGCCCTGGAAGCCCGGCACGTCGATCTTCATCTCGCCGGTCTCGCCGTTGATCGCGCCGAGGACGTTGCCGCCATCGGCGTTGATCGAGACCGATGCGCCCTCGTTCGAGCGATCGCAGGCGGACAGGGCGAGCACGCTGGTAAGGCCTACAGCAGCGGTAAAGAGCGGACGGATCATGGCTGTCTCCGAAGTGTGTTGTTCTGACAATACGGATAGGGGGCGGCGGCGCATCGCGCAATCATCTCGGAACTGCGCCGGTTAGCGGGTTCCGCAAGACCGGCCGAGCGGGTAAAGGCGCACGCATCATGCAGACCCAGGATCCACAATCCGACGCGCCAGCGATGCGCGGCGCGCCGATCGGTTTCGTCGAGTTCGTCGCGCTCGTCGCCTCGTTGATGTCGCTGACCGCGCTCGGTATCGACTCGATGCTGCCCGCGCTGCCGGCGATCGGCGACTCGCTCGGCGTCGCGACCGAGAACGGGCGGCAGTTCGTCGTCACCGCGTTCGTGATCGGGTTCGGTGTGGCGCAACTCGTCCACGGGCCGCTCGCGGATCGGTTCGGGCGGCGGACGGTGCTGCTCTGGTCGCTCGTCCTGTACATCATCGCCAACGTCGCCTGCGCGACCGCGGGGAGCTTCACGCTGCTGTTGGCCGCGCGTGCATTCGGTGGCGCAGTGATCGCCGCGGCGCGAGTGGCGACGATCGCTTTGGTTCGCGATTGCTATCACGGGCGGGCGATGGCGCGGGTGATGTCGATCGCGTTCATGGTGTTCATGATCGTCCCGATATTGGCGCCGACGTTCGGCTGGACGGTGCTGCAGTTCGGCGACTGGCGGGCAATCTTCTGGACTGTGGCGGTGCTGACGCTGGGCGTGCTGGTCTGGTTCTATCTGCGGATGCCCGAGACGCTGGCACCCGAGAACGTCCTGCCGATCACGCCGGGGCGTATCTTCAGCGATTGGCGGCAGACGCTGAGCGATCGCAATTCGCTCGGCTACACGCTCGCCTCGACGGCGTTGATGGGGGCGCTGTACGGCTATCTCAATTCGATCCAGCAGATCATGGCGGACGTGTTCCACAAGCCGACGTTGCTCGCGCTGATCTTCGCGACGACGTCGGTGACGATGGCGGCGTGCAATTTGCTCAACTCGCGGATCGTGATGCGGCTGGGGACGCGGTTGATCAGCCATGGCGCGCTGTCGGTGCTGATCCTGGTGTCGCTGGTCCACCTGTTCGCGATCGAGATCGGGTTCGAGACCTTGGTGAGTTTCGCGGTCTTCCAGGCACTGACACTTGGCTGTTTTGGCCTCGCTACCTCCAATTTTTCGGCGATGGCGATGGAGAATATGGGGCGGATCGCCGGGACTGCATCGAGCGTGCAGGGGTTCCTGAGCGTCACCGTCGGCGCGGTGTTCGGTGCGCTGATCGGGCAGGCCTTCAATGGCACCACCGTGCCGCTGGTCGGCGGGTTCCTGCTCGCGGGGTTGGCGGCGCTGGTCGCCATTCTCGTGACCGAACGCGGTCGCCTGTTCCGGCCGGCGTCGACGGCACCGGTCCGCGCTTGAAGGAACCACCGCGCACGTCCACCGTTCGCATCTGGTAGGCCCGCAACGTGCGGGCGTCCTGGAACGAGGGAGTGTGACCATGGGCGGACATCAGGCGCCGAGTGCCGGATCGGGCGACGACGGCTACGACGAAGAGGGCTATGACGAGAGCCAGCGCGCCGAGATCCTCGAGGCCACGCGCAACGGGCCGAGCGACGGCATCATCCTGACCGACCTCGAACCCGATCTGGGCGAAGACGACACCGACGACGAGTCGATCGACGAGACCAAGATGGACTCCGAAGAGGTCGGCGAGACGGACTCGTCGGTGACGATGGACGAAGCCGACATGGACGAGGACGACGTCCAGGACGAACTCGACGACGACACGATCGACGACGACGAAGACCTGAAGGACGCCGACGACGTTGCGCTGAAGCCCTGAACGATCCGCGACGCGCCTGTACCGGGCGCGTCGCCTTCAGCCCGTGGCGTTGGCCAGGGCCGCGAGATCGCCTGCGTTGTATGTAGCGCCGGTCGCGTCGGTATTTCCCTCGACGACATTCCCCGACGCAGCGTTGGTTGCCGCCGGTTCCGGCGCATCGCTGGCCACGTCATAGGCCGTCCACAAGATTCCCGCCGACCAGAACAAGGCCGCCCAACGGCTGCGGAACAGGCGTGAAAATCCCATGGATGCTGCGTTGCACACGGATTGTCACCAGCTGGTAAACGCAGAGCGTTAACAGCGCAGGCCGCTGCTTTCTGCCGCTTTTCCGCTGTATTTCTGCCTATACCATGCCGTTTGCGCCACAGTTCGTTCATGTAACTGACAGGAACCGTTGCTGTAACGCAACACAGGCGAACAGTTCCCTGGCGGTTCCCTGAATGTGACGTTTTTTGTGCAACCATGTGACCGCCGGCCGGTTTCGACTTGCCTGGACCGAACCGACGCACCGTGCAGTCGGGGATCCACGCAACACACGATATAAGGTCAAACTCATGCGTAAGCTTTCCCTGGCAATCGCCCTCGCCGCCGCAACGGTCGCAGTTCCCGCCTTCGCGCAGGACATGTCGGCACCAGCCCCCACCGACAACAGCGCACAGCCCGGCGAAGCAGCAGCGCCCGACGGCTCGAAGGCATTCGGCATCGAGCCGTATTTCGGCGTGATGGGCGGCTGGGAGCAGTTCGACAACGAGGCAGGTCACGGCATCCCGCAGGCGATCAACGCTGACGGTTCGACCCGTCGCAGCTACAAGCCATCGGGCTCGCTGGTCCAGGGCGTCATCGGCGTGAACGTGCCGCTCGGCCCGGTCTTCGTCGGCGCAGAAGGCAACGTGATCAAGGGCATCGATGGCAACATCGATTGGGAATACGGCGCAGCAGGCCGCTTCGGCTTCCGCGCTGGCGACAGCGGCCTGATCTACGGCAAGGTCGGCTACCAGTGGGTCAACTTCGACCATTTCTCGGGTCGTTCGAACGTCGTCGCCGACACCGGTCGTGACTATCACGCAGTGACCTACGGCATCGGCGCAGAAGTCGGTCCGCAGAGCATTGGCCTGAAGGGCATCACCGGCAACGCAGGCTTCCGCATCCGCGCAGAGGTCAACACCTTCGGTGCGGCACAGAGCTTCCGTCCGATGCTCGGCATCATCACGCACTTCTAAGCCTTGCGCCTCGCAAGAGGCATAAGCTGGACGCGTAACGGGGGCGGGGAGTGGCTAGGGCCATTTCCCGCCCTTCGTGTGTCCAGCGTTTCCAGTGGGTTGGCGAGTGAAGTATAGGAAGTGTAGACGCTCGCACGATTCCTCGCACTGCCTCAAATCGCCCGCGCGCGGCCCTGCTCCATGGCACGGCGGCGATGGCGGACAGGGTGTTCGGGAGTTTGTATGGGAGCGATGCCATGCGTCGATCTGGGCACGGCTCGCCCGTGTAGGACAGCGTATTCGCCGTCTTTGCCCCGCCGACGCTGACCGAGATGCCTCCCGGTGCGGGTTCGTCGGCGCTGGTTCGGCGATGAGATCGACGATGCGGGGGCGATAAAGGGCAGGTCCGGTCGTTCTGCCCTTCAGTTATCACGGCCTGGTCGGAGCCTTCGCGCGGTGCGTCGTCACCTTGGCGATACATGCCGTCACGTATCTAGCCTCCCCCTCCGAAACCAGCCGACATCGAAATCCGATCGGTCGTGTGAATCCACTTTGCCACGCGCGCATGGGATCAGCGATGTTCACGATGCGTTCGCCTCGTTTCCGACTCCGCTCGCCGCAAGTTCGGGTGGCGGTACGGTGACTTCCGCGCGCGCGCGCGCGTACGCGCGGGCGATGATGGAGTATGTGTTTGATTTCATGCGGTTGCTCGGCGGCAATCGCGCTGGCGCCACGCGTGGGCGCGGAGGGTCCGGGCGTGGCGCAAAGCCGGGAGTCCTGCTGCAACTCCGCCTGGTGTTCTACGGCGTGCTGCTCGGGCTGATGATGCCAGTGATCCGCCAGATCGACTGGGCGGCGCTGGTGCCGCCCGGATTCAAGATCGAATGGCCGACCGGGTTCGGCATCGCCTGGCCTGCCGGACATCTGCGCGTGCCGGGTGGCTGGGGTTGGGGCGCTGATGCTGCCAAGGCCAAGGCGGAGGCGTCGGCCGCCGCGACCGCCGCGGCGGGCGCCGCGACCAATGCCGGTGCCGCCACCACCGCCACGGGCGCGCTTGCCACCGCAGCGGGCGTCGCCAGCGCGGCGTCG